>CAXBHG010000107.1:0-7283 GCA_963975385.1 uncultured Brevundimonas sp.
GGCTGTCATCATAGGCGGCGACCAGGGTCGCCGGGTCCTTGACCAGGTCCACCCCCAGGATGAACAGGGCATCCCCGCCCAGCAGCGCCCGCGCCGCCTTCAGGAACGCCACCGCCTGGCCCGGCTCCAGATTGCCGATGGTCGAGCCGGGAAAGAAACCAATCCGCCGTCCGGGGCCGGCCTCGGCCGGCAGGGATTCCAGGTGCAGGAAATCGCTGACCAGCGGCGCGACCTTCAGGCGCGGATAGGCCTCGGCAATACGGTCTGCGGCGTCCGACAGGGCTTCAGGGCTGATGTCGATCGGCACATAGGCGGCCAGGTCGTGACCGGCGTCCAGCAGGATGCGCGTCTTCTCGCTGGCCCCCGATCCGAACTCCACCAGCACCGAGCCGGGTCCGAATTCCGCGGCCCAGTCGGGTGCGACCTCGCGCAGCAGGGCCGCCTCCTGCCGGGTCGGATAGTATTCCGGCAGCCGGGTGATGTCCTCGAACAGGCGCGAGCCCTCGGCGTCATAGAACCATTTCGGCGAGACGGCCTTCTGCGGCTGGCTCAGGCCCGCGACCAGCGCCTCACGGAAACCGGCCTCCCCGGCCGCCGGCGTGTCCGTATCGGCAGGTCCCGGTTCGATGTCCCGTGCCAGTCGAAGTCCCATGAAGGCCCACCTTTGCTGCGGATAGTAGAAATTGCGGTAGCTGGCCCGGGCATGGCCCGGCGGTGTGGCGAAGGACCCGCCCCGCAGCACCATCTGGTTGACCATGAATTTACCGTTGTACTCGGACGCGGTGCCTTCGGTCGGCCTGAAGCCGGGATATGGGGCGTAGGCGCTGGACGTCCACTGCCAGACCTCGCCGGACAGGTTGGCGAAGGCCGCACCGGCCGTCGTCGCCGCATGTTCCCACTCGGCCTCGGTCGGCAGCCGCGCCCCGGCCCAGCGGGCATAGGCGTCGGCCTCATAGAAGCTGATATGGCGGACCGGGGCCGCCGGATCGACCGGATGCCGACCGTCCAGCCCCAGCACCGTCCAGTCCGCCCCGTCTTGCCGCCAGTACAGGGGCGCGTCCCAGCCCCCGGCCTGTACCGTGGCCCAGCCGTCGGCCAGCCACAGTTCAGCACGGCCGTAGCCCCCGTCGGCGATGAAACGCAGCCAGTCGCCGTTGCTGACCAGGTCGTGGTCCATGGCGAAGGGCTGCAGCCAGACCGGATGGGCCGGGCGCTCGTTATCGAAGGCGAAGCCCCCTGCCCCGGCACCGATCTCGACCCGCCCGCCGGCGAACCGCGTATGACCGCCCCGCGCCGGCTGCAACGCCTCCGCGCGCGGCTCTGCCTCAAAGGCGGCCGGATCCAGCGGCGAGCGCGACATCAGATGCAGCAGGTCCATCAGGAACAACTCCTGGTGTTGCTGCTCATGATGCAGGCCCAGGGTCAGCAGATAGCGCTGCGCCCCGTCCAGACCGCCGGCGTTCAGCCGGGCCACCATCCGCCGGTCGATCTCCTGACGATAGTCCAGCACCGCCGCCAGCGACGGCCGCGTCATCAGCCCCCGCTCGGCCCGCGCCACCCGTGCACCCAGCGCCTCGTAATAGGAGTTGAACAGGGTCTGGAAACGGTCATCGACCGGCGCATAATCCGGCTGCGATGCCAGGATCATCGCCTCGAAGAACCAGCTGGTATGGGCCAGATGCCATTTGCCCGGACTGCAGTCCGGCATGGACTGGGCCTGCAGGTCCTCGGGTGAAAGCCCGGCGGCGAGGTCCGGCATGACGGCCCGCACGCGACGATAGGCGGCGATGTCGCGCGCTGCGGTGGTCTCGATCCGGGCCGGTGCATTCATCAGAGATGACGTCCGCTGTTGCCTGTCGTCACAGTCGACGCTCCGCTCCACCCAATGCCGCTGAACCGCCCGGGTTCCTCGTCAGGGTAGCATGCCTGGCCGCAGAATCGCGCAGCATCACCCCGTTTCGTCCCGGCGACACACCGGAACGTCATCCGAGCCCGGCGATGACCTCCAGAATTTCGTCGACCGCCTCGACCCGGGTGGCCCAGGAACAGACGAACCGCACCGACCCGTCATCGAACCGGTAGCAGGCCCAGCCGAGCGCGTTCAGCCGCGCGTGGGCGGCCTCGGGCATGCGCACGAACACCGCATTGGCCTCGACCGGATGGGCCAGGATGAAGGGCGAACGGGTGGCGATCCCCGCCGCCAGTCGCTGGGCCATCAGATTGGCGTGGGCCGCCCCGTCCTCCCAGGCCCCGGACTCCAGCAAGCCCAGGAAGGGGGCCGCGAGGAAGCGCGCCTTGGACGCCGTCTGTCCGGCCTGTTTCAGCCGGTTGTCGATGCGCCGCGCCAGCGACTTGTCGAAAATCACCAGCGCCTCGGCGCAATTGGCCCCGGCCTTGGCCCCGCCGAACACCAGAATGTCCACGCCCAGCCGCGCGATCTGCGTCAGGTCGAACCCCGCCGCCGCCGCATTGGCCAGCCGCGCCCCGTCCATATGCACGCCATAGCCCTTCAGCTTCACCGGCTCGATCAGATGGCGCAGCTCCTCCTCGGTATAGACCGTCCCGTATTCGGTGGACTGGGTCAGCGACAGGGCCGCCGGCGGCTGGCGGTGGCCGACCTCGGGCTCGGCCAGGGCCGCATTCAACGCCGCGGGTTCGATCTTGCCGGAAAAGCCCGGCAGGCCGATCAGGCCAACCCCCTGGCCAAAAAACCCCGGGGCCCCGGTCTCGTCGGTACAGATATGGGCCGCGTGATGGGCCAGCACCGCCTCATGCGGAAAGGCCAGCATCGACAGGGCGATGGCATTGGCGGCCGTGCCGCTGAACACGAACCGCACCTCGGCATCGGCGTCCAGTCGGCCGCGAATCTGGTCGGCCGCCCGGGCGGTGACGTCGTCGGCCCCGTAGGCGCGGGCGAATCCGTCATTGGCCGCGACGACGGCCTCCAGCGCCGCCGGGGCCATGCCGGCTGTATTGTCAGACCCGAAATCGTAGCGCACGCGTCAGTCTCCAGCGGTGTCGTCAGCCGGCATGCCGACGATGCGGGCGAAGGAAGTGCCCTTGGCCGGAACCTCGACCTGGTGCGGGAACGGAATCTCGATACCGGCGGCGTCCAGCGCCTCCTTGCCGGCCTGCATCAGGTCCGCCTGGGTCTGCCACCAGTCGCCCGATTTGACCCAGGCCTGCAGGGTCACCTGCACCGCACTGTCCAGCAGGCCGGTGACGCCGGTCCACGGGGCCGGATCCGCAAGGACCTTGCCGTGTGCCCCGGCCGTCTTCGCCAGCACCTGCCGCGTCTGGTCCAGATCCTCGCCATAGCCGACGGTGAAATCGATCTCGATGCGCCGCGTCGTCTGGCCGGACAGGTTCAGGATCACATCCCCCAGCACCTTGCCGTTCGGCACCACGATCTTGTGGTTGTTGGCATTGGCCAGCTGGGTGGTGAACAGGTCCAGCCGCTGCACCGTGCCGCTGGCCCCGCCGATGTCGATCACATCCCCGACCTTGTAGGGACGCAGGATCAGCAGGACCACGCCCGCCGCCACGTTCGACAGCGTCCCCTGCAACGCCAGGCCCACGGCCAGGGAGGCGGCCCCCAGCACCGCGATGATCGAGGTGGTCTGCACCCCCAGCCGCTGCAGCACGGCGATCAGACCGACGATATAGACGACCACGCGCGCCACCTGGGCGGCGAAGGTCAGGACCGTCGGATCGTCCTGAAAGCCGCGCACCCGCGACAGCGCACGCCGGGTGACCTTCGACGCCCAGCGCGACACGAACACCGTGGCGATCAGGATCAGCAGGGCGATCGTCAGATTGATGGCCAGGCTGCCGGCCATGTCGGTCAGCTTGACCAGAACGGCGGCATCAATCGTGATCGCCTTCTGGCCGGCGGCCACCGCGTCAGTAAGGGGAGTTTCGAGCTTGGTCATGGTCCGGGTCTAACGCGCTGCGCCCGGATGTGAACCCCGGGGCCCCGCAATTCATTGCAGACCACGAACCGGGCCCGGCGAAGCCGGCGGGCCGGGGGTCAGGCGGCGGCGACCTGTCCGTCTTCGCCGGTCAGGGTCCGCAAGCCGTCGCGGCCGTTCCCGACCCGGTTCATCACCCGCGCCAGGGCCGCGAAATCGATCGGCTTGTTCAGATAGGCGTCAGCCCCGGCCTCGAGACCCGCCTCATGGTCCTCATTCCGGGCCGAGGCCGACAGCACCACAATCGGGGTTTCGGCATTCGCCCCGCCGCTGTCACGGATCGCCCGCGTCGCCGTGAGTCCGTCCATGACCGGCATGTTGACGTCCATGATGATCAGATCGAAGGCCTGGCTCTGGGCCATGTCGACGGCAATCTGGCCGTTCTCGGCCGTCGCCGAAATATGACCTGCGGACCCCATCCAGGCCTCCAGGATCATGCGATTGACCGGATGGTCCTCGACCACCAGCACCGTCAGGTGGCGCCCGTCGCCGACCTCGGCCTCAATCGCCTCGGCCGGGGGCATATGCGTCCATTCGACGACCTCGGCCTCGACGCTGAAGGTGAAGGTCGACCCCTCGCCATAGGTCGAGGTCACCGCGATGTCGCCACCCATGATATTGGCCATGCGCCGGGAAATGGTCAGGCCCAGTCCGGTGCCGCCGAAGCGGCGGGTCGATGAACCATCAACCTGGGTAAAGGGCTGGAACAGTCGCTCCAGATCAGGCGTCGCAATGCCGGACCCCGTGTCGCGAACCTCATAGTCGAACCGCACGACCTTGTCCGACAGTCGTTCGCTGCGGACGGTATAGGTGACGGCACCGGCGTCGGTGAATTTCACGGCATTGGCCAGCAGATTCTGGATGACCTGACAGACCCGCAACGGGTCGCCCTTGACGGTCGCCGGGCTTTCGCCCTCGAACACCATCCGGAATTCCAGGCCCTTGGCCTCGGCCTGGGCCTGGAACGGCCCGACCACCCGCTTGTGCAGATCGTCGACCACGACATCGACGACATCGAAGGTCATCTTGCCGGCCTCGATCTTGGTCATGTCGAGAATGTCGTTCAGCAGCGACAGCAGATTGTCGCCCGAGTTGCGGATGATCGACAGATATTCGCGCTGCGTCTCTTCCAGTCGCGTGGCGCTCAGCAGCTGGGCGGCACCGAGGACGCCGTTCATCGGCGTGCGCAGCTCGTGGGAAATGACCCCGAGGAAGTTGGACTTGGCGTCGCTGGCGGCATTGGCCCGGTCACGGGCGGTCTCCAGTTCCTCGATCAGATGGGCCTGATGCTCCTGGAAGGCGCGAATCCGCTCTTCCCGCAGCATCGTCATCATCACCAGAACGAACAGGCCGGCGGCGGTGAACGGCACCACGCCGAGGAAGGACCAGAACACCGGCGTGCCCCAAAGGCTCACCAGAATGATGAGGGCGGCGACCCCATAGGGTGACGAGATCACCAGCGCCTGACGCGGCGAGCTTCGAAGCTGCGAGAACACCAGCACATAGCCGCAGACCAGAAGGGTCATGGCCAGCGCCTTGCCGAACGGGGCGTCCGAGAACCAGGCCAACAGCGGCGCGGTCGCCCAGACGGCGGTCGTAATGGTCGCCACGGCCGGGAATACCAGGCCCCAGCCGCTGCCGACACGGTCACTGATGCGCTTTTCAACGGCCCCCCGCAGGGTGCCGGCGGCCAGGGTGCTGACCAGCCAGATCGACGCCAGGCCGACCCCGATCGTACCCAGCAGGCCCAGGGCCCAGCTGAAGATAATCAGATAGCGGAGATACTGGGTCTGCAGGATGGCCCGCAGGGCCTGCGCGGCCTCTCCGGGGCGCTGATCACCGGCCAGACCCTTATCTATCGCATCGGATTCAACCATTTGCCGCCCCACGGATAACAACCCGGCGTGACGCTAGGACCAACCCGCTAAGATGAGGTGAACGGGATTCTACCTATGCGTCGGAAATTCGCGGGTCGGCGACTGCGGCCTCGGCGGGGGTCAGGGTGCGGATCGACAGCGCGTGGACCGGTCCGGCCAGCTCCGTCCGCAGGGCCGCGGTTACAGCCCGCTGACGGGCCAGTCGCCCCTGCCCCTCGAACGCGCCGGATATCACCGTCAGATTGAAATGGCTTTCGCCGCCGGGGGTCGCGTCCATACCCCCCTCATGGTGGTGGCCGGCATGCCGCCAGCTGTCATCCTCGATCTCCAGCCGCTCCGGATTCAGGGCCAGGGTCAGTTTTTCGCGGATAATCGTCGCGATCGGGCCTTCCGGCATCGCTAGTTCCTTGATGATGACCAAATCCCCCCTACACTTGCGGGCATGAGCGCCGATTTTCAATATACGCCCCGTTTCAAGGATATGCGGATCAAGCCGCAACGCGCCGAGGAAGAGGCGGCGGAGAAGGACGTCCTGCGTCTGAAGCCCGGCGAGAAGGCCTGCGACTGGCCCGACTGCAGCAAGGCCGCCACCGCCAGGGCGCCCAAGTCGCGCGAGCGGCTGAACGACTTCTATGACTTCTGTCAGGCCCACGCCGGGGCCTACAACAAGAACTGGAATTTCTACGCCGGCATGAGCGAGGGCCAGGTCCGCGCCGCCCAGGAAAACGAGGCCATGACCGGTGGCCGCCCGACCTGGGACATGAAGGCCAGCAAGAATTCGCGCGAGGCGGCGGGCAATGCCGCCAGGCTGGGCAAGGCCCACACCGGTCCCGCCGGCTCGTGGAATGACAGTTTCGGCCTGTTCGAACGCCGCACGCGGGAACAGGTCAATCCGGCCGACGACCACCGCGTCGGCAAGCTGGAACGTGCCGCCATGAACGACCTGGGCCTCGAGCCCGGGGCCGAGAAGTCGGACATCAAGGCCCGCTACCACGAGATGCTGAAGCGGTTTCACCCCGACACCAACGGCGGTGACCGCGGGGCCGAGGCCAAGCTGCAGAGCGTCATCCGCGCCTGGAAGATCCTCAAGAAGGCCGGTCTGGCCTGATCTGTCACTGACCTCTGGACCGGGCGGCCCGCGCCGCTCAGTCCAGCGTCGTGCGATAGCGAATCATCGCCAGCGTCCCGACCGCCAGCAGGAAGGCCGCCAGCGCCGCCAGACTGGGCCAGGCGTCCATCACCCCGCCGCCCTTCAGCAGCGATCCCCGCACCACGCGCAGCACATGGGTGACCGGGATCACCGAGCCGATCGCCTGGGCCCAGTCCGGCATGCCCCGGAACGGGAACATGAAGCCCGACAGCAGGATCGACGGCATCATATAGAAGAACGACATCTGCATCGCCTGCAGCTGGGTCCGCGACACGGTCGAAATCA
>CAXBHG010000108.1:0-7116 GCA_963975385.1 uncultured Brevundimonas sp.
CTGCCGATCGCCCTGGTCGAATATCTGGTCCGGGCCGAGAAACTGTTCGGCCGGGTCCTGTATCTGGACCGCCGCATGTATCTGGACGGGCCCGAGGAAGAGGCCGAGAATCCCGTGCTGAGCCAGATGGGCAAGCTGGAAGCGGCGTTCAGGCTGTAGGGTAAACCCTGTCCCCGACCAGATCGTCATCCTCGGGCCAGGCCCGAGGATGACGGGCGAGCCTACGGCCCGACGTCGTTGGCGATGCGGGTGCCGTCATCGACCGGCCGGGGCAGGTTGACGGCAATGCCGAGAGCCTCGGCCAGCCTGTCGTCGCGACCATAGACATCCTCGCGGAAGGCCACGCGCCCCTGGCCGTCGACGAAGGCGGTCCAGTACAGCAGGCGCACGCTGATTTCGCGGCCGGTCTGGATGCGCTGGGTCTCGCGGCTGTCCTGGGCGGCGTCGAACTCGGCCAGTTTCATCGGGTCGGGCGACAGCAGCAGGCGGGCGAACTCGACCGCGCCCTGGACCCGGACGCAGCCGTGGCTGCGCTGGCGCATCGACAGGTTGAAGACCGCCTTGGCCGGGGTGTCGTGCAGGAAGATGGCATAGCTGTCGCGCAGCTCGAACTTCACATAGCCGAGGGCGGCCGAAGGGCCGGCGCGCTGGATCACCGTGCCGTTCGAAATATACATGTCATTGGCGGCCAGATAGCCGGGGCCACGCGGCAGGATCTCGTTGCGGGCAATCGAGGCCGGGACATACCAGGGGGGATTCGCCACGACGGAGGCGAACGGCTTTTCGAGACTGGGGGTCTGGTTGGCCGGTGAGCCGACGACGACGCGGTTGGAGTGAACCGGCTTGCCGTCCTTCCAGTAGACCATGATGGCGGCGGCGGTGTTGACCTCGATCCGCTCGGGCGCGAGGTCGCGCTTGAGCCAGCGGCGGCGTTCCAGATTCAGGGCGATCTGACGGGCGCGATCCTCGGCCGAGGCCGACAGGGAGCGCTGGGTCCCGGGGCCGATACGGGCGTCCGCAGCCAGGCCGTGACGGGTCTGGAAGCTGCGCACGGCCGCCTGGAGCTCGGGGCCGTAGAAGCCGCCGCCGAGGGCCAGGCGGGTCCCGGCGGCGGCGCTGAGGTCGCCCTCGGCCACGAGTCGGCGGATCAGGGGCAGGATACGCGGGTCGCTGGTGTCCGGCTCGATCGTCGGTCCGGCGCTGAACACGGGCCAGCCGCCACCGTCGCGGATCAGGCGGCGATAGCGCACATAGCCGGCCGACAGATTGGCATAGCCGATGTCGGTCGGGGCCAGACCCTCATACCAGTCGACCAGACTGTTGCGGTTGATGGCATCGGCCATGCCGCCGGGCAGGTCGACGCGGTTCTTCTGCATCTCCCACAGATCCTCGACCGTCTCGGGCCGGACCCGGCCTTCGGACAGGACGCGGGCATAGGCCAGGGCGGCGACCGTGGTGCGCATCTCGGTCGCGGCGGGGTCGGCGGCCAGGGCGGGAAAGTTGAAGAAGTCGGCCGGGGACAGGCCGTGACGCTCGGCCCGGCCGGCGGCGGCCTGCAGCGCGCCCAGGCGGTCGGCATTCCAGACCGGACGCCAGCCGGTCAGTTCATAGAAGGCCCGGACGTCGCCCTGGTAGGCCGCGGGCAGGCGGGCCAGCTGGTCATTGAAGCTGTCGTAGAAGCTGGTGGTGCCCGGGGCGCGGACCTGCGCCTGTGCGGCGGTGGCCGCCGTCGTGGTCAGGGCCGCCGCGGCCACACCAAATCCCAGTTGCCTTCGGTTCATCTCGGTCGCTCTCGCTCAGTCGTGCGGTGGACAGGGAGTCCTCGCCCCGGCCGAACGTCCCCATGGTATCGGCGTTCCGGGCAAACAAAAAGCGCCGGTCCTGAGACCGGCGCTTTTCGTGGCTCTTAAGCCGCAGTCGTCTACTTCTTGATGAAGCCGCCGAACTTGTTGTTGAAGCGCGAGACGCGACCGCCGCGGTCCAGCAGGTGGGCGTTGCCGCCGGTCCAGGCCGGGTGGGTCGACGGATCGATGTCCAGGTTCAGCGTCGCGCCTTCCTTCTGGTAGGTCGAGCGGGTCTGGTAGGTCGAGCCGTCGGTCATCACCACGGTGATGAAATGGTAGTCGGGGTGCGTGTCCGCTTTCATGGTCGTCGTCCGGTCTCTGCGCGATGACGATGCCGACCGTCGGTGCGCGTCAATGAGAAAACCCGCCGAAGGCTCCGGCGGGATGAAGGGGCGGCGTTTACACCGGGGGGCGTTCCGGGGCAAGAGGCGGGCGACATGACCCAAACGCCCCCTCCCGCCGTTTCTCCGTCCGAAGCCGAGGGGCGTCCCGGAGCCGGGGCCCTGCTGGTCGAACAGATGGGCGAGGCCGGGACCCGGCGGGCCAGGGCCCGCAGCGTGCGGCCGCTGGGGCGGTTGCTGCCCTATCTGATGCGGCACAAGGCCCATGCCGCAATCGCTGTCTTCTGGCTGATGCTGTCGACCGCCGGGTCGCTGGCCCTGACGGGCGCGGCGCGCGGGGCCATCGACAACGGCTTCGACAACGCTGGTCGCGACCTGAACCTGTGGTTTCTGGTGCTGGGAGCCAATGCCCTGTTCCTCGGGCTGGCGACGGCGATGCGCTATTTCTATGTGACCAAGACCGGGGAACGGGTCGTCGCCGACCTGCGCGCCGGCCTGTTCGACCGCATTCTGACGCTGGATCCGTCCTTCTATGCGCGGATGCGCACCGGCGAGGTGCTGTCGCGGCTGACGACGGATATCGCCCTGGTCGAGACCCTGCTGACCACCTCGGTCTCGTTCGCCCTGCGCAACGCCCTGACCATGATCGGCGGGGTGATCCTGCTGTCGGTGGTCAGTCTGAAGCTGACGGGGCTGGTGCTGCTGACCGTGCCCTTCCTGCTGGGACCGCTGTTCCTGTTCGGGCGGCGGGTGCGCAAGCTGACGGTCCGGGCCCAGGACGAATTCGCCGGAGCGGTCGGTTTCGCGGGCGAGAGCGTCGACGCCATCGAGACCGTCCAGGCCTTCGGTCGTGAGGCCAGCGCCATCGGCCGTTTCAGCGCGGCGGTCGAGCGGGCCTTCGCCGTGTCGCTGGTGCGGATCCAGGCCCGGGCCCTGATGACGGCGATGATCATCGTGGTGATGTTCGGCGGCGTCACCCTGGTGCTGTGGCTGGGGGCCCAGGACGTGATCACCGGGCGGATGACGCCGGGGGCCCTGTTGCAGTTCGTGCTGCTGTCGGTGTTCGTGGCCGGGGCCGTGGGGGCGTTGGGCGAGAGCTGGGGCGATGTGCAGAAGGCGGCCGGGGCCATGGAGCGGATCGACGAACTGATGCGCGCCACGCCCGAAATCGCCGCGCCGGACACGCCGCGGGCCCTGCCGGAGCCGCCGCGCGGCGAGGTGTCGATGTCGGCGGTGGATTTCGCCTATCCGGGCCGGCCTGATCTGGCGGCGCTCAAGGGATTCAGCCTGACGGTGCGTCCGGGCGAGACGGTGGCCCTGGTCGGACCGTCGGGGGCCGGCAAGAGCACGGTGTTCCGCCTGTTGCTGCGTTTCTATGACCCCCAGACGGGCACGGTCTCGGTCGACGGGGTTGATGTGCGCGACGCCGATCCGGTGGCCGTGCGCCGCCGCTTCGCCTGGGTGTCACAGGAGGCCCCGCTGTTTTCGGGGTCGGCGCTGGAGAATATCCGCTTCGGGCGCGAGGCGGCGACGGTGGACGAGGTTCGGGCCGTGGCGGACAAGGCCCAGGCCCTGGGCTTCATCGACGCCCTGCCCGAGGGCTTCGACACGCCGCTGGGCGAGCGCGGCAAGAGTCTGTCGGGCGGGCAACGCCAGCGGATGGCCATCGCCCGGGCCCTGGTGCGCAACGCCCCCATCCTGCTGCTGGACGAGGCCACCAGCGCACTGGACGCGGGCAATGAACAGCTGGTGCAGCAGGCGCTGGACGCGGCGATGGCGGAACGGACCACCCTGGTCATCGCCCACCGGCTGGCCACGGTATTACGCGCCGACCGGATCGTGGTGATGGAGGACGGAGCGGTAATTGATCAGGGTACGCATCTTGAACTCATCGCGCGGGGGGGATTGTATGCGCGTCTGGCGGAACTGCAGTTCCGCTCGGACTGAAGCCAGACCGCCGACGAATATCGGCGCGTACAGCCGGAGAACCGTGATGCCCGCCGTGATCCTGATGAGTCTGATGCTGTCCATGCAAGCGCCCGCGAGCGTATCGGACCTTGAAACCGCCTTCTCGAACACCCTCGTCTCGACCTATCCGGATGGCCGCACGGCGCGGCTGTGGCTGGCCGAGGGCGGACGGTTCGAAGGGCAGGATCGACGAGGCGGGCGCAACGCCGGTGTCTGGCAGGTGCGGGACGGCAAGCTGTGTCTGAGCCAGCGGCGGCCCCTGCCGCTGCCGGGGCAGTTCTGCACACCGATCGTGCGTGTGGCTGTCGGCGGTAGCTGGACCACCCGGGCCATGACCGGCGAGAATATCCGCGTGACCCTGGTGGCCGGTCGCTAGAAACGCCTTTCCCTAACGGGCGCGCACGGCGACTGCCACGGCGCTCGCAGGAAAGTCGCTGAAGGCGGCATCCAGACCGAAATCGCGGAAGGCGGTCAGCCAGACCGTCAGGTCGGCGGCGCCGGGCGGCAGGAACTGCGGCTCGGCGCGGAAGGTCCAGGCGGCGACCTTCAGGCCCGCGGCATGGGCGTCGGCGATCAGGGCGGTCTGCGTCCGGGCCAGATCCGGGGCGATCATCGCCGCCTCGACCCCGATCCAGCTGGCATAGCCGGCCACGGTCGCCAGACCGTCGGGTGTGGCCATGGTGGCATAGGTCAGGTCCGGTCGGTCGACGGGACCGCCCCTGACGCCCATCAACTGCAGACGGGGGGTATCGATCCGGGCGGCGAGGCGTTGCAGTGGCCCGACCTCGAAACACTGGATCAGCACGGGGGCGTCGGCCCCGGTCAGGCCGTTGGCTTCCAGTACGGCGACGAAGGCGTCCTCCATCGGCAGTCCGGCGGCGGCGAAATGGGACGGGTGTTTCAGCTCGGGCACGACGCCGATCGATCGTCCGGTGCGGGCCGTGCCGGCGCGGGCGATGTCGATGACCTGCTGGAAGGTCAGGATCGGGTCCTGGCCGTCGAAGGCGGTGTTGGCCGGACGCACGGCCGGCAGGCGTTCGCGCGCGCGCAGGGTCTGCAGTTCGGCGAGGGTGAAATCCTCGGTAAACCAGCCGGTGATGGCCCGGCCGTCGACCGAGCGGGTCGTGTGGCGAGCGGCAAATTCGGGGTGGGCAGCGACGTCGGTGGTCTCGCCGATCTCGTTCTCGTGGCGGACGATCAGGACCCCGTCACGGGACATGACCAGATCGGGCTCGATGAAATCGGCCCCCTGGTCGATGGCCAGCTCATAGGCCGCCCGGGTGTGCTCCGGCCGTTCGCCCGAGGCCCCCCGGTGGGCAATGACCAGCAGGGATGACACGGAAGTCGGCAAGGGGGCGGGTCCGGCGAGGAGGACGAGGGCCGACAGGATGATCTGAATCATGCGCCGAGGGTAGGGGCTGCGGACGACGGGTTGATGACCGTCGCCCCGGCCGGCCTCAGGTCGCCTGGAGGATCTTGCGCAGTTGCGGGTGGATATCGCTGTTGGCGGCGACGATCTGCTTGCCGTTCATCGGGTCGCCGTCGATGTCGATAGTCGAGACGATGCCGCCCGCCTCGGTGACGAACAGCAGCCCCGCGGCCACGTCCCAGCGCTGCAGGTTGCGCTCGTAATAGGCATCGAACCGGCCGGCGGCGACCCAGGCCAGGTCGAGGGCCGAGGAGCCGAGGCGGCGGATGCCGGCGACGCGCTGGCCGACGGCATGGATGTCCTTGATCGACTGGGCGTGGCCGGTCTTGCCGATGAAGGGCAGGCCGGTGGCGATCAGGCTCTCGCTCATGTCGCGGCGGCCCGAGCAACGGATGCGCTGGTCGTTCAGATAGCAGCCCTTGCCCTTTTCGGCCCAGAACAGCTCGTTGGCGACGGGGTTGTAGGTGACGCCGGCGACGATCTCCGACGTGCCGTCCGGCGCGCGCCGCTCCAGCCCGACCGTGATGGCGAAATGGGGGATGGCGTGCATGAAATTGGTGGTGCCGTCGATCGGATCGACCACCCAGGTGTGGCTCTTGTCGGTGCCTTCCATCATGCCGCGTTCCTCGCCCAGGAAGCCGTAGCCGGGGCGGGCCTTCATCAGCAGTTCGTAGAGGGTGTCCTCGGCCTTGATGTCGGCGGCGGTGACGAAGTCGCCGGGGCCCTTGCGCGAGATCTGTAGCTGCGAGACCTCGCCGAAATCGCGCAGCATCGGGCGGGCGGTCTTGCGGACCGCGTCCAGCATGACGGAAACGAGGGCAGAGGCGAGGGCCATGGGGAATCTCCTGGTCCGAAGGTCCTGAAAAGGCGGTCAGCCCGGACAGACGGAGAAGTTCAAGGGGTAGGGATTAGGGCTTAGGGCTTGGGAAGCAGGCGGTTCTAAGCCCTAAGCCCTAATTTCCAAGCCCTAGTCAGCGCGGCGGACGTATTCGCCGGTCGACGTGTCGACGACGATCTTCTCGCCCACGCCCATATAGGGCGGGATCATGATGCGGACGCCGTTGTTGGCGATGGCCGGCTTGTAGGAGGACGAGGCGGTCTGGCCCTTCACCGTGGGCTCGGTCTCGACGACTTCCAGATTGACCTGGTCGGGCAGGGACAGGCCGATCGGCCGGTCCTCGTGCATTTCGATGGTCACCTTCATGCCGTCCTGCAGATAGGCGATCCGGTCTTCACCGACCCAGTCCTTCTGCAGCTCGATCTGCTCGTAGTTGACGTCGTCCATGAACACGAGGGCGTCGCCCTGCTCGTACAGATAGGAGAACTCCTTCTGCTCCAGCGTCACGCGCTCGACCTTGTCTTCCGAACGGAAGCGTTCGTTCAGCTTGTTGCCGGTCTCGAGGTTCTTGGCCTCGACGTTGGCGAAGGCTCCGCCCTTGCCGGGCTTGACGTGGCTGGCCTTGGTCACGACCCACAGGCCGCCGTTGTGCTGCAGGACCATGCCGGGCTTGATGGTGTTGCCGTTGATTTTCAT
>CAXBHG010000109.1:0-6980 GCA_963975385.1 uncultured Brevundimonas sp.
GCCAGCCCCAGCGCCTGATTCTCGATGCCGGCCCGGCCGTCGGAGACGACCCAGACCGTGAGCGGTCGCGCGGTCGCGCCTATTTCCACTCGACCTTGAGGATTTCATAGGCCTTGACGCCGCCGGGGGTATTGACCTCGACCACGTCGCCGACCTCCTTCGAGATCATGGCGCGGGCGATCGGCGAGGAGACGGAGATGCGGCCCTGTTTCACATCGGCTTCGTGCTCGCCGACGATCTGGTAGCGTCCCTCTTCCTCGGTGTCCTCGTCGACCACGGTGACCGTGGCCCCGAATTTGACCGTGGTCCCCGACAGTTTCGACACGTCGATGACCTGGGCGCGCGAAATCTTGTCCTCGATCTCGGCGATCTGGCCTTCGATCCAGCCCTGCCGCTCCTTGGCGGCATGGTATTCGGCGTTTTCGGACAGGTCGCCGTGCGCGCGCGCCTCGGAAATGGCCGCGATGACGCTCGGCCGTTCGACCGACTTCAATTGTCGGAGTTGATCGTCGAGGGCACGGTAGCCCTCGCCCGTCATAGGCACTTTTTCCATAGTGTCGTGAGTTTCTTGCTTCGCCCGACTGAGAGACTTGTTCGGCACAGATAGTCGCTGGGCGCTAGCGACCGGCCAAAGAGGGTAGGGCGCCGCGCGCCAAGACTCAAGTGACCTGGTTACCGGACCCTGAACGGACCTGCCGGATCAGGCTCCAGGCCAGCCAGGCAATAGCCCCAAGCCCCAGACCCATGAAGATTGCCGACAGGAGCAGCAGACCCGCCGCGATGAAGGCGAGGCAGAAGGCGACAGCCGCGAGCAGCGCGGCGACGACGTGAGCGGTTTGCAGATGCATGGCCGCTTAACGCCGGACCGGGACCGCGGTTGCAGACCGCCGGTCGCTCAGCCGTAGCTGTAGGGACCGCCGCGTTCCAGCGCCCTCTGCCAGGCCGGCCGGGCATGAATTCGCTCAAGAAACGCCTTGATACGCGGCTTGTCGGGCCCGAACGGCACCCGGCTGCCGGCGGCCTCCAGCGGGAAGCTCATCATGATGTCGGCGGCGCTGAATTCATCGCCGGCGAACCACCCGGTGCGGCCCAGCTCATCTTCCCAGTAGGCGGTGTGGGTGGTGATCTGCGGGTCGATGAAGGTCTGCTGCACCTTGTCCGACACCGCCCTGACCACGCCCCGGATCAGCAGGGGCGAGCGTTTCGGCAGCTGGCCGAACACCAGTTTCAGCAGCAGGGGCGTCATGGCCGACCCCTCGGCATAGTGCAGCCAGTAGGTGTAGCGGCGGCCGGACTCCGTATTCGGGGCCGGCCTTAGGCCCGAGCCGGGATGGGTCGCCAGCAGATATTCGATAATGGCCCCGGTCTCGGCCACCCGGACGTCGCCGTCCTCGATCACCGGCGACTTGCCCAGCGGATGGATGGCCTTCAGCGCCGCCGGAGCCAGGCTGGTCTTCGGATCGCGCTGATAGCGTTTCACCTCATAGGGCAGGCCCAGCTCCTCGAGCAGCCACAGCACCCGCTGCGAGCGGGAGTCGTTCAGGTGATGGACGATGATCATGAGGGCGCTCCGGACTGTCGCATCACCATGGGCGGGTGACGCGACGTCCGGCAAGCGTCTTCAGGTCTTCGGCATCAGGCTCTCGGCCGCCACCACCATGGCCTCGACCCCGGCGGTGACCGAGGGTTCGGGCACGATGCGGAACAGCGGCGAATGGTGGCCGGCGGCGGTCTCGAGCTCTTCAACAGGCGTGCCACCGACGCTGAAATAGACCCCCTTCACCCCGCTTTCGGGGGTGACGAACCAGGCGAAATCCTCGGCCCCCATGCCGCCGCGCGGCTCGTCGATCATCCGGGCCTCACCCATGGCCCCGGCGATGGCGGCGCGGACCCGGGTGGCGGTCGGCGTGTCATTGATCGTCGGCGGCGTGGTCTCGGTCGCCGAACGCACCACCGTCGGCAGCCGGTCCTCGGGCACGCCCAGGGCGATGGCCGTGCCGCGGGCGACGCGGTCGATGCCGTCCAGCAACAGGGTGCGCACCTCGGGACTGTCGGCCCGCACCGTCAGCTGCAGGTCGACCCGGTCGGAGATGATGTTGTGCTTGATGCCGCCGTGGATGGCCCCGACCGTGACCACGGCCCCTTCCAGCGGGTTGACCGTGCGGCTGCGCAGCGACTGCAGATTGACGACGATGGTCGAGGCGACCAGCACCGGGTCGACGCCCAGATGCGGATAGGCCCCGTGGGTGCCGACGCCGTGCACGGCGATGTCGACGCTGTCCGAGCTGGAGGAATTGATGGCCAGCGGTACCGAGACCCGGCCCGCGGGCACACCGGCGGCGACGTGGAAGGCCAGGGCGTAGTCGGGCTTGGGAAAGCGGGTGTAGAGGCCGTCCTCGACCATGGCCCGGGCCCCGAAGATGCGCTCCTCGGCCGGCTGGGCGATCAGCACCAGGGTGCCGGACCAGTCGGCGCGGCGGGTCATCAGCTGGCGGGCGGTGCCGATCAGGGCGGTGATGTGCACATCGTGGCCGCAGGCGTGCATCACCGGCTTCTCGACCCCGTCGCTGTCGACCTGACGCACGGTCGAGGCATTGGCCAGGCCGCTGGCCTCCTGCAGCGGCAGGCCGTCCATATCGGCGCGGATCATCACTGTCGGACCCTCGCCGTTGCGCAGCACGGCGACCACGCCGGTACCGCCGACCCCCGTGGTGACGTCATAGCCGAGGGCCCCCAGCCGGGCCGCCATGATCCCGGCGGTCCGCACCTCCAGCCCCGACAGCTCCGGATGGCGGTGGAAGTCGTCGAACAGGGCGGCCAGGTTGGCGGCATAGTCCTGCTGCACCGCCGCCGTCAGCCCGCTGTCCTGGGCCGCGGCCGGCAGGCCGGTGGCCAGGGCAAACACGGCGGTCGCCGCCGCCAGAGTGGTCCGCAATCGCATGGTTCAGCCCCCGCCGGTGAATGTCCGGCCACCGTTGCCCATCGCCGGGCGGCGGTCAAACGGTGTCGGGCTTTGGCGGCGGGCCCGGGTCGGCTATGGCTGCGTCCATGACCACGCCCGAACCCCGACTGACCTCCCTGGCCCACGGCGGCGGCTGCGGCTGCAAGCTGGCCCCGGCCGTGCTGCGCGACATCCTCTCGGGCATGCCCCAGGCGGCGGTGTTCGCCAATCTGATGGTCGGAACCGAGACCAGCGACGATGCGGCGGTCTGGCGGCTCAATGACCAGCAGGCCCTGGTGGCGACCACCGACTTCTTCATGCCGGTGGTCGATGATCCGTTCGACTTCGGCCGTATCGCCGCCACCAATGCCCTGTCCGACGTCTATGCCATGGGGGCGACGCCGATCTTCGCCCTGGCCCTGGTCGGCATGCCGGTCGCCACCCTGTCGACGGCCACCATCGGCCGGATCCTCGCCGGCGGGGCCAGCGTCTGCGCCGCGGCCGGAATCCCCGTCGCCGGCGGTCACTCGATCGACAGTGTCGAGCCGATCTACGGCCTCGTCGCCCTGGGGCTGGTCCATCCGGATCAGGTCCTGACCAATCGCGGGGCCCGGGCCGGGGATGTGCTGATCCTGACCAAGGGTCTGGGCGTCGGCATCCTCAGCGCCGCCTTCAAACAGGAAGTGTTGAGCGACGCCGGCTATGCCGCCCTGATCGGCTCGACCACCGGGCTGAACACCCCCGGTGCGAAACTGGCCGGGATGGACGGGGTTCATGCGGTCACCGACGTCACCGGCTTCGGCCTGCTGGGCCATTCGCTGGAGGTGGCGCGCGGCGCCAACCTGACGGTCGAGATCGAGGCCGCCGCCGCCCCGCTGCTGGACGGGGTCGAGACCCTGGCCCGCGACGGTCTGCGCACCGGGGCCTCGGGCCGCAACTGGGCCAGCTATGGCGAAGGCGTGGTCCTGCCGGAAGGCTTCGACGCCTGGCGGCGCGACCTGCTGACCGACCCCCAGACCAGCGGCGGCCTGCTGATCGCCGTGGCGGCGGACCGGGCCGATGCGGTGCTGGACATGGTCCGCGCCGACGGTTTCGACCGCGCCGCCGTGGTCGGCCGCGTCGTCGAGGGGCCGCCCGTGGTCCGGGTCATCGGCTGAATGATCCGCCGCACCACCGATCTGGGCCCGGCCGCGCGCGACGGCTTTGACGCCATCATCGATGTGCGCACGCCGGCCGAGTTCGCCGAGGATCACATCCCCGGTGCCATCAACCTGCCGGTGCTGGACGACGCCCAGCGAGCCGCGGTCGGCACCGAATATGTCCAACGTTCCAAATTCCTCGCCCGCCGCGGTGGCGCGGCCATGGTGGCGCGCAATATCGCCGACCATCTGGAAGGGGCGCTGGGCGACCGCGACGGCAGTTTCCAGCCCCTGGTCTATTGCTGGCGCGGCGGCCAGCGTTCGGGGGCCATGGTCACGGTGATGGACCAGGTCGGCTGGCCGGTGACCCTGCTGGAAGGCGGCTACCAGACCTGGCGGCGCCAGGTGGTGGCGGGCCTGTATGACGCCGCCCCGGCCCTGCGCATCGTGTTGATCGACGGCCCGACCGGCTGCGGCAAGACCGAGGTGCTGAAACGGCTGGCGACCCACGACATCCAGACCCTCGATCTGGAAGGCATGGCCAATCACCGCGGCTCCCTGTTCGGGGCCATGCCCGGCGGCCAGCCGTCGCAGAAGGCGTTCGAGAGCCGGCTGTTCGACGCCCTCCAGCGCCTCGATCCCGCCCGCCCGATCGTGGTCGAGGCCGAGAGCAGCCGCGTCGGCGAACGCACCGTGCCGCCCGGCCTGTGGGCCGCCATGGGCACGGCCCGGGTCATCACCCTGTCGGCCCCGCTGGCGGCCCGCGCCCGCCATATCGTCGAGACCTATGTCGAGATCGCCGCCGACCCCGATCGTCTCGATCGCGCCCTCAGCCGCCTGCCGCGCCACCACGCCCGGGCCACCGTCACCGAATGGCGCGCCATGGCCACGCGCGGCGAGATCGAACCCCTGGCCGCCCAGCTGATGGAGGCCCACTACGACCCCGCCTATGCCCGCACCAGCGACCGCCGCGACCGGACCGTGCTGGGCACGGTGACCCTGACCACGCTGGACGCCGACGATCAGGCGCGGGCGGCGGGGGTGATTGCCGGGATGGTTGCGGCGCTGGGGTGAGGCGGTGCGGGCGGCGTTCGGTTGCCTCCAGAGCGTCGCCAAAAGCGGACTTTGTGAAGGTCAGCTAAGGGTGGGAAGCGGACTTTAGCGGCGGAGCCGAAGAAGCTCCGTCTGTGCTCCTGACGTTACGCCATTCCAAAGCCGGGAAACTCCACAACTGTAGTTCACGGAGACCGTCCCGCTGGCCGCTGCCGGAATTTCGGGGGAACTGGCCGTGGGGTTTAGAAAGAGAAGATACTCGCCGCCGAGGTCATGCTCCCGTCCGCGATCCAAATAGAAGCCGCCGCTGTTTCGGAACGTGAAGAACCGCAGTTGTCGAGGTGGGGTGCCCTTGAAGGCGTTTTGGACCTCAAGCTGGTATTCCGTCCAAGGCTCTTCGCCTTCGATGAAGTGATCGGTTGCCGATAGCACCTTAGCTTTGACAACCCATCGAGAGTCTTCGAACTCCTGGCTGAGGCTCGTCTCGGCGTAGAGTTCGCCCTTGTAGATGCAGAGCGCATGCGCCGACGATCCGAGAGCCGAAAGCGCGAGCGCAAGCGCGAAGGAGAGGACGGTCGTTCTCATCGCGGTTTCAGAGCCAGACATTTTCGACCTCCTCAATCAGTCGATTTTCCCGGCAAGGCGCGCGGTTTGTCCCGGCGTCGGATGGGAAACTCGCGCAAGGCGGGGATCGACGCCCGGCACCTGCGGGCTCGTTAGACTGAGGATGTCGCCGGAGATGATACCCTCATATTCTTCCGTCTCCGTCCATGCGGACCCGTCGCTTCGCTTCCATTCGTGGACGACGCTGAATGCGATTTGGTTTCCGTTTATCGCAACCGGCCACGTATCGCCGCCATAACAGCCGCCTTCGCAAATCGTGAACACGATGGTGGGGCTCGATCCGCTGTCGGCATTGATCGCCACTTCGAAACCGCCCGCATCCCCCGTCTCATCGCTATAGCTGACGTTGCTATAGACGCCGGTAATCGGCGTCCCTTGCGGCGGCTCCATATGGTGAGGGCCAGAGAGCACCAGCAGGAGCGAGAACAGCAGGTTCATTCGCTGACTGTCCAACAACTCCGGGATGTCCGCAATGGGTCGGGAGCGGAAGTTCGTCGGAGGGCGGAAAGCAGACAATAACATCCACCCGATTTCCCGCACGGGCGGGAGATCGATCGGCTAACGATCCATGGCAGCGTTGTGTATTCGCCTCACGAATGAGACGAAGAACGAGCCGCCGAGGGCCCCCAGGCTCGCCACGCCCGATATCGCGACATCGGACCATGCATACGGCGAAGCTGCATCTGACAGGATGCCGAACGCGAACGACGCGCCAAAAATCAAGAAGACGACCGCACCCAAAATGAAGAACCACCTCACGGTCGCATACACAGCTTCAGTGTAAGCCTTCATTCGGTGCCCCCCGCCATAATACCTAGCCAACGCTGAGATTTTCCACCGTTTGCCAAGGTCCGCAATGGGTCGGAAGCGGACCTACCGGCCTCTACGTTTCCGGTTTCGAAGTTCCCGCCGCTCAGAACGCTGCAGCCAGACTGCGAACCTCCAGAAGAATACCGCGACCCACGGCACGGCCCAGATGACGGCCAGTGAGACGGTTATCCGATTAAAACCTATGAGTGAGAGGGGGGCCCAGACAGCCATGACTATGAGGGGAAGTGTAAATCTCGCCCTCAGATCGTCGTTCCACTCGCGATCTATCCAGCTAATAAGTGACGCCAAGCGCATTTTCGGAGGGTGTCGGAACTTCGGGATGTCCGCAATGGGTCGGGAGCCGACAGTCGCCTGAAGGCGAAAAGCGGACGCCTGCGAAGCCCCAATGCGGA
>CAXBHG010000110.1:0-6969 GCA_963975385.1 uncultured Brevundimonas sp.
GTCTCGCCAAGGTCACGATCTTCCGCTAGACGAGGCCATGAAAGAAACACTCACAGCCCAGGCGGCTCTGGACCGCCTCGAAGCCCATTACAGTCAGTCGGTCGCCAATCTGCGCGACGCGGTCGGGGCCTTTATTGCCAACGGCGCGCGCACCTCGCCCGAGGCCCGCGCAGGCGGCATATTCACCTATCCGCAGCTGCGGGTCAGCTGGTTCGGCGAACGGCTGGAGGTCCAGCCGATCCGGGCCTATGCCCGGCTGTCGCGGCCGGGCGTCTATTCGACCACGGTGACCCGCCCCGACCTGTTCCGCACCTATCTGGAAGAGCAGCTGACCCTGCTGGAAGAGGACTATGGCGCAACCTTCGAGGTTGGGCCTTCGGAGCAGGAAATCCCCTTTCCCTATGTGCTGGACGGTTCGGACGTGGTGCTGGACCGCAGCCAGACCGCGGCCATCGCCCGCTGGTTCCCGACCACGGATCTGGCCAATATCGGGGACGAGATTTCGGACGGACTGTTCGACCCGGCCGAGGACTTCCCGCTGTCGCAGTTCGATGCGCTGCGCACGGACTTCTCGCTGGCCCGGCTGCGCCACTACACCGGCACGCCGGTTGAGGACGTCCAGTCCTACATCCTGTTCACCAACTACCACCGCTATGTCGACGAATTCGTCCGCTGGGCCTGTGTCCAGCTGGCCGACCCGGACAGTCCCTATGAGACCCTGTCCTGTGCCGGCGGTGTGGTGATTACGCGCGACAATCCCGACCCCGAACTGGCGGTGATGGACACGGCCTGGCGCAAGCACCAGATGCCGGCCTATCACCTGACCGCGCCGGGCTGGGCCGGAATCACCCTCGTCAACATTGGCGTCGGTCCGTCCAACGCCAAGACCATCTGCGACCACCTGGCGGTGACCCGGCCGCACGCCTGGATGATGATCGGCCACTGCGGTGGTCTGCGCCCCAGCCAGACCCTCGGCGACTATGTGCTGGCCCACGCCTATCTGCGCGACGATCATGTGCTGGACGCGGTGCTGCCGCCGGACATCCCGATCCCGTCGATCGCCGAGGTCCAGCGCGCCCTGTACGACGCAGCCAAGCTGGTTTCGGGCGCGCCCGGCGAAGAGGTCAAGCGTCGCCTGCGCACCGGCACCGTGGTGACCACCGACGACCGGAACTGGGAGTTGCGCTATTCGAAGTCGGCGCTGCGCTTCAACCAGTCCCGCGCCGTGGCCATCGACATGGAGTCCGCCACCATCGCGGCCCAGGGCTATCGCTTCCGCGTGCCCTACGGGACGCTGCTGTGCGTGTCAGACAAGCCACTGCACGGCGAGATCAAGCTGCCGGGTCAGGCCAACCGCTTCTATGAGGGGTCGATCTCCGAACACCTGCAGATCGGCATCCAGGCGGTCGACCTGCTGCGGGCCGAGGGCGACAAATTGCATTCCCGCAAGCTGCGTGCCTTCGACGAACCCCCGTTCAGATAGGCGGTTTGCGCAGCAGGTAGAGCCCGAAATCGACATAGTCGCCACCGAAGTCGAACATGATCTTCACCCGGTCAGCCGAGGTGCGGACGGCGGCGGCCTCGGGGGCGTCCGGATTATCGGCCAGCCAGGCGCGGGCGGCCCGGTCGGCACCGCCGATATAGTAATCCATCGCGGATCGCGGCGAGATATCGGCGCTGACGACCTCGAATCCGGCAGCGCGGGCGTCTGTCCGTGTGTCTGCGTCGGTCGTGTATCTGTTTGTTAATTCAAAGATTTGACGCACCGGGACCGGTGGTTCCGCGTTCCAGATCAAATCGCCCCACATCAGCCAACCGCCCGGTTTCAGATGGCGGGACAGGGCGGAGAAGATGGCGGCGGGCTCGAGCTGGCCGTCCCCGGCCGGGTCGGTGGTGCCGGTGGCCACGATCAGGTCCAGCGCGTCAAGTTCGGCCAGAACCGCGCCGGAGGTGGCCTGGCGCAGGGTGATGCGGTCTGCCGCAGTGGAGGCGCTGATTCGGCCGCGGGCGATATCGGCCATGGCCGGGTCCAGTTCAACGGCCGTGACGTCCAGGCCGAAGGCCTCGGCCAGCCGCACAGCAATCGCCCCGTTGCCGGTCCCGATATCCAGGGCCCGGGCTCCGGGCCGCAGACCGGTGCGGGTCGCGGCGGCGTCGACTGTGGCCATGTAGAGGGGATTGCAGACCTCAAGGTCAGCATAGGCGATGCAGTGATAATTGACGGATGCGGGCATGACCGGACGCTACGATAGCCCCACGGCTTCGTGATACAAAAAGTGCTTTACAACACAAAGCGTGGGTGTCACTGTGACGGCGAACACGAGGTGACAATCATGACCGACAACCGCCATTCCACCGCCCACGACGATCTCGCCTATATGCGCGCCATGGCCCAGGAGGGTCGACAGGCACCCCTGTTGAACGGCCCCATCATGGTCGCGGCCGGCCTGATATTCGGAGCCGCGAATCTGGTCCAATGGGCGATCGTCAGCGACCTCGTGGTCGTTGATCCCATGGCCATGCTGTGGATCTGGCTGACCGCGGGGGCAGTCTTCTGCGTGGCCCTGGTCTTCCTGATCCGTCGAGCCAATCGCAAGCCCGGCGCGGGCTCGACCGGAAACAAGGCTGTGGGGGCGGCCTGGTCTGCCCTCGGCTTCGGCATCTTCATCATGTGGATCAGTCTGATGGCGGTCGGCTTCACCAGCGGCAACTGGGCGTTGATGTGGGCCATGCCGAGCATCGTCGCGACCACCTACGGCACGGCCTGGATGATTTCATCCGCCTTCTCATCCCAACGCTGGATGACGGCCGTCGGCTTGACCGCCTATGCAGGCGCGATCGCCTGCGGGGCCCTGATCGGTGACCCCGCCATCTATCTGGTCTTCTCCGTTCTGATGGTTCTGACGGGTCTGTTTCCCGGGCTGGTGCTGATGCGCCAGGAACCCGCCGAGGTGATCTGATCATGGCCGTCTTTGACATCGGCCAGATCGACGAGGTCATTCACGGTCGGGTGCGATTGGGAATCATGGCGTACCTTTCGGCGACGGACAGCGCCAATTTCAACGAACTGAAGGAGAAGTTGCAGACCACGGACGGCAATCTTTCGGTGCACCTGCGCAAGCTCGAGGACGCCGGTTTCGTGACCGTGACCAAGACCTTCCAGGGTCGCAAGCCGCTGACCCGGGCGAGTATGACCGGCCCGGGACGCGAGGCCTTTGTCGCCTATCTGGACGCCATGTCAGGGCTGGTGGCCGACAGCCGTTGACCGCGACACCGCCGGTGGTTCCAAGCCGACCACCGGCGGTCTATGCATGCGCGATGAGCAGCCGCATTCTCCGCTTCGACGCCCTCGATAATTTTCGCGACTACGGGGACTACGCCACTGCGGCAGGGACGCGGGTCCGGCCGGGGTGGCTGTTGCGTTCGGCCCATCATGCCCGGTTGAGCGCTGAAGACCTGACGCGGCTGTCAGCGCTGGACATCGGCACCATCGTGGATCTGAGGCGGCCCGTCGAGCGGGCCCAGCAGCCGTCGCGACGCCCCGCCGGCTTCGATGGCGAGGTGATCGAAAGCGATCTGGACGCTGTCGGTGAGGCTCCGCACATCACCTTCCTGAAAAACGCCGACCTGACACCGGACTCCGGGCGGCGTTTCATGACCGCTACCTATCGCAAACTGCCATTTGCCGATGCCCATCTGGACCTGTTCAGCCGCTATTTCCGGGCTGTAGCTGACCGTGACCGGCCCGTGCTGATACATTGCGCGGCGGGCAAGGACCGGACCGGCATGCTGGCGGCCCTCACCCATCATCTGCTGGGTGTCGATCGCGACGACATGATCGCGGACTATCTGCTGACCAACCAGGCCGTTGACCTGGAAGCCCGTGCGCCGGCCATTGCCCTTCAGCTGGAGCGAATGACCGGCCGACCCGCCGCCCATGACGCGGTCGTCGCCTTCATGGGGGTCGAGCCCGCCTATCTGGAGGCGGCCTGGGCGGCGATCGACGATCGCCATGGCTCGATCGACGCCTATCTGGCCGAGGCCCTGGGGATCGATACGGTCCTGCGCGACCGGATCGGTGCGCGCCTGTCAGCATGACCGCCCGCCTCGGTACCGTCCACGCGCGGACCCTGCCGTGGACCGACCCGCTATCAGTGGCTGCCGGCCTGAAGGACCGTCACGGAGCCCTGGCCCTGCTGTCTGACGGCGGGCCACTGGGACGCTGGTCCTGGGTCGCCTGTGACCCTGACCGGGTCCATGTTGGCCCGGCGGCGGCCGCCGATCCGTTCGCCGTCCTGCGCCTACCCGAGTTCGCGACCGGAACCGTCGGCCTGATCAGCTATGACGCCGGGGCCCGGCCGGCGACCGGTCCGCGTGCCGAGGTCTGGCCGGACCTGATGCTGGCCCGCTATCCGGCGATGCTGGGCTTCGATCATGAGGCCCGGCGGGTACGTGTGATCGGGCGTGGTGTCGATGCAGCGTCGGCCCGTGTCGCGGGGGACACGGCCGAGGGCTGGCTGGCCGCCGCAGTTCCGGTGCCGGTGCCGGCCGCCCCGGCGCTGGCGTTTGCGGCCGAGGCACCCGACCAGGCCTATCGCGCGGCAGTCCAGGACGTGATCGACCGGATCGCCGACGGAGAATTGTTCCAGGCGAATATCGCGCGGGCCTGGGGCGGAGACCTGGGTCCGGGCACTGATCCGTTCGATGTGATGCTCCGACTGGCCGGAACCCAGGCCGCGGCCTACGGGGCCTGGTGGCGGCTGGCCGACCGGGCCCTTGTGTCAAACTCACCCGAGATGTTCCTGGTCTTCGAGGCCGCGACCGGGCGTATCGAGACGCGGCCGATCAAGGGCACCCGGTCGCGCGATGTCGATCCGGCCCGCGACGCCGCCCTGGCGCGCGACCTGAAGGCCAGCGCCAAGGACCGGGCAGAAAACCTGATGATCGTCGACCTGATGCGCAATGACCTGTCCCGGGTGGCCCGACCCGGCACGGTCCACGTCGAGCGGTTGTTCGAGATCGAGACCCTGCCGACCGTGCACCATCTGGTCTCGACCGTGTCCGGCGTGGCCCGGCCGGACATCACGGCCGCCGACCTGTTGGAGGCGACCTTTCCGCCGGGCTCGATCACCGGGGCCCCCAAACACCAGGCGATGAAGGTGATCGCGGGCCATGAGCCGCCTCGGGGGGCCTGGTGCGGATCCCTGTTCCGGATCGATGATGACGGGGGGCTCACGGCATCGGTCCTGATCCGGACCGCGTGTTTCGCGCGGCGTGGCGGGAGCTGGCGCTATCGCGCCCTGGCCGGTGCCGGCATCGTCGCGGACAGCGAGCCCGAGGCCGAACTCCAGGAGACCACGGCCAAGATCAGGGCCCTGCGTCAGGCCCTGGCCGGCGATCAATTGGAATAGGTGATCCTGTCGACCGTGCGTGGCCGCAGAAAGTAGGACTGGCTGAAACGGGTCACCGACGGCATCAGATAGTCGACCGGCGAGTCATAATCATAGGTCACCTCGGTCATGATGACGCTTTCGCCATTTTCGATCAGGCCGTCGGGAATGGTCACCGTGCTGCCGTTGGTGAGCGCGGCCATGCCGGAGCCCTGGCTCCAGTCGACGCGAACCACGCCGAAGGTATCCCGGGTCAGGCTGGAGGCCCGCTGTTTCAGGGGCGAGCTGGAAAACGGCTTCATCACCAGATCGCCGACCTTGAACATATCGGTCATCTGACTGGACCGGATCGTATCGCTCTGGGCCACCAGGTCGGCGACCACGGCCGACGCATGGCCCATACGCTTCTGCGCCATATAGCCCTGGCAGAATTCGGCCAGGCCGAAATAGAAGGCGATCAGCACCGGGGCCAGAAGGGCGAATTCGACCGCGGACACGCCGCGCACGTCGCCACGCAGCCGGGCCAGCAGGGACGGGCGGGGGGCGGCCATCAGTTGAACGGCTCATTGCGAAAGACAGCGGTCGCCGTGAGATAGGCCGAGCCGTCCTTCAGTCGGGACAGTCCCTCGTTCATGAACGGGGTCACCAGGGGCTGTTTGTACCAGACCCGGATCAACATGGTGCTGCCCGCGGTGCCGTCGTCATAACCCAGATCGGTGGTCTGGAAGCTGCCGGACTGCATGGGGTCGGGCGGGTTCGCGGTGCTGAAGTCGGGGATGACGCGGACGTCGATGGTTGCCCGGGCATCGCAGTCGGCCTGGAAGATGCTCATCCGGCCACACAGGGATGTCTTGAACTGTTCCGCCGTCATGTTTGAGTTTTCGGCCCGTCCGGTGCGGATCAGCCGTGAGGTTTCAGCGGTGGCGTTCTCGAGAATCGAGTCGATCACGAAGGCCATGCCCAGTTCCAGGATGGCGAACATCATAAAAAAGAAGGGCAGGGCGACCATGCCGAATTCCACCGCGGTCGAGCCGTCGCGGGCGCGCCAGAATCCGGAGCGTCGGCGGGGAGGGGGAGATTTGGCGGGTGGTACAGTCATGAGGACGATCGGTTCGTCGCTCAGGGGGTCGGCGTCGCGCGCACCGACGGGGAGCAGGACGAGGCGCAGGCCATCTCGGTGGCCTGGCCGCCGCGCCAGATCCGCACCTGGCCGGATCCGCTGCCGGCGGTGACGACCACCTGGCTCTGGAAGACGGTGTGGCCACTGGCGTTCACGGCGACGATCTCGGTGACGCCATAGCCCTTGCCGGTGATGTAGAGGGTGTTGGCGTCGACGACGGTGACATCGGCGATCTGCGGATTGCCGACGATCACTGACCCCGCCGGGCCGCTGAGTTGAACCCGTGTCGACTGATCGATGCCGACGTTCAATGGCTGGGCCTGGGCCAGGGCGACGCCCGGCAGCGCCAGGGCGACGGTGGCACTGGCCAGAACGGCCAGCCGGGCGAGGGGGCGTGTGGCTATGGATCGGGACATGGCGGCGGAGTTCCACTTTATCGAGGGCGCGCGCGAGGCGACG
>CAXBHG010000111.1:0-6933 GCA_963975385.1 uncultured Brevundimonas sp.
GACCCCCATGTGAAGGCCAAGCTGAAGCAGATCCGGGCCCAGAAGAGTCGGCAGCGGATGATGCAGGCGGTGCCGACCGCCACCGTGATCGTGACCAACCCGACCCACTATTCCGTGGCGCTGCGCTACGAGCCGGACAAGGGCGACGGCGCGCCGGTCTGCGTGGCCAAGGGCGTCGACGCCCTGGCGCTGCGCATCCGCGAGGTGGCGAGGGAGCACAAGGTGCCGATCGTCGAGAATGTGCCGCTGGCGCGGGCCCTGTATGCCGCGGTCGAGGTCGATGACGCGATCCCGCGCGAGCATTTCGAGGCCGCCGCGCGGGTCATCGGCTTCGTCATGCAGGGGCGGAAGAAGCGATAGGATGGAAAAGGCGTATGCTGCCGCCAGCGAATCGGCTCCGCGAGGCCCCATGCAGACCCAGAGTTGGCAGGCTCAGACCCGTGCCCCGTTCGATCCCCTGCTGATCGTCATGGCCGTGGGATTCGTGCTGGCGGTCGGAGCCCTGGCCTATCCGGCCTTCCGGGCCAATCCGTACAGCGCCCCCGGCCTGATCCTGATCTTCACCGCCGTGGCCGTGGCCCTGGCCGGCGTGTTCGCCTTCGGCCGCAGTGAGGTGCGCAAGCCGACCGGTGACGTCTGGGTCGAGATGCTGGACGCCCTGGGGGAGCCGGCGGCCCTGGTCTGGACCAGCGGTCAGGTGCTGGCGTTCAACGGGGCCTGGGCCGAGGAGAACGGGGCCATGGTCGCCCTGCCCAAGGGACGGTCGGCGTCCGCCCTGTACATGGCCTTCGCCCAGGCGCGCGAGGGCGAACAGGCCCGGGCCATCGTCACCATCGGTGAGCGTGAACTCGAGGTGCTGATCAGCAATGCCGGCGGCGGGCGGTTTCTGGTACGGGCCGCCCCCGAGGCCGTGCTGGGTCTGGCCCATGCGCCGGCGATGCAGGTCGGCAGCGGCACCAGTGCCGGCGAGGGCCGGGCCATGGCGGCCGGTGCCCCGTTCGGATCGGCCGTGATCGCCCACGAGGACATCTTCTCCGGCCGGGTGGAGGAGCCCAATGCGGCCCTGGCCTTGCTGACCGGCCCGGCCTCGGCCCGCGATGCCGCCTTCGGCCATCTGTTCGAGCCGAACGGGATGATCGAGGCGCGGGCCAAGCTGACGCTCGGATCCAGCGGTCCGATCGAACTGGTGGCGCGGGCGCATCCGGACCGGATGCTGCACCTCTATGTCGCGCCCGAGGGGGACAAGCGGCGCGTCTGGCTGTTCGATGTCTCGGCCCAGAAGTCGATGGAGCTGCAGCTCAGCCAGGCCCAGAAGATGCAGGCCGTGGGCCAGCTGGCCGGGGGCGTGGCCCATGACTTCAACAACCTGCTGACGGCGATCCAGCTGCAGCTGTCGGGATTGCTTGAGCGGCATCCGGTCGGGGATCCGTCCTATGAGGGGCTGAACGAGATCCGCCAGACGGCGATCCGCGCCGCCGATCTGGTGCGCAAGCTGCTGGCCTTCTCGCGCAAGTCGACGGTGCGGCGCGAGCGGCTGGACCTGGGCGAGCTGGTCGGCGAGTTCGCCGTGCTGCTGCGCCGGCTGCTGCGTGAGGATGTGCGGCTGGAGACCGACTACGGCCGCGACCTGCCGATCGTCCTGGCGGACAAGAGCCAGCTGGAGACGGCGGTGATGAACCTGGCCGTCAACGCCCGTGACGCGATGCGTGGCGTGGTCGAGCCGGGGGCCGGGGTGGTGACCATCCGGACGCGCCGCCTGACCGGTGAGCAGGCCCGGGCCATGGGCTGGCACGACGCCCCGGTCGAGGAACTGGCCCTGATCGAGGTGTCGGACACCGGTACCGGGGTGCCGGTCGAGATTCTGGACAAGATTTTCGAACCCTTCTTCACCACCAAGGCGGTGAATGAGGGCACGGGCATGGGGCTGGCCACCGTCTACGGCATCGTCGAACAGGCCGGCGGCCATATCAATGTCGTCAATCTGGACGGGGCGGGGGCGGCGTTCCGCATCTTCCTGCCCGCCGCCGCCGAGGCCGAGCTGGCCGAGGTTGCGCCGGTGGAGGTCAAGGTCAAGACGCCGCGCGATCTGTCCGGGGCGGGGCGTATCCTGTTCGTCGAGGACGAGGCGGCCGTGCGCGGCATCGCCGCCAAGCTTCTGCGCCAGCGCGGCTATGAGGTCATCGAGGCCGCCGATGGCGAGGAGGCCCTGATCCTGGCCGAGGAGTGGGCCGGGAAAATCGACATGATGATCTCGGACGTCATCATGCCGGGCCTGGACGGCCCCAGCCTGCTGAAGAAGGCGCGACCCTATCTGGGCGATGCGCCGGTGATGTTCATCTCGGGCTATGCCGAGAGCGATTTCTCGGACCTGTTGCAGGATGAGGCGGGGGTGTCCTTCCTGCCGAAACCGCTGGATATCAAGATCCTGGCGGAACGGGTGAAGCAGGAACTGCGCGGCGAATAGGGGCCCCGGATTCGCCTTCGCGGCCGGACATTGCCTATGTTTCACTTGCGGATGCGGTGATCAGCGCCTCATTTGCGCCATGCCTTTTCGGAGACCCCTGCCATGATCGATCGTCGTCGCCTGCTTCTTTCCGCCGTAGCCGGGGTCGCCCTGGCGGGTTCCGCCGGGGCTGTCATGGCCCGAATTCCCGCCCCGGGCTCCGATCCCGCAGAGGCGGCCAAGCTGAACGGCATCCTCGACGCCATGTTCGCCATGGTGCTGGAAAAGTCGGCCATGGCGGCCACCTATATGGGGCTGGACAAGGGGCCCAACGCCGGGGCCAAGGCGCGGCTGGACATGCTGACGCCGACGGATATCGCCGAGCGCGAGGCCTTCAGCCGCGAGTATACCGACAAGCTGAAGGGCATTGACGCCTCCAAACTGGCCGGGATGGACGCGGTCAATCTGGCGACCGTGCTGTACGACGGCGTGACCACGAACATCGGGCTCGACACCTATCGCTTCGGCAACACGGGTTCGCCCAATCCCTACCGGATCAGCCAGCTGGGCGGCGCCTATCGGGACATCCCTGACTTCCTCGACACCATGCATTCGATCGAGACCGAGGCTGACGCCGAGGCCTATCTGTCGCGTCTGGACGCCTTCGGCGACCTGCTGGACCAGGAAACCGCCCTGGTGCGCGCCGACATGGACATGGGCATCGTGCCGCCCGACTTCGTCATCGATCGCACCCTGACCCAGATGAATGCCGGGGTTGCGGCCGACCCGGCCGAGTCCGGCCTTGTGACCTCGCTGACGCGCCGGGCCGCCGCAGCCGGGGTCGAGGGCGACTGGGCTGCCCGGGCCAGCGCCATTGTCGCTGACAAGGTCTATCCGGCCCTGCGCCGCCAGATCGCCCTGTTTGAAGGGGTCCGCCCGACCGCCCGCCACGACGCCGGGGTCTGGGCCCTGCCGCACGCCGAAGGCTATTACGAGTACGGCATCCGCAACTACACCACGACCCGGCTGACGGGAGCCGAAGTGCATCAGCTGGGCCTGACCCAGGTGGCTGAAATCACCGCCGCCGCGGACGCCATCCTGAAGGCCGAGGGCATGACGGAAGGCACGGTCGGCTCGCGCCTGTCCACGATGGCCAAGGATCCGCGCTTCATCTATCCGAATAACGACGCCGGCAAACAGCAACTGCTGGACGAGCTGAATGCGCAGATGGCCGCCATGCAGGCCCGCCTGCCCGACTATTTCGGCATCCTGCCCAAGGCGAGCGTCGACATCCGCCGTGTGCCGCCGGCGATCGAGGCCGGCGCGCCGGGCGGCTACTACCAGGGGCCGAGCCTGGATGGGTCGCGTCCCGGCGCCTATTACATCAATCTGCGCGACACGGCCGAATGGCCGAAATGGACCCTGCCGACCCTGACCTATCATGAGGCGAGTCCGGGCCACCATCTGCAGATCACCCTGTCGACCGAGGCGGCGGGCATCCCGACGATCCGCAAACTGATCGGCTTCTCGGCCTATTCGGAAGGCTGGGCCCTGTATGCCGAACAGCTGGCCGACGAGATGGGCGTCTATGAGAACGACCCCTGGGGCCGGCTCGGCTATCTGCAGAGCCTGCTGTTCCGGGCGACCCGTCTGGTCGTCGACTCAGGGCTGCACCACAACCGCTGGAGCCGGGAGCAGGCGATCCAGTATATGGTCGCCACCCTGGGCGACCAGGAATCCAGCGTCACCACAGAGGTCGAACGCTACTGCGTCTGGCCGGGGCAGGCGTCCAGCTACAAGGTCGGCCACACCGAATGGGTCCGGCTGCGTGAAGAGGCCAAGGCGCAGCTGGGCGACCGGTTCGACATCAAGAGCTTCCACGACACGGCCCTCGGCTCGGGCGGCATGCCGCTGGAGGTGCTGAAGACCGTGGTCGGCGACTGGATCCAGAGCCGCAAGGCCTGAGTCCGGGCTCCGGCCCAGGCCCGGTGCCCCGTGGCCCTTCGGGTCCGGGGTGGCCGGGAATCAGCGCGTTCGCCAGACCGTCGGCCACAGTTCGGGCGGCATGCCCAGGCAGGCGTCCATGCGCTGTTCCAGCGCCAGCTCGAACCCGGTCCGGGCCCAGCGCCACTGCTGGATCAGACCGCAGTCACCCAGGCCCCGGGCCCGAACGGTCTGGGTGATCGTGTTGCCGATCTCGACATTGACGAATTCGGCGACCGGCTTGTCGGCACCCGGCAGGATCAGGTGGCGAACCTGACCGCCGAGGTGGTCGGTCAGGAACAGGATGTGGCCGGTGTTGTAGGCGGCAGTGAAACACTGGACGCCCCAGAGCCGTGTCGTCGGGCCAAGCTCGGCATGGAGCGGTTCGTAGCTGTCCGCGTCCGGCTCCTCCCAGCCGTCGCGACAGGCGGCGATTTCGGGGCGGGCGGCGACGCTTTCGGGCAGGGGCGGAGGATTGTCCCCGCCGAACTGGCTGATCGTGGCCGGACGGATCTGGATCTGCGGCAATTCCGGTGCCGGCGGAACCTCGGACGCCGGCCGGGGACCCTGCCGCAACAGGGCCGTCGTGGTCCGGAGCCGTCCCTGACGTTCGTCGATCCAGAGCAGGGCCGCGGACACGCCTGACAGCGACAGATCATCTCCCTGCCCGTCGATGGACAGGTCCATGCTGCGACCGGCGGCCATGGCGGTGATCATCTCGCGCGCCGGAGCGCCGCGCAGTTCGCCGACGCCGGCCCATTCCGACACGGGGGCCCTGTCCAGGGACCGGGGCACCCCGTCTATGACAAGGCTGAACTGGAGGGCCTCGCCCCAGCCCCAGGCCCCGACGGCTACCCCGGGGTCTGCGTCCGGACCGGCCGGCATATGGATGCGCACGAAGGCGGAGGCACCGATGTCACCACCCGTGAAGGCAAAACAGTCACCACCGTTGTCGCAGACCGCCTGCCAGTCCCGGAAGGATCGCGTTTGTGGCCCGGCGACCGCGGCGGCGGCGAGTCCGGCCCATAGTCCGGCACCGAGGGTGAGGATGAGAACGAGCGTCCGGGACGGGATCATGGTGTGAGTTTCCGTATCGACACATTTCCGGCGTCGGCTGCATCTTCGGGGGCGGAAGGGCGGGCTGCAACCTGTCAGATTTGCGACCCCGGCACGGCCCCCCTTTGCGCCCGCGCTCCGCCGCCGCTATACCGCCCGTCACCTAATCCTTCCCCCAATCAGAGGCGCAAACCGCATGGCCAAGATCAAGGTCGCCAATCCCATCGTGGACATCGACGGCGACGAAATGACCCGGATCATCTGGCAGATGATCAAGGACAAGCTGGTCTTCCCGTTCCTCGACCTCGAGCTGGACTATTACGACCTGGGCATGGAGCACCGCGACGCCACCGACGACCAGGTGACGATCGACGCGGCCCACGCCATCCAGAAGCACGGCGTCGGCGTCAAATGCGCCACCATCACCCCGGACGAGGCCCGGGTGGAGGAGTTCGGCCTGAAGAAGATGTGGAAGTCGCCCAACGGCACCATCCGCAACATTCTCGGCGGCGTGGTCTTCCGCGAGCCGATCATCTGCTCGAACGTGCCCCGGCTGGTGCCCGGCTGGACCCAGCCGATCGTCGTCGGTCGCCATGCCTTCGGTGACCAGTACAAGGCGACCGACTTCCTGATGCCGGGACCGGGCACCCTGACGATGAAATTCGTCGGCGACGACGGCAAGGTCATCGAACACGAGGTGTTCAAGGCCCCGTCGGCCGGGGTGGCCATGGGTATGTACAACCTCGACGACTCGATCACCGAATTCGCCCGCGCCAGCCTGGCCTTCGGCCTGCAGCGCAATTTCCCGGTCTATCTGTCGACCAAGAACACGATCCTGAAAGCCTATGACGGCCGCTTCAAGGACATCTTCCAGAAGGTGTTCGACGAGGAGTTCGCCGACCGGTTCAAGGCCGCGGGCCTGACCTATGAGCACCGTCTGATCGACGACATGGTGGCCGCGGCCATCAAATGGTCGGGCGGGTTCGTTTGGGCCTGCAAGAACTATGACGGCGACGTCCAGTCCGACGTCGTGGCCCAGGGCTTCGGCTCGCTGGGTCTGATGACCTCGGTGCTGATGACCCCCGACGGCAAGATCCTGGAGTCGGAAGCCGCCCACGGCACCGTCACCCGCCACTATCGCCAGCACCAGAAGGGCGAGGCCACCTCGACCAATTCGATCGCCTCGATCTACGCCTGGACGCGCGGCTTCAGCCATCGCGGCAAGCTGGACGGCAACCAGCCCCTGATCGATTTCGCCAACACCCTGGAGCGGGTCGTCGTCGAGACCGTCGAGGCCGGTTACATGACCAAGGACCTGGCCCTGCTGGTCGGCGATCAGCAGAGCTGGCTGACCACTGAAGGCTTCATCGACAAGGTCGCCGAGAACCTGACCAAGGCGATGGCTTCCTCGTAGAGGCGCTACGCTCGCGACGCGGTCGCTCGCTGCTTGA
>CAXBHG010000112.1:0-6928 GCA_963975385.1 uncultured Brevundimonas sp.
TCGTCCTGGCCGACGCCCCCTTCCTGCAGCCGCACGACTTCCCGGCCATCTCGGGTGTCTCCGCCAGTCTCCTCCCCATGGAACATGGGGAGGGGAACCGCGAAGCGGTGGAGGGGACCACCACCACCCCGGCCGAGCCCTATGCCAACCTGCCGCCCCTGCCGGACACGCCGATCCGCATCCTCGACGACCGCGGCCATCTGCGCACCCTGGAAGACATCGAGCGCGACCTGATCCAGCACGCCATCGAGGTCTATGCCGGCCACATGTCCGAAATCGCCCGCCGCCTCGGCATCGGCCGCTCCACCCTGTACCGCAAGGTCCGCGAACAGGGGCTGGAGGGCGTGCTGAAAGAGGCGGGGTGAGGGTTCCGGACTGACCGGGCGGGCGCTACGCTCCGCCCATGACACCCCAGGCGCTCGACGTCATCGTCCGGGTCGCCGGTGCGACCCTTCTGATCCTGGCGGCCGTGCTGGCCGCGAGGCGCAGCGACCGTGGCGGGGCCTGGATCTTCATCGCCCTCGCCGTCTGCCTGTGCGGATTCCTGGCCGGCAATACGCCGGATGCCGCGCTGCGGCTGTCGGGCCTGTCCGGACAGGTCGCCATACTGCTGAGCGGCTACGCCGCCGTCTTCCTGTGGTGGTACTGCCTGACGGTGTTCGACCGCCGCTTCCGGCCGCGGGGCCTGGTGCTGGCCACCGGCCTGGTGTGGATCGGGATCGCCAGCGCCGATCGCGGCCTGTTCGGCCCCGCCCTGGCCGGGCAGGGCCTGTCGTGGGGACTGGTCGGCATCGGTTTCGCCATGGTCGGCCATCTGGGCTGGCGGCTGGCGCGGGATTTCCGCGGTGACCTGATCGACGTGCGTCGGCGGGCGCGGGTGATCGTGGTGGCCCTTCTGGCCGCCCAGCTGCTGGCGGACCTGATCGTCGACGTGGTGCTGGGTCTGGACTGGGGGCCGCGCGGCTTCACCATCGTGCAGAACACCGCCCTGCTGGTGTTCACCGGCTGGCTGCTGCAGCTGGACGCGCGCCTGCACGCGGACGCTGCGCCCGCCCCCATTCCCCGGATCATCCCGGCCGCCCCCGCCGGCGCCCCTGCCGGCTCCCCGGGACCCGCTGCCACCGGCCTGGCCGCGCGGCTGCATCAGCTGATCGCGGTCGAGCGCGTCCATCTGGACGGCAATCTCAGCCTGGACCGCTTCGTCGCCATGATGGGGGCGTCCGAACGCGCCGTGCGGCAGCTGATCAATCGCGAGCTGGGCCATGACCATTTCCGCACCTTCCTGAATGCCCACCGCATGGCCGAGGCGCGCCGCCTGCTGTCCGACCCGGCGCGCCGGGACGACAAGCTGATCGCCATCGCCCTCGACAGCGGCTTTGCCTCCCTGCCCTCGTTCAACCGGGTGTTCCGCGAGACCGAGGCCTGTACCCCCGGGGCCTTCCGTCAGGCCGCCCGGGCCGCGGCCGGTGACGAAAACCCGCCCGCCGCCGACTTTTGAGCGCCGTTCCGCCGTCTTCTGAGCAGACCGCCCGCTCCGGCGCGGGCATGGCTCGACGTATCGAAACTGCGGAGAGCCCCGGATGAACGGCATGATCGGGATCGCGGCCATTATCGGCCTGCTGCTGCTGGCGGCGGGGGCCATCGCCCTTGTCCGGCCGGGTCAGGTGTCGTGGCGCTGGCTGCTGGTCGCCGCCGCCCTGGTGCTGCTCAATGACGTCCTGCTGACGCGGGGCTACGGCCATCTGCCGGACCTGCTGCCGGTGAGCGACTGGAACTGGCAGGGCAAGGGGCTGGCCCTGCTGGCGACCCTGGCCATCGCCGCCCTGCCGGGGTTCGGCTGGCGGCGCTCGGGCCTGACGCTGGTCCAGGCCCCGGGCAGTCTGAAGACCGCCCTGCCCGTCGCCCTGGCCTATGTCGGCTTCTTCGCCGCCCTGGCCTGGGTGTTTCCGAACGAACCGGCGTCACACGAGACGATCGCCTTTCAGCTGACGATGCCGGGCTTCGAGGAAGAGCCCTTCTATCGCGGCGTCCTGCTGGTCGCCCTCGGGCACGCCTTCCTCGGCCGCATGCGCCTGTTGGGTGTGGACTGGAGCTGGGGGGCGATTCTGTCCTGCGCCCTGTTCGGCCTGGCCCATGCCTTCGGCTACAACGACGGCGGCTTCACCTTCGACCCGCTGACGATGGCGCTGACGGCGGTGCCGTCCCTGCTGGCGGTCTGGCTGGTGCTGCGCACCCGCAGCCTGCTGCTGCCGGTGTTGCTGCACAATTTCGGCAATGCGGTGATGCTGCTGATCTAGGCGGCGGGGCGGCCCTATGCCTCCGGCTTCGGCGGCTTGCGCCCCCAGCGGCGCTTCGGTTCCTCGCCCTTCGCCTTGGCGGTGATTTCCTTGAGCTTGCGGCCCTGCATCGATGACAGGGCCTGGCCGGGCGCGCCCTTTTCCGGGTCCCCGAAGGCGCGGCCGTAGGTCTTGATGCGGTCGCCGACCGAGTCGAGGAACTCACCCTCCCATTCAGACAGCGAAACGCCAGCCTTCTCGGCCGAGCGGCGGGCGCGTTTCAGGGCGTTGAGCGCCGCCCGCCGCGCCGCCTGACGCTGGGCTTCGAACGGGCTGACGGGCCGCTTGGGTTTCATGGCCGGGTGAGGTCTTAGGGCTTGGGAATTAGGGCTTAGGGGAAGGATACACCCGCCGCGCCCGAATTGTCGCCCGCGGACCTGTTCCCCAGGACCCACGGCCTAAGCCCGAAGCCCTAAGCCCTAACCCCTCGGCTTCAGATCTCGCCCAGCGCCGACATATACAGGTCGAGGATCGCGTCCTCTTCCTGGCGCTTGGCCTTGTCCTGTTTGCGGATGCGGATGACCTTGCGCAGGATCTTGACGTCATAGCCCTCGCCCTTGGCCTCGGCGAAGACCTCCTTCATGTCGGCCATCACCGCCTGCTTGTCTTCCTCGAGCCGCTCGAGGCGTTCGATGATGGTGCGCAGACGGCCCTGGGCCGTGGCGTTGAGGATGTCCGGGCTGGCGTCAAAGGTGGCGTCATCGGCCATGGGGATCTCCTCGGGTCAGTAAAAAACTCAGGCGCGGACGCTAACCATGCCGGAACGAAACGCTCAACGGCAGGCACGAAAAAGGCCGCGGACAAAGCCCGCGACCCTGTGGGTAGTTCAGGCCTGGGTGCGCTAACGCCCGTCGCACGGCGACGGGCTGCTTGAGCGCAGTCCCTAGCCCTGCTTCGCCTTGAAGCGCGGGTCGGTCTTGTTGATCACATAGACCACGCCCTTGCGACGGACGATCTTGCAGTCGCGGTGGCGACCCTTGAGCGACTTGAGCGAGCTACGGACCTTCATGGTCTTGTCCTGGGGCAAAGCAAAATAAACGAGCCGCGAAGTCGGACCTCGCGGCGGAGCGGTGCGTATAGAGAGGCTTGGCGAAAACGTCAACGGGCGGCTGCAGATGCCTCGCGCCTGCGCTCCACACCGCGCTCAAACAGCGAGGGACCGCGTCCCTCGCGATAGCGCCCCAGAAAGATGGAGGCCCGGCCTCCGGATCGAACGGAGGGTCTGCGGGGTTGCATCCCCGCCGCGTCACCACTCCGCCACCGGGCCGTCGAGAGGTCGCGGCCACTGTCCCTCCTGCCGCCTTAAACCCGGTATAGGAAGGTGGTTAGCGGCAATTTCATCTTTGGCTGCGCCCAGTCAGGGCAACATTTTCACCATTCACGCGCTAGCGTCATTCAGGTCGTCGTCGGGGACATATGTCTAAAGTCATGCGCTTCAGCTCTCGCCTCATCCTCATCGGCTGCGTCGCCGCCTGCGCGCCGATGCTGCCCGAGAGCCTGCCGCCCCTGCCCGGCCCGACCGCGACCCCGCCGCCGTCCGTGCCCGCGCCCGCGCCGACCCCCGCCCCGGTGCCGCCGCTGGCCGACGCCGCCGACCAGGCCGGGTTCGAGGGCTGGAAACAGGGTTTCCTGTCCCGTCATGGCGGCAGCCGCCGCGCCGCCTATGAGCGCGAACTGGCCGGACTGAGCCCCGACCCCACCGTCCTGCGCCTCGACCGCAACCAGCCCGAGTTCAGCCGCCCCGCCGGGGCCTATATCCAGAACGCCGCCAGCCCGGCGCGAATCGCCCAGGCGCGCCAGCGCTATGACCGGGTGCCGTGGGAGGTGACCCAGCGATTCGGCGTCCCGGCCGAGATCCTGGTCTCGATCTGGGCCAATGAGAGCAGTTTCGGCCAGGTCCAGGGCGATCATGACGTCATCCGCTCACTCGCCACCCTGGCCTTCGACGGCCGCCGTCGTGACTGGGCCGAGGCCCAGCTGAAGGACGCGCTGGACATCGTCATCGACGGCCGCCGCGACCGCGCCGGCCTCAAGGGCAGCTGGGCCGGGGCCATGGGCCAGACCCAGTTCATGCCCGACAACTATCTGCGCCTCGGCATCGACCAGAACGGCGACGGCAAGGTCGACATCTGGGGCTCGGAAGCCGACGCCCTGGCCTCGGCCGCCAATCTGCTGGCCCAGGCCGGCTGGAAGCGCGGCCAGTCGTGGGGCTATGAGGTCACCCTGCCGGCCGATTTCGACTATGCCGAGGCCGAGGGACCCAAACATCCGTGGCGTTTCTGGGCCGCCCGGGGCGTGACCCTGGCCGGCGGCGGCACCCCGACCGCTTCCGAGGCGGCGGAGGACGCGACCCTGCTGCTGCCCCAGGGCGCGCGCGGCCCGGCCTTCCTGGCCCTGCCCAACCACTATGTGATCCGCCGCTACAACAACTCGGTCAGCTATGCCCTGGCTATCGGCCTGACCGCCGACGGCATCGCCGGCAAGCCCGGTCTGGTCGGCACCTGGCCCGACGACGCCCCCCTGTCGCGCGAGCAGCGGATCGGCACCCAGGCGGCCCTGACCCGGCGTGGCTATGACACCCAGGGCATCGACGGGGTCATCGGCTCCAACACCCGGGCCGCCCTGCGCCGCTGGCAGCTGGCCAATGGCCGCGTCGCCGACGGCTATCTGACCGCCGAACTGGCCAATGAGCTGATGAGCGCGCGCTAGGGTCACCCCCGCCGCCCGCCGAGTGACCGCACCCATGCCCGACCTGACGGCCATCGTCGCCGAGATCGCCGAAGAAATGCGGGCCGCCCCCGATCGCGGGCGGCCGGCGAACTACATCCCGCCCCTGGCGCGGGTCGATCCCGGCCAGTTCGGCATGGCGGTGGTCACCGCGGACGGCGGCGTCTTCACCGGCGGCGCGGCCGATTCGCTGTTCTCGCTGCAGAGTGTGTCCAAGGTCTTCGCCCTGACCCTGGCGCTCGGCCGGGTCGGCGACCAGCTGTGGGACCGCGTCGGCCGCGAGCCCTCCGGCAGTGCCTTCAACTCCATCGTCCAGCTGGAGTCGGAGCACGGCATCCCGCGCAACCCGTTCATCAACGCCGGGGCCATCGTCGTCGCGGATGTGAACCTCGCCCGCAGCGCCCCACGCGCCTCCCTGGCCGAACTGATCAATTTCATCCGCCACCTGGCCGATGACGAGACGATCGCCGTCGATGCCGAGGTGGCCGAGAGCGAGTCCGAGACCGGCTTCCGCAACGTCGCCCTCGCCAACTACATGAAGTCGTTCGGCAATCTGAATCACGCCCCCGAGGATGTGCTGGCCCTCTATTTCGGCCAGTGCGCGATCGCCATGAGCTGCCGCCAGCTGGCCATGGCCGGGCGCTATCTGATGGCCGGCGGCCTCAACCCGACCAGCGGCCACCGCGTGGTTTCAGAAGCGCGGGCCCGACGGATCAATGCCCTGATGCTGACCTGCGGCCACTATGACGCCAGCGGTGATTTCGCCTTCCGGGTCGGCCTGCCCGGCAAGTCCGGGGTCGGCGGCGGCATCCTGGCCGTGGCCCCCGGCCGCGCCGCGATCGCCGTCTGGTCGCCCGGCCTCAACGCCCAGGGCAATTCCCAGCTCGGCACCCTGGCGCTGGAGCGGCTGGCCATGCGCACCGGCTGGTCCGTGTTCGGGCGCGGGGCTGTGCCGGACGCCTGACGCCGCGGGACCCGGCCCCTGGCTCTTCAACCGCCAGGTCGCGCCGCCGGGGCTGTCCATCACCACCACATTCAGGTGCCCCACCGGGGCCTGTATCCAGAACGCCGCCAGCCAGGCGCGCCAGCGCAATGACCGGGTGCCGTGGAAGGTGACCCAGCGGTTCGGCGTCCCGACCGAGATCCTGGCGTCGGTCTGGGCCAATGAGCTGATGAGCGCGCTAGAGCAGGATACCGACCCGCCGCCGGCCCGGGGGCCGGCGGCGGCGGCTGGTCTCAGTGCTGGTGGGCGGGTTCAGCCGCGGCCGCGGGGGCCGGGTGGTGCGCGCCATGGTCCATACCGGACATGCTGCCGGCACAGGACGCCATCATGGCCTCGTGCTTCGCCTTCATTTCCGCGTGCTGCTCGGCGGTCATGTTCGAGTGGTCCATGCCGGCCATCATGGTTTGATGCCGTTCCATCATCGCGGCCCGTTGCTCGCTCGTCATCGACGAATGATCCATGCCGGCCATGCCGTGACAGGCTGGGGCTTCGGTCGCGGGAGTCGCGGGAGCGGCCTGCGTCACCGCAGCATGCCCGGCGTGTCCGGCATGGGCATCCGCCGGCTGGGGCGCGGTCTGGGCGGCAGCGGGACTGGATGCGAGCGCAGCCAACAGGGCGGCGACGGCGAGCGACGAAATTCGGGTTCTTGTCATGGGTAGTCTCCAGTGAACGCCGCCGGATGTCCGTGCCTCAAGGCAGGGTCTCGACCGGTCAGCTTCATGTAATCTCTACGCGCGGACGCACGGCCTCCCCCGGCTTGCACCGGACTGCGGCCGTATGCCGCGGAGCCGGATCAGGCCGACGGTCAGCCCTTCAGCCGCCAGGTCGCGCCGGCGGGGCTGTCCATCACCACCACGTTCAG
>CAXBHG010000113.1:0-6901 GCA_963975385.1 uncultured Brevundimonas sp.
TTCGATCCCGCCGACTTCAGGGACGGCTATGACGACGCCCTGCGCGAGATGATCAAGGCAAAGACGAAGGGCGGCAAGGGCACGGTCGACGTGGCCGAACCCGACGACACCAATGTCATCGACCTGATGGCGGCGCTGAAAAACAGCCTGAAAGGCTCCGCCGCGCCGGCCAAAAAGCCCGCCGCGAAGAAGGCCGCGCCGAAGAAGAAATCCGCCGCCTGAGCGGACCATCGCCCGTTGGACGGGCCGCGGCACGCTGACCTCCGTCTTGGTTCGACAGGTTCAGGCGGCCGGTGAACGCGCTTCCCATAACGAGGGTATCCTGATATCTATCTTGGGTTGAGGGGGTTCAAACATGAAACTGCTGGCATCCATTGCTGTCGCGGCCACATTGGCTGGCACGGCGGCCCTCGCCCAGACCATGCCCGACCCGACGAGCAGTCCCTCGCCGACCGGCACCGACTGGGCTGCGGAAAAGGCCCGCTACGAAGCGGAAGCCGCCGCCTACAACGCGGCGGCGGCCGCGGCGACTGCGAGATCCGCCATGATTGCGGCCCAGACGGCCGCGGACCGCGCGTCCATCGGTTCGGTCACAGGCCAGACCGCTATCGACGGGTCGGTCGCGACGGCCTCCGGCACGGGTCAGGCAGAGGCCACCCTGCTCGTCACGCGATCGATGACCGCGGCCGCCGCCCAGATCTGGGAAGACCTGAAGAACGAGTCCTTCGGTGAAAGGCCGGTGCTGATCCTGACCAGTATCGACCAACTCTCCACAGTCGACGCCATTCAGTTCCAGATGCAACAGGCCGATGTCGGCGCACTTTTGGCGGTCGCGCGTCAGCGGTATCTGGAGGCCCGGACGGCCGACGACGCTTTGCCGAACAGTCTTGAGGACGGAGGCACCGGTGATCGGATGGCCGCACTGACGGCTGCCGGAGCCGTAATCGACGTCGCCAGCAAGCTGGGAAGCTACTTTCTCAGCAACTACAGCTTTCAGCCGGTCACGATCGACGCACCGTCCCAGTTGGCGGCTTCCGCCGTGGTTTCAGCCGCGCGCGCGCGCCATTCACGCGTCCAATTTATCATTCCCGGCAATTTTCTAGCCAGCGACGCCGCCGGCCTGCTTCAGGACCTGAAGCCCTTGCAGGATGGATACGGTGTGGCCATCGGCGACGGGGCTGCCGCCAGGGCGCGATCGATCATCCTGAAGGAGCAAGGCGACGAGGCCGCGCGGGTGGCCCAGCTCTATGACGCCGCCGAGGCGAGCGCGACGCGGGCGATCACCGCCTTTGAAACGATGCGAACCGCCCTCGCCGCCGTGACGCCTGAGCAGGGGTCGATGGCGTCACGCATCATACGTCAGCAGCAGATCCAGCAGGCGCTCTCACAGGACAACTCGCCCCTGATACTGCTACTCAGCCACAAGGAGGCGGGAGCCCTCTATACCCGCAAGAATCTGTGGACCTTCATCGGCGGAGCGCCCCTTTACACCATGGGCGGGGTGTCGGTGACCTATTCCCTGTTCGAACCGGACACTGGCTATGTCCGCCGGGCCGGGATCGTGGCGCGGCATGGCGGCTATCGGTCGGTTTCCGACGTAGAGCGCCTGTTTCCGGGCCAATGAATCCCGGCGTTCTCGCGCCCCTCTATGCGGCCGCAGGACTGCTGGCTGCCGTCACGGGCTGGACCGGCTGTATGCCGGACCCGGCCCGGCGACCGCCCGATGCCGGAGACGGTACCGTCTGGACCTCAACCAAGGTGTTCGGGCCTGAAATCTTCGACGGTAAACCCGTCAGTCCGGGCGCTTTTGATGCCGTGGTCGGACTGACTTACGACAATCCTGACAAGCCGCTCTGCACCGGCACCCTGATTGCGCCGACCATGGTCCTTACTGCTGCCCATTGCGTCTGCAGGGCGGTTCCCGGCCGCGTATTCGTCGGCGATGTACCGACCGCGAGGTCCGGCTCCGGTGCCGGTCGTTACTATGCGGTGGTCGACCACAGACCGGGCCTGTTCTGCGACCGGCAAACCAGCAAGACCGGTGTGGACATTGCCGTTCTCGAGCTCGGTTCGCCGGTCAGGAACGTCGCAGGCATCCCGTTCGCGGATGAGGCGCTTGTCACCTCCGCTTCCGGCTTCCGGATCGTCGGGTTCGGGGCCGTCGACGCTCGGGGACGACAACGGTCAGACCGTAAACGCCATGCCGCCGTTCCGGTGATCTCGGCCTTATGCTCACAAGAGGACAGGGCTCGGTTCGGTTGTCAGGTTGGCCGGGAAATCGTCGCCGGCCAGTACCAGGGCCCGGACACCTGCGCCGGCGATAGCGGCGGGCCGCTGCTGGTCTCGGCGACCGGCGACGCCGGAGAACCCGGCGACGAGGGCATGAGCCTGGCGGGCGTGACGTCGCGTTCGGTCAAACCCGCGAAATCCGCCTGCGGCGCGGGCGGCGTCTATGTGCGACTAAGCCCCGAGATCATCACATGGATCAATCGTGCGATGAGCTCCATGGCCGCGACCTGATACGGCCCGCCCGGCCGGGTGACAGAAACTTGTGCCCCGGCTGATTGTCCTTTGCAGGCCGCCGGATTTCGGAAAATCCCGCTGGTGGCATGCCTACACCCCCATCTTACTGAGCGCCGGTCTCAGACTGGTCTCGGCCTTGCGGAAGTCCGCCCACGGATCGGCCTTCTTCAGCAGGGCCTGATAGTCCCACATGTTGAAGGCCGACGGGTCCAGCCCGGCCCGCACCTGGCCCCAGGTCAGGGGCGTCGCGATGCCCGCCCCCGGCCGCGCCCGCGGTGACCACGGGGCCACCGCCGTCGCCATCCGGCCGTTGCGCAGATAGTCGAGGAAGATCTTCCCGCCCCGCGCCTTCTTGGCAAGGGTGGTGGTGAACCGGTCGGGCTCCGCGTCCCGGATCGCCTGGGATACGGCTTTCGCAAAGGCCTTGGCCTGGTCCCAGCTCACGCCGCTGCGCCCGTCGCTGCGGATCGGCACCACCACATGCAGCCCCTTGCCGCCGGTCGTCTTGACGAAGGGCGTCAGCCCCAGCGTCTCCAGCTTCGCCTTCACCGTCTTCGCGGCGGCGATGACGTCGCCGAAATCCAGCCCCACATCCGGGTCGAGGTCAAAGGTGATCTGCTCCGGCGTCTCGGGATCCCCCGGCCGACAGCCCCACGGATGCAGCTCCATCCCGCCCGACTGGGCGATGGCCACCAGCCCCCCGACATCGACCGCCGCCACATAGGGCGTCCGCGCCTTCACATCGATCAGCTTCAGCCGCGGATTGGACCCCTTCATCGCGTGCCGCTGGAAGAAGGTCTCGCCCGTGATCCCGTCCGGAGCCCGGATGATCGAGGTCGGCCGGTCCGCCACATGCGCCAGCAACCGCTCCGAGGCCGCCTCATAATAGCGCGCCAGATCGGCCTTGGTCAGCGCCGGCCGGTCGCCGACAGCGGGCCACAACACCTTGTCGGGGTGGGAGATGGTCACCCCCGCCACCACCACCCGGCCCGGCTTCGACACGGTCCGCACCGTGGTCGTGGCCTTGCCCAGGGTGCCGGACGGCGGCTGCGGCGCGTCGGTCACCTCCTCGGCGGTCTTGTCCTCGCGCAGCCCCTTGAAGGCCGCGTGGCGCAGCGACCCGGCCTCGGTAAAGCCGCCGTGTTCGATCTCGGCGACGAGGACCGGCCTGACCCAGTGGAGGGTCCTGCCCCCCTTGGGCGCGCCGGACCCGGCAAAGGGACTCCTGTCCGCCGCCACAGCCTTCAGGGCCGGCAACAGGGTTTTGACCACCGCCTCGCCATAGCCCGTCCCGACCCGGCCCAGATAGCGCAGCCCGCCCTTGTCGCGCACCCCGACCAGAAGTGAGCGGAACCGTGTCCCGCCCTCCGACGACCAGCCGCCGATCACCACCTCGTCCCGGCCCCGGCATTTGGACTTGACCCAGCCGGCCGACCGCCCGCCGCGATAGGGGGCGTCCAGCTTCTTGGAGATCACCCCCTCCAGATCCATCCGGCAGGCGCTTTCCAGCACCGCCTGCCCGCTGGAGCCGAAATGCTCGACATAGCGCAGCCGCTTCCCGGCCGCGTCGCCGACCCGGTCAACATACGCCTGCAGCCGCGCCTTGCGGTGCGACAGCGGCAGTTTGCGCAAATCCTCGCCGCCCTCGAACAACAGGTCGAAGGCGAAATAGATCAGCCCCCCGGTCTTCCCCCCGGAAATCGCCGCCTGCAGGGCCGAAAAATCCGGCTGGTGATCCTGATCCAGCGCGCACAGCTCACCGTCGACCACCGCATCGGGCCAGTCGGCCGCCTCGGCCGCCAGTTCGGGAAACCGGTCGCTCCAGTCCAGTCCCTTGCGCGTCCGCAGCACGGCCTTGCCGCCGCCGATACCGATCTGGATCCGGTAGCCGTCGAATTTGATCTCATGGACCCAGCCCGCCGCCCCCGGCGGATGGTCCGCCACCTTGCACAGCTGGATCGGCACAAAGGCCGGCGGCTTCGATGCGCCCCCCGCCTTGGCCTTGGTCGGCTTCGGTTTGGCCGGCCCCTTGCGCCCGGTCGGCCTTGATTTTGTCCATGCCTTTGACCCCGCCGCGATCTCGGCCAGCGTCCGACCCGTCGTCACCGAGGCGTCGATCTCGGCCAGGGCGTCGCCCTCGCCCGGCACGGCGAAATCGTCCTTTTCCTTGATCAGCAGCCAGTTGTCGCGTTTCGACGGCTTGCCGCGATCACTCTTCAGCCGCACCAGGGCCCAGCCGCCCTGCAGCCGCTCGCCGTCCAGCGTCATCTTCACCGACCCTTTCGCAAAGTCGGCCTCCAGCGTGTCCGGATTCTGCGGTACCCAGGTCCCCGTGTCCCACAGCTGCACCGTCCCCGCGCCATAGTTGCCCGACGGGATCGTGCCCTCGAACGATCCATAGTCCAGCGGGTGATCCTCGACCTCGACCGCCAGCCGCTTGACCGCCGGGTCCCGCGACGGGGCCTTGGTCACCGCCCACGACTTCAGCACCCCGTCGTGTTCGATGCGAAAATCATAGTGCAGCCGCGTCGCCGCATGGCGCTGGATCAGGAAACGCAGCGGGGCCCCGGCCTTGCGCGTGGCCTTCGAGCCCCTGGGTTCGGGCGTCCCGTCGAAACGGCGCTTGGCCTGATAGGTCTTGAGATCACCGCGCATGGCATTTCCGGAGGTTGAACCCCTCCTTCAACGCACCACGACGGTTTGCGATCATCAGGCCGCGCGGCTGACCGCGAAATCGGCCAGCTGTTCCAGCGCCTCGCGCCAGTCACTGGCCGGCAGCACCTCCAGCGCCGCCCGCGCCAGGTCGGCATAGTCGCCGGCGATGTCCAGCGTGGCCCCGATCGCGCCCGAGCCGATCACCAGTTCCCGCGCCCGGACGAAGTCGGCCTCGTTGCGGTCGCCGCTGTTGATGGTCCGGTCCCAGAAGGCGTCCTCGGTCCCCCGGGTCCGTGCCGCCGCCAGCAGCAGCGGCAGGGTCACCTTGCCCTCGCGGAAATCGTCACCGGCGTTCTTGCCCAGGGTCTCGGACGCGCCGCCATAGTCCAGCGCGTCATCGGCCAGCTGGAAGGCCAGCCCCAGGTTCAGCCCATAGGCCCTGAGCGCCGCGATCTCCGCCTCCCCGGCCCCGCAGCCCACGGCCCCGGCCTCGGCGGCGGCGGCGAACAGTTCGGCGGTCTTGGCCGAGATGATCTGCAGATAGGTGTCATGGTCCAGGTTCAGGTCGTGGGCCCGCGTCAACTGCAGCACCTCGCCCTCGGAAATCACGCTGGACGCCTTGGCCAGGATCCCCAGCGCCCGCATCTGGCCGGTCTCGACCATCAGCTCGAAGGCCCGGGCGAACAGAAAGTCCCCGACCAGCACGCTGGACGGCGCGCCCCAGATCAGATGGGCCGCCACCTTGCCGCGCCGCATGTCCGAGGCGTCGACCACATCGTCGTGCAACAGGGTGGCCGTGTGAATGAATTCGACCGCCGCCGCCAGCTTGCGCGGGGCCGCGATGTCGCCGGTCGCCCCGGCCGCGCGGGCCGCCGCCACGGTCAGCATCGGCCGCAGCCGCTTGCCGCCCGCCGCCACCAGATGGTCGGCCAGCAGCGGAATGACCGGTACCTGGCTCTGCATCCGTTCGATGATCAGGGCGTCGACCGCGGCCATGTCGGCGGCTGCCAGCCGAACCAGGGGTTCGACGTCGCCCTTCGAGCGGGGAGCGGCGGCGGAAACAGCGTCCAAGGGAGAACTCTTCAAAGCGACGGATACGGGGAGAATCGCGCCGGAAATCCAGCCGCAGCCTTGCCCCGCAGCGATGCGGCGCACAATGATGATCACGCATTAAAGGGTCAAGCCGCGTGACCGTCGCACCGACAGACACCGCCACCACCGAGACCGTCGAGAACGCCCTGCTGGGCGGTCGCGTCCGGCTGCGCCAGCCCGCGCGCGGCTATCGCGCCGGCATGGACGCCGCCCTGCTGGCCGCCGCCGTGCCCGCCACGCCGGGCCAGAGCGTGTTCGAGGCCGGCTGCGGGGCCGGGGCCGTCCTGACCCAGATCGCCGCCCGCTGCCCCGGCGTCCACCTGACCGGGCTGGAGCGCGACCCCGCCGCCGCCGCCCTGGCCCGCGACAATGCCGCCCTGAACAGCATCGCCGACCGCACCACCATCCTGACCGGCGACGTCGCCGCCGGCTTCCGCGCCCTGGACACCGCCCCGGCCGACTGGGCCGTGTCCAACCCGCCCTTCTTCGACGACCCCGCCGCCCTGCGCGCCCCCGCCCCCGGCAAAGCGGGCGCCTGGATGGCCGACGACGGCCTCGCCGCCTGGACCCGTTTCCTGCTCAAGGCCGTGCGCGAGAACGGCCGTATCGTGATGATCCACCGCGCCGACCG
>CAXBHG010000114.1:0-6887 GCA_963975385.1 uncultured Brevundimonas sp.
TGCGCAGCAGCATGCCGCTGTCCATCCGTCCGCCTGACGAGATCGCCAGAATTCTTACATCCGGGTGTTTCGCCTTCAACTGGGCGATGGTCTCCAGACCGTCCTTGTTGGGCATCAGCATGTCCAGGATGACGAGGTCGACCGGCAGGATCGAGACGACGCTGAGCGCTTCGTTCCCGTCGGAGGCTTCGACGACGGCATAGTCCTCATGACGGAGCATCTCTCCGGCAATCAGCCTGATGGTCGGGTCGTCGTCGACTATTACAATGATGGTCATGGGTCTTCTCCAACTGCATCATGCCCCGGAACCCCCACTATTCCGTCAAGACAGATGCTTAATCATCAGGCTGCCCGTTCCGCGGCCCCGGGCAGGATGCCGACGGGACAGGGGCGATGATAGAAATAGCCTTGCAGATAGTGGACGCCGGCGGTCTTGAGGAAGATCGCCTGTTGCTCGGTCTCTACGCCTTCACAGACCACCTTCATGCCCAGGGCCCGGCCGACGCCGATGACGGCATGAATGATGGCCGCCGACGCGGTGTCGTCACAGCAGCGATCCACGAAGCTCTTGTCGACCTTGAGTGTGGTGAAGCTGAGTTCGCGCAGCGCATGCAGGCTGGTATAGCCGGACCCGAAATCGTCGAGGGCGATGCCGACGCCGAGAGCCGACAGCAGCTGGATGGTCTGGCGAGCCGGGTCGATATCCAGGACGGCCGTTTCCGTGACCTCGATTTCAAGCCGCTGCGGTGGGAAGTTTTCGCGCCTTGCGATCTCGGCCACACGGACGGCAAAGCCGGGATCCTGGAAGTCCCATGCGCAGGCGTTGACCGACACCCGCAGATCTGGCCGTGTGGCCAGTTCCCGCATAGCGGTCGTGAGGACAAAATCGGTCAGTTCGACGATGGCATCGCCCTTCTCCAGCTCGGAAATGAACTGGTCCGGACCGATGCGGCCGAGTTCAGGGTCGGTCCAGCGCACCAAGGCCTCGACCTTGTTCGAGAACTGGCCCGACCGGTCAACCATCGGCTGGTACTCGAGATGCATGTGACCGGCCGCCATGGCCCTTCGGGCCCGCGCGGCCCAGTCGGATTCCGGAGCCCCGGTCTGACCGGGCTCCGCCGGTGATTTCAGTGTCGCGGCACCCGCGCGCCCCATCGCCGTCAGGGTCTGATCGATCAGGGTGTCGAGGGCGTCGGGGTCGACGGTCGAGGCATCGCCAATGCGGGCATCCTGCTCGATCCGTGAGGCGAGGGTGCTGACCTTTGACGCGCCGAGACTCAGGCTCATGGACTTCAACGCATGGGCCGCCCGGGCCAGGGCGTCCAGATCGTCGGCTTCCAGGGCGTCGCGGATGTCGGCGACCCTGAGCGGCGCATTGACCGCGTACAGCCCTTCGACCTTTTCGACGAAGTCGGGCCGTCCGTTGGCGGCCATTGCGGCCAGTTCCCGGCGAATGGCGGGGTCGAGCAGTCCGGCAGTGTCTTCGGCGACAGGTTCCGGGGCCGGGGCGGGGTCGGGGGCGGCCACTTCGGCGGTAGCTGTTCCCGCAGCCACGGCATGGTCCGAGCAGAAACGCCCGAGTATCCGGGTCAGATCAGCCAGGGTGAAGGGTTTGTGGATCACGTCATCCATGCCCGACGTCCGCCAGGCCTCGGCCCCCGAGCCGACCACATGGGCGGTCAGGGCGACGATGGGGGTGCGCGTACGGCCGGTCTCGTCCTCTTCGATGCGGATGCGGCGTGTGGCTTCGAACCCGTCGAGCCTGGGCATGGACCCGTCCATCAGGACCAGATCGTAGGTCGCGCCCTGCAGCGCTTCGATCGCCTGCAGCCCGTCCTCGGCCAGGGACACAACCACACCGAGACGACCGAGGGCCTCGCCCGCAACCTCCCGGTTGACCTCGGAGTCGTCAACGACCAGCACGCGGACTCCGGGGAAGGTCGGGTGGCCGCCAGCCTGCGACTGGAGACGGTCCAGAGACGGGCGCTTGCCTGCATGCATCTGCTGCAGGACCTGCAGAAGATCGTCCCGGCGCAGGGGTTTGACCATGGCGCACACGCCGCGTTCGGTGAAGGCGGCGGCCTCGTCCTCGGTAGCGCAGATGACCAGAGACAGTCCGGCCGCAGCCGCGCCCGGCTGCGGATCCAGCTGGATCGACGCCCCGGACGGCACCGGATCGGCGACGACCGCCACGCCCCAGGCGGTCAGATAGCGGCCCAGCGCCTCGGCGGTCTGGCCGTGGGCCTCGGGAACGTGAAGTTGCCAGTCGGCAAAGGCGGCCACTTCTGTCGTAACGTCCTCGACCGCGGACAGCGGGGCCTGGAAGGCGAAGGTGGAGCCTTCGCCCAGGACGCTCTCGAGGGCCCATTCCCCGCCCATGGCGCGCACCAGGCGATCACAGATGGTCAGTCCCAGTCCGGTGCCGCCGTACTTGCGCGTGGTGCTCTGATCTTCCTGGGTGAAGGCCTCGAACAGGCGGGGCAGGCGATCGGCGGGAATGCCGGGGCCGGTATCGACAATCGCGAAACGAATGTTGCCCGGCGCGCCTGCCGCGGGCTCGACGGTGATCAGGACCCCACCGGTCTCGGTGAATTTGATGGCATTGTTGGCGAGGTTGCCCAGCACCTGACGCAGGCGGACGGGGTCACCGCTGACCACGGGCGTGCGCGGATCCACGAACACGGCCAGGTCCAGGCCCTTGCTGACGGCGCGTTCCATGAACAGGCTGGCGACGTCCTCGGCGACCTCGGTCAGGTCGACCGGAACGGCCTCCATCTCGAGCTTGCCGGCCTCGACCTTCGAGAAGTCGAGGATGTCGTTGATGATGCTGAGCAGGGACTGGCCTGATTTGGCGATGACGTCCGCATAGCGCTTCTGGCGGGCTGGAAGGTCGGAGCGGGACAGCATCTCGCTGAGGGCGAGGATGCCGTTCATCGGTGTGCGGATCTCGTGGCTCATGACCGCCAGGAAGTCAGACTTGGCGGCGTTCGCGCTCTCGGCGGCTTCCTTGGCGACCGAGAGTTCCGCGGTCCGGGCGACAACCTCGCCCTCCAGGCCGGCGACCTGGGCAGCGATCCTTTCATCGCGCACGCGGATGCCGTCCAGCATCTCGTTGAAGCCGCTGACCAGGTCGCGCAACTCGCCCTCGGCCTCGATTTCGACCGGTCGGGAATAGTCCTGGGACTGCCGGACGCTGTTGGTGAACCGGGCGAGACGGGTGATCGGTTCGCTGATCCGCCGGGCCATACGCATGGCAACAAGCAGGCCCGCCAGAAGCGCCACCCCGGCACCGGCCAGGCTGATCAGGACGGCGGACAGGATCCGCGAGCGCAGCCCCGGCACTTCGCTGAGCAGGGTGATCTCGCCCACGCGGGTGCCGTCGTTGAGGATGGGCGTCTTGACCTCGATGGTGCCGGTCTTCAGCGCCGACCACAGGGACAGGCTTTCGCTGTGCTGAAGGCTGGCATCGGAATTCAGGCGTATCCCGCCGCCGGTTTCCGCCAGCAGGTAACCTTCTGCTGTCAGGATGCGCGCATAGACGATGTCGGGCATCTGGCCGATCGACCGGACGGCCAGGAAGGCGCCGGACGCATCGTTGCGGGCGACCGACGGCCCGGCCATTGAGCCAATAACCTGGGCGGTCTGGGTCAGTCGGGCGGTTTCCAGCGCGGCCTGCCGGCGCGCATCCGTCCAGCCGGACAGGGCGGCCGTGACCAGTCCGGCCGACACCAGGGAGGTCAAGACCAGGACGATCAGTTTCCGGCGAATGGAACCGGTGTTGCTGAGTAATGGCCGTTTCAGGGGGCTATTTCCGTATGATTACCTACTTTAGCAATACCAGACATTAATGACTGCTCCCTTAAGTCTTGAGCGGTCGGATGTGTACCGGCGGTAGTTCAGGGAACCGGGAGGGTTCCGCGATGGCTGGTTTCTTCTATGTTCTCGACACGGATGCGCGGATTCTGTTCGTCGACGACGATCCGATCCTGCGCGAGTTCGCCCAGGTGAACCTGGCCTCCCCGCATGTTGAGATCGACGCCGCCGGTGACGGTATCGAGGCGCTGGAGCGGCTGGCTGTCACCCAGTACGATCTGTTGCTGGTTGATCTGGAGATGCCCCGGCTGGACGGGTTCGGCCTGCTGGAGCGGCTGCGCGCCGACCCGGCCACTGCCAGCCTGCCGGTGATCGTCCAGACAGGGCGCGAGGATGTCGAGGCGATCGATCGGGCCTTTCACCTCGGTGCGACCTCGTTTGTAACCAAGCCGCTGAACTGGCGGCTGCTGACCTATCAGATACGGTTTGTGCTGCGTAGCAGCCGGGCCGAGTTGCGCCTGCGCGGTGCGACCGGGTCAGAGGCGGCATGATCAGTATTCCCAGCACCCTCCGTTCGATCCGGCTGGCCCTGGGAGCGCTGAAGCACGACGTTCGGGGCGTAATCGCGCTCAAATTCGCCCTCGCGGTTCCGGCTGTGGCCCTGCTGGCAATCGGGGCAATCGACCTGACGGCGGTCAACGCCACCCGTGACCGTCTGCAGGACGTCGCTGACAGTGCCGCCCTGGCGGGCGCGCCGTCGTTGAGTCTGGCCACCGACGGTGCCGCGGCGCGTGAGCGCGCCGCTGCCTTTTTCCAGGCACAGATGACCCAGTGGCCCAACCCGCCGAAGGTCGAACCGAGCTTTTCGATCATTGATCAGGGCGGGCAGCGCGCGATCCGGGTGGTCCTCAAGGGCCACAGGGCCTCCTTCTTCGGCAGTATGCTGCCGCCCGGCGGGTGGAATTTCACGGCCCAGGCCACGGCCTCGACCGTGGGGCTGGTTCCGCTGTGCGTGCTTGTTACCGGTGGCAGCGAGGACAAGGGCCTGAGTCTGAAGCAATCGCCGCGCATGTCGGCACCCGGCTGTATGGTTCATTCGAACCAGGACATCGCGGTCGAGGGCGGATCGATTGCCGCCGCCCGGGTCCAGGCCGTGGGCGCGGCAACCGGGATCATCAGTCCGACCCCCGGCGCAGGCGCTGCCCGGATTGCCGATCCGTTTGCCGGTATGGCTCTGAACGCCAACCGGCCCTGCGACGCCAATGTCGCCGTTGGTGGACTCGCCAGCGCCAGCCTGGACGATGGCAACGGCAGCATAATCAGAATCTCATCAGGCGTTACCCGCCTGGCGGCAGGCGTGCATTGCGGCGTTATGCTGTTCGACGGCACTTCGGAACTGATTCTCGATCCCGGCGACCACTGGTTCATCGGCAGCGTTCTGACGATCCGCGGTTCAGCGAAATTGACCGGTCGGAATGTCGTACTGTTCTTCGATAAACCGTCGAGGTTCGACTTTAGTCAGCAGGCCAGGGTCAATCTTTCAGGCCGGGAATCCGGTCCCTATGCCGGCCTGGTCATGGGAGCGACGCGCGACAATACCCAAGTGTTCAGTGTCACTGCCGACAATGTGGAGGCCCTGCTGGGGGTGATCTACATCCCCGAGGCCCGGCTGGTGATCGACGGGTCGGCGTCTGTCGCCCGCGACAGTGCCTGGACGGTGATCGTCGCCAAATATCTGGAATTGAAAGGGGCACCGACCCTTTTCATTAATGCCAATTACAATACGTCCAGTGTTCCGGTTCCTGCCGGCGTCGGACCCAGTACCGGCGGCGCGCATCTGGTCGACTGAACTCACGGAAACGATGACGATGGCAAAACAGGCGAAACCCGCGCCCCCGGCAGCCCCTGAAACAATGGTGCCTGACGCGAACGCCCCCGTCGAACGGCGCGGCAAGGAGCGGCGCAAACCGGGTAATCGCATCAACCGTTTCGCCCCGCGTCGATCCCTGATGAAGCTCATCGGGGCCTACGCCCTGGTGGTATCCGGCGGCATGTTTGCGCTCATCCTGCTGGCGGATCAGATGCTGAGCCTAGGATCGGTCCTGGCCGGTCTCGGCTTTGTCGGGGGGCTGGTCGCGGTATCGATCCTGGTCCTGGCCCTTGGAGCGCTGGAGGAACGTCTGATCGAGATTCGCCTCGAACTGATGATGCTGAACGGCGGCACGCGTCAGGGCGAGCGTCGCTCGGGCGAGCGCAGCGGCGGCCCCGAAGACCGTCGCAGCTGAACCCGACAGGCTGCCCGTCCACTTACGGCGATGACACAGGCCCCCCTGACGGTCACGCTGGAAGAACGTTTCGCCTTCGGGACCCGCTGATGCCCTCGTTTTATGATCGCCACGTCCTGCCCCATGTGATCGGCTGTGCCTGTGGTGCCGGTCCAATCCGGCACCAGCGCGCCAAGGTCGTGCCACTAGCGAGCGGACGGGTGCTGGAGCTGGGCATCGGCGGCGGACTGAACCTGGCCTTCTATGATCCGTCGCGCGTCGACAGCGTGACGGGCGTTGATCCATCAGAGGGGCTACGCCGCAAGGCCCTTAACGCGCCGCGCCCGGACGGACTGGTGGTCGAGGTGCTGGACGGCGAGGCCGAAGCCCTGCCGTTCGAGGCCAGCACGTTCGATACGGTGGTCTGCACCTTCACCCTGTGTTCGGTGCATTCGCCGGAGGCGACGCTGGCCGAGGCGCGACGCGTGCTGCGAGCCGATGGCCGGTTTCTGTATTCGGAACACGGCCTGTCGCCGGACTCCGGGGTGGCGCGCTGGCAGCGGCGGATCGAGCCGGTCTGGAAACGGCTGGCCGGTGGATGCCATCTGACCCGTCCGGTGTCCGCGACGATCGCCGCATCGGGCTTTGAGCTGATCAATCCAGAGTGCATGTATCTGCCCAACACACCACATGTGCTGGGGTGGAGTGAATGGGGCGAGGCCCGCCGCCGCTGAGGCAGGGGCCGGTCCCGTGACCGAGGAGACCGCCGTGACCGCCATCCCCGACGACCAGCCCAACCTTGCCCAGGTC
>CAXBHG010000115.1:0-6859 GCA_963975385.1 uncultured Brevundimonas sp.
TCACGGCAGCGTCCGCGCCGGTCGCGTGCTCTCGGCCCCCGAGATGAACGCCCTGTTGCGCCAGATGGAGGCGACCCCCCACTCCGGCCAGTGCAACCACGGCCGCCCGACCTATGTTGAGCTCAAGCTCAACGACCTCGAGAAACTGTTCGGCCGGCGCTGAGCGCTCAGAATTGGTAGCCCGGCTTGCCGGCCGGCTTTGGAAACGGTGCGGCGCACATGTCGACCAGGGTCGGCACGGGGTCCTGCGCCAGATCGGCCCGGACCTGATGCCGGTCCGGCGAAACCAGCAACAGCCAGGCCAGGGCCGCGGACTGTGCGACGACCACCATCGACAACAGGGTCATGATCACAGGTCCGGCTCCCGATCGTCGTGTTGTCATCACTCGCCCCGGCCTCGAAGAGCGGTGTTTTGTCGAAAAACCCCTGAAAATGCAGGCCGGGGTGCGGCCGTTTCCCCAGACCGCACCCCCCGCCCGATCCCTATTCCGACGGCCGTCCGGTCATCTTCCGCCAGATCCGCTTGCGCGCTTCAAAGACCGAAACGCCCAGCGCCGCCGCCACCGTCCAGAACAGCGCCTCGGTCGCGACCGCGGCGACGATCGCAAGGATCAGCCGCGTCGTGCGCTCCACATCCATCCACAGCCCGACGCCCAGCGCGACCCAGCCACAGACCGCGGCCACGCCCAGAAAAGCCGCCAGTGTCCACAAAAATCCCTTACCCTTTTTAAGCAGGCCCGGCTTCGCGGTTTCAACATCGGTCGTCATCTCGATCTCCCATTCATCTTTTTTGATGCCTGACCTGAAAGTCTCGCCTTGCGTCCGAGTCTTTCATCCCGACCGATAATTTTTTCCGGAGTTCCTCCCGCTTGGGACGTGACCAGTCATTCGAGGCCCTGCTGGACGAGCACGGCGCCATGCTGCGCCGGATCGCCTCGGCCTATGAGGCCGGTCGCGAACGCCGGCACGAGCTGGAGCAGGACATTCTGCTGGCCGTCTGGCGTGCCCTGCCCCGCTATCGCGGTGAGGCCCCGCTGCGGGCTTTCATCGCCCGTGTCGCCCATAACCGCGCGGTGACCCACGTCGCCCGCGAGGCTGCGGAGCCGCGCCGCCAGCCGCTCGATGAGGAGACGCCCAGCGCCGCCCCCACACCCCACGATGCGCTGGAGGCGCTCGACCTCAGGGACCGGCTCGCCACGGCCGTCCGCGCCCTGCCCCTGTCCCTGCGCCAGCCGGCCCTGCTGACCCTCGAAGGATTCACGCCCGCCGAGATCGCCCCGATGCTGGGACTGAACGCCAATACCGTCTCCATCCGCCTGACGCGCGCAAGGACAGCGCTGCGCGAGGCGCTCAACCCGGAGGATCGCCCATGACCACGCCCCCGAACGACGACTGGTCCGATCTGACCCGGACCTGGACCGACCCCACGATAACCGGACCCCGGCTGGATCCCGGCCTGATCCGCGCGGTACGACGCCGTGACCGGCTGGCCCGCCTCAATTTCGCGGCCGAGATCGCCGGAGGGATGGCCGTCCTGATGGTTGTGATCTGGGCCTCGGTCGCGCGGAGCCTGCCATGGAGCGTGGCCGTGAGCGCCACCGGCTTCGTCGCCTTCGCCCTCGCCGTGACCCTGTGGTCCCGGCGTGGCGACCCCGGCGTCCTGACCACGACGCCGGAAGCGGTCCTGCTGTCGGCGATCGCCCAGGCCCGGACCGGCTACCGCTGGGCCTGGGCCGGCGTGGCCACCAGCCTGGCCGCCTTCGTGTTCGTCGGGGTCATGGTCCGGGTCGCGCCGGCGTGGGGTCTCGACGACCCTGCCGTGCCGGGCATGGCGGTCGTCCTGCTCGTCTGCATCAGCCTCTATGTTCGCCACGCCCATCGCTGCCGCCGCCGGATGGCGGTCCACGCCGCCACGCTCCAGGCCTTGCGCGATGACCCCGCCGTCAGCGTGACAGGGGGGCCGCCCGTACCTGATCGGCCAGGGCCCCATTGATCAGATCAAGAACCGGTCCGTACCGGGGCTCACCCGCCGCGTCCCGGAACCCGTGGTCCAGGCCCTCCAGTTCGCGGTAGGTCAGATTTGTCCGCCCGGCTGCCCGGAACCGGTCGACCACGGCACGGGCCGACGCGACCGGCGTCATCTGGTCCCGTTCCGACTGGATCAACAGGATCGGTGCCTCGACATTGACCAACAGATTCACCGGACGCAGGTCGATGATGGAGGCCCACCACCTGAGGGTGTTGCCCGCCCCTTCATAGGTCTCGGTCGTCGGCGTCGCCCTGGCCCGGCTCCAGGCGTCGGCTACCCCCCGCCGGGCCTCGTCCTGGGCCGCCGCGTCGCCCCCGTCCGCCCGGGCGGACTCAACCACCGCCTCGGCCCACCCGTCCGAAAACGGACGTCCCACCGAGCCGTTGATGAGGATTGCCCCCCGGGTTTCCGGGATCAGGGCCGCCACGATCGCCGCGACCGTCGCGCCCTCCGACACGCCGGACACATACAGCTCTCCGTTCCACCATGGTGCATTGGCCCGCAGATCGGCGATCACGGTCAGGACGTCCATGACCCGGCCATCGATCGTGTTGTGAGCCAGATAGTCCGCAGGACAATGCTCCCCGGTTTCGTCCTGGGTCTCCGGTGTTATGCCGTATTTCTCGATATCGAGGCGGACCGTTCCGGGGGGCAAGGTCAGGGGAAACCGGTTGTCGGTCGCGGGGCTCACACTCTCGCAAAGCGATCCCTGCAGCATCAGGACCAGCCCGACCTTTTCGGCTCCGTCCGACCGGTCGACGAAGGCGTCGATGCGGCTGTCGTCCAGCCGCTGGACCTTCAGATTGACCGGCTCGGCCGCAGCGACCCCGGCCAGCGCCAGATGCCCGACCAGGGCCAGTCCACATACCCAGCGCATCCGCGCCTCCACTACCAATGTTGCGGAGACCCTATGGCGGACCCTACGGAGCACAAGTTAAGTCTTGGACAGGATACGGCCAGGCCCGCCCGCGCGCAGGAACAGCACCCGCGCCGCCCCATAGTCCCGCGCATCCAGCCGCTCATAGCCGGGCGTCTCGATCTCGGGTTCGCCCGATCCGCGCTCGAAAACCACGACGGCACCCGGCTTCAGCCAGTCCTCCGCGATCAGCCGCGCCAGCGCCTGCTCGCCCAGTCCCTTGCCGTACGGCGGGTCCAGAAAGACCAGGTCGAACGGATCACCCGCCGAGGACGGTCGCACGCCCAGGTCGGTGGCGCTGCGCCGGTGGACCCGCGTCTGGCCGAACAGGCCGAAGGCGTCGACATTCTCGCGAATGGCCCCGCGCGCTGCGTCATCCGTCTCGACAAACAGACAGAAGGCCGCGCCCCGCGAGATGGCCTCAAAGCCCAGCGCGCCCGAACCCGCGAACAGGTCCAGCACCCGCGCCCCGGCCAGAGGCTCGGCCCAGGCCGCATGCTCCAGCACATTGAACACCGCCTGCCGCGCCCGGTCGGATGTCGGCCGCGTGCCCTGTCCCTCGGGCGCGACCAGGCTACGACCCTTCCATGTTCCGGCGACGATTCTCATGGCCGCTAGATCACGGGGTTCGCCCCCCGCGTCAACCGGAGCTCAGTTCGTCCAGCGCTGCGGCGGCGCTTCCGCCGCGAGCACATCCAGACGATCGCGGAGCTCGGCCATAAAGGCGGTCCGCGAACCCGTCCAAAGCAGCGGCTCGCCCACCACGGCCGTGCAGTTCAACGGAACGGGGGTTCGCGCCCCCTTCGGCAACACCCGTCCGGCCCCCTCGATCCACACGGGGATGATCGGTACTTCGGGAAAGGCCTCGGCCAGGCGTGCCACGCCGGCCTTCAGGGGAGCCAATGCCCCGTCCCGGCTGCGGGTCCCTTCTGGAAACACCAGGATGATCTCGCCGCGTTCCAGGGCAGCCCGCGCGGGAGCCAGCACGTCTTCACCCCGGGCCACGCTGCGCGAGATCGGGGTGATGCCGATGATCCGTCGCGAGAACCAGCTGATGGCGGGATTGGCGAGGAAATAGTCTGCGGCCGCAACCGGGCGAACCTTATGCAGCAGCCGCGCGGGAAACAGACTCAGCAGCATGAAGGCGTCCATGTGACTGCTGTGATTGGCGACGACGATCGCCGGCCCGCCCTTCGGCAGCCGCTCCGGATGGCACACATCCATGCCGGTCATGAACCGCACGATCGGTCGGGCGATCAGCGTCAGGAACAGCATCCGGGTCGGTCCGAACGCCCGTGCAGCCTCAGTATTTGTCGAGCGCATAGTAGGCCATCAGGTGGAAGAAGAGGGGAGCGGTGAAGGTCAGACTGTCGATCCGGTCGAGCAACCCGCCATGGCCGGGGATCAGCCGGCTGGTGTCCTTGACCCCGAGGTCGCGCTTGACGGCACTCATGGTCACGTCCCCAGCGAAACCCGCTACCGGCAGCAGGACGGCGAGGATCAGGACCGGGAACCCTGTCATGGGGGTGAAGACCGGTGCCAAGAGCCAGATCATGCCGGCTGTCAGGATCCAGCCGCCAATGAATCCTTCCCAGGTCTTGTTGGGACTGATTGCCGGGATAATCTTGTGACGGCCGAACAGCTTGCCGCAGCAGAACTGCAGAACGTCATTGGCCTCCGTCGCAAGCAAGAGCAGGAACACCATTCCGGCCACCCCCGCGGTACCACTCTCTTCCGGCGCGCGCATCAGCAGGGGGATCACCCCGAGATTGTAGACACAGACGATAACGGCCCAGGTGATGGTCGCCACCGTGGCCAGATAGGCCTTGGTCTGCCCGCCGATGGCCATCAGGAACGGTGTGGCCATGAAAAACCAGACTGGAATCGCCACCAGATAGACGCCGTACCAGCCCAGAGCGATCAGACCGAACGACAGCGGGATAGTGAAATAGGCGAACAGCACAACCAGCCGGTCCTCGCGCCGTAGCGGGGCCAGCGACAGAAACTCCCTGAGCGCGACAAAGGCGATGGCGGCGAACAGCAGGGTCACCGCTACCCAACCGAGCGCAAGGGCCCCGGCCAGAAGCGCGATCATCGCCCACCATGACCAGACCCTCAGGCGCAGTTCGCGCCAGTCCCGCGCGGGCTTGAGGATCGGCAGGATCAACACAAGAATCGAGGCGGCCACCAGGACGGCGAACACGGCACCGAACCCCCACAAAAGGGGTAGCTGAACCTGAGCCAGACTCGCTGTCACTGCTTCAAACATGCTCTAGAGTGCTCCGGAGAATCCTGATCGGGGGTAGTATGGCGCAGTTGGCGGAAAACCCGCATCCCTTGCGTTCCACAACCCTGCATGTGGCATTTGCCGTCCTCGCCATGGGCGGCTGGGCGGCCTTCGCCAACCGCGGTCACGGTGCCGAAGCGATGCAACTGGCCTTTGTGGTTCAGGGCACGCTGTCGGGATTGATCACGCTGGTGATGAAGCGTGGGCTGGAACTCGGGCACACCCGCCTGTCCGGTCTCGCCGCGCGCCTCATTCCTCCCCTGGTCAGTTGCGCAGCGATAGGCACCCTGCTGTTTACCGTGCACTCCCTGAGCGGAACTCCCGAGGTGCTGCGCACCCTCGCCGTGCCGTGGACCGTCTCGACTGTCTATGCCTTTGTCTACGTTACCAGCCTGGAGCGTCTCTGATGACCGATAATCGCAGGCCTCTGAAATCCCGTGCCACTGGCTGGGCCCGGACACTGGCCACCACCCTGGCGCAGACGGGTATCCGGCCGGATGCGATTTCTGCCTCCAGCATGATCCTCGCCCTTGTCGGTGCCGGAGTCTTCTGGATGTCAGCCGACGCTACGGCGGCAACGCAGGCCTACCTTCTTGTCGGCGCGGGAGTCTGCATTCAGCTGAGGCTGCTCGCCAATCTGCTCGACGGCATGGTCGCCGTGGAACACGGTCGGGGCGGGCCGCTTGGACCGGTCTGGAATGAGCTGCCGGACCGGATCGCAGATGTGCTGTTCCTGGCCGGTGCCGGCTACGCCCTGCGGCATGTCAGTCCCGATGTCGGCCCCATGCTCGGCTGGCTGGCCGCGACCCTCGCCGTCCTGACCGCCTATATCCGGGAACTCGGCCGCGCTCTCGGCCTCGAAGCCGATTTTGCCGGACCGGGGGCCAAGCCCCACCGAATGGCGGCCCTGACCGCAGGCTGCGTGCTGGCGGCCGTCGCCACGTTCTGGCAGGCCGGTTCAACGGTCCTGCTGCTCACACTGGTTGCCATCGTCGCGCTGACGGCTGTCACAGTCGTTCGCCGGACAATCCGCCTGGCGAACCGGCTGGGTAAAGCCTGACGATCAGCGCGGCTTGCGCGGTCCGGTCGGCTTGCCGCCGGTGGGGCGCGGGCCGGTGCGCGGCTTGAAGTCGCGTTTGGGCCCATCCGTACTGCGCGGGGCCGCTCCGTCCCGGGTGGTGAAGCTACGGCTCGGGCGATCGCCCGGTCCGCGCGAGGTGCCCCTGGGGCCGATCATCTGGTCCTCGCGCGGCTTGAACACCCGCTTGGGCCGTTCGCCGTCCGGAGCCGAGGGTGCAGTGCCGGCCTTGAAGAAATGCCCGGGCTTGGCATCGTCGCCGCCTTCGCGCGGCTTCCACGTCTTGCGCGGTGCGGCCGTGCGCGGCGCAGCCTTGGCCCAGCCCTCCTTCTTGGGCGGACGCTTGCCGGTCTCGGCCCGGGCGCTGCCTTCACTGGCGGCATCCTGGGCGGCGCGGATCCGACTGGGCTTGCGCGACGGATCAGAGATGGCCGACCCGGAGTTGCCCTTGACGATCGGGGCATTGTTGCGACGGCCGGGCACCGGCGTCGGAGTCGAGACGGTATTGCCCTGCGGCAGGCTCTCGGGGCGGATATGCTCCGACAGCAT
>CAXBHG010000116.1:0-6786 GCA_963975385.1 uncultured Brevundimonas sp.
CCGGGCGACCGGTGCCTTGGCCGGGGTCGCAGGCTTGGCTGCGGCCTTGGCGGCTGTTTTCGGCGCAGCGCTCGACTTTGCTGCCGGTTTCGGCTTGGAAGCGCTTGCGGACGCATTAGGCGACTTAGACGGTGACTTGGCCATGAACTCCCCGACCCCTCGGTTTATGCCGATGCGCAAATGCGCGAAGGCGTGTGTTTCGATTCGGCATGATAGCGGCGTTTGAGAAATGTCCGAGTCCGCAATTCAAATTATCGCGCGTGGTCTGCGCGCCCCCGCTGAAGCCGCCGCCGTCGCGATCGATTCCGATCCGATGCTGGAGGGCGTCACCTATTCGATTCTGGAAGAGGACGAGGACGCCGGCCTCTGGCGCATCGACGCCTTCCCGACCAGCGACGATGAGGTCGAGGGGCTGAAGACGCTGCTGTCCGGTCGCGACGGTCTGACCCTTCTGGTCGAGAAGCTGGCCGACGCCGACTGGCTGGCCATGTCCCTGTCCGGTCTGCCGCCGGTCGAGGCCGGGCGCTTCTTCGTCTACGGCGCACACGATCAGGGACGGGTGCCGCCCAATCGCATCAATCTGAAGATCGACGCCGGGGCGGCGTTCGGCACCGGCCACCACGGCACGACCGTCGGCTGCCTTGAGGCGTTTGACGATCTGCTGAAGCGCGAGAAGTTCGAACGGGTGCTGGACGTCGGCTGCGGCACCGGTGTGCTGGCCATCGCCGCCGCCCGCACCGGCAGCCGGATCGCCGTCGGTACCGACATCGATGGCCCCTCGGTGCGCATCGCCAATGAGAATGCCGAACTGAACGGAGCCGACGCCCACTTCGTCCACGCCTCGGGTCTGAACGATCGCCGGGTGCGCGAGCATGGTCCCTATGACCTGGTCTTCGCCAACATCCTGGCCCCGCCGCTGGTGGCCCTGTCGCAGGACATCAAGGAAGCCCTGAAACTGGGCGGCGTCGCCATCCTGTCCGGCCTGCTGCGGACCCAGGAACGGCGCGTCAGCGCCGCCTATCTGTCGCGTGGATTCATCCTCGAGCGTCGCATCCATCACGACGCCTGGAGCGCCCTGGTTCTGCGCCGGGTGGGTTAACGACGGGACCGGCATGACGGCCGGCGGTTACGGCAGTTCACCCGAGGAATTGCCGATGACCCCGATCGATCCCGACACCCAAATCCCTCCCGTACCGCCGGCGGGGACGGTCCATACCGGGACCGTCGAGACCGTGGTCGTGCGCGACTCCCGCCGCCAACGGACCGGCGTTCGTGACGCCGACCTCGCCGCAGAATTGACCGGGATCGATCCTTTCGGAAATTTAACGGGCGTTTCCTTCCGGACGGCATAGCGTCCCGTATCGGCGACAGGCCGGCGCAGGGGAGAGTGCTCGTGGAACTGGCGGAGGTTGAACGGCGGCTGCGCCGGGTGACGATCCAGTCGCGGATCCAGACCGGGTTGCTGGCCCTTGTGGTGGCCGGCGGCCTCGCCGGCTTCATGATGGACGCGCCGGGCAGTCTCAGGGTTTCGGAATTGGTCGTCGTCGATGCCGAGGGCGTCGAGCGGGTCCGCATCAGCGGCGATCTGCCGGATGCGGTAGTGGACGGGCGTCGGCTTGTCCGCGGCGAGAAGGCCGCCGGTGTCATTCTCTATGACGGTGCCGGCCGCGAACGCAGCGGCTATGCCACCTTCGAGCCTTCCGGCAATGTGCTGCTGACGCTGGACAATCGCCAGAGCCAGCAGAATGCCCTGTTTGTCGCCGGGCCGGACAACGCCGCCGCCCTGCGTCTGTGGCAGGGTCGCGACGCCATCGACCTGCGCACGGACGAGGCCGGCACCCGGATGACCCTGGTGCAGGACGGGCGGGTTCAGCATCAGACCCCGGCCACCCCGATCACCGCCGAGATCTGCGAGGCCTATAGGGAAGCGGTGCCCCGCATCGGTCAGGATGCGACCCTGAGGGAATGCAACGGGCGTTTCACCACCGACAACTGCACCCGGTGCCTCGTGCCCTAGCGGTTCATCGTCGAACAGGGCCTCCCCATCGGGGGAGGGAGGATGCTATGTCCTCGCCATGCGCCAGACATTCGACGAAACCACCGATCCGTCCTTCGGGGCCAAACACCTGCCGCTCGTTCGCGCGAAGATGGCCGAACAGGGGCTCGACGGCCTGCTGGTCCCGCACGAGGACGAGCACCAGAACGAGTATCTCCCGCCCGCCAATGACCGGCTGGCCTGGGTCAGCGGCTTCACCGGCTCGGCCGGGGCCGGGGCGATCATGATGGACCGCGCCGCGGTCTTCGCCGACGGCCGCTACACCGTCCAGGTCAGGGCCCAGGTCGATGCCGGCCAGTTCGAGATCCTGTCGTTGGAAGACGGCGTCGCCGCCTGGCTGGCGCGCGCACCCAGAGGGTCGGTGATCGGCTATGATCCGCGTCTGCACAGCCCCGACGCCCTGGCATCGCTGAAGGCCGCCGCCGACAAGGCCGGCGCGACCCTGAAGCCGGTTGAGCCCAATCCGATCGATGTCGCCTGGGCCGACCGCCCGGCCCAGCCCCAGGCACCTGTGGTCCCGCACGAGGACCGCTATGCCGGCGAGAGCAGCGCCTCCAAACGCGCCCGCATCGCCGCGGCCCTGACCGAGGCCGGGGCCGAGGCCACCGTCCTGACCGCCCCGACCTCGATCGCCTGGCTGTTCAATGTGCGCGGCGGCGACGTGATCCGTTCGCCCCTGCCGCTGGGTCAGGCCATTGTGAAGGCCGACGGCACGGCCCGGCTGTTCCTCGACCCGCGCAAGGTCACCAATGAACTGCCCGGCTGGCTGGGCGATGCGGTGACCCTGGAAGCCGAAGACGCCCTGCCGGCGGCGATCGACGCCCTGTCCGGCCGCAAGGTGATGATCGATCCGGCCCAGTCCTCGGCCTGGTATTTCGACCGGCTGGAGGCCGCGGGGGCGACGGTGGTGCGGGCCATGGACCCCTGCGCCGTGCCGCGCGCGGCCAAGAATCCGGTCGAGGTCGAGGGCAGTCGTCAGGCCCATATCCGCGACGGTGCCGCCCTGACCCGCTTCCTGCACTGGGTCGATACGGTGGCCCGCGAGACCCTGCCCGGCGAGCGCGAGATCGTCGAGGCGCTGGAGGGTTTCCGCGAGGCGACCGGCCAGCTGAAGGACCTGTCGTTCGACACCATCGCCGGGGCCGGTCCCAACGGGGCCCTGCCGCACTACAAGCCGGTGACCCGCACCATTCGCAAGATCGAGAAGGGCTCGCTGCTGCTGGTCGACGGCGGCGGCCAGTATCTGGACGGCACCACCGACGTGACCCGGACCATGGCCATCGGCGAGCCGACGCAGGAACAGCGCGACCGCTACACCCGGGTGCTGAAGGGCCATATCGCCCTGGCCGTGGTGCGCTTCCCGGCCGGGACCACCGGCCACCAGCTGGACGCCCTGGCGCGTCTGCCGATGTGGATGGCGGGCCTCGACTATGACCACGGCACCGGCCACGGCGTCGGCAGCTATCTGGGCGTCCATGAAGGGCCGCAGCGTATCTCCAAGGCCCCCAACAGCCAGCCGCTGCTGACCGGCATGATCCTGTCCAACGAGCCCGGCTACTACAAGGAAGGCCACTGGGGCATCCGGATCGAGACCCTGCAGGTGGTCACCGCGCCGGAACAAATCCCCGGCGGTGAGCGGCCGATGCACGGCTTCCGACAGCTGACCCTGGCTCCGCTGGACCGGCGGCTGATCGACGTCGACCTGTTGACCCCGGACGAGCGTGCCTATGTCGACGCCTATCACGCCGAGATCCTCGCCACGGTCGGGCCGCTGTTGCCCGCCGATGTGCTGGACTGGCTGAAGGTGCAGGCGGCTCCGCTTTGAGCGAAACGGCAATTATGGTAGAGAGTCTTCTACCATGCTGAACATCAAGAACCCGATCGCGCATGATCTGGCTGTCGAGGTCGCCGCGGCGACCGGTGAGAGCCTGACGGACGCCGTGATTGTCGCGCTCAGGGAGCGACGCGATCGGTTGAAGGCCAATCCGCAAGGCATCGATCGGGCAAGGGTCGAAGGCATCCTGACAGACTTGCGGGCCGCGATGCCGAATGCGTTCTTCGAAACGGAGGATCCGACGGCGTTTCTCTACGATCCGGAGACGGGGTCGCCAGCGTGATCGTGGACACGTCGGCGATCATCGCCATCGTCCGGAACGAGCCGGAAGGGGCCGTCTTCCTGAACCGGTTGATCGACGCGCGGTCGGCCGGGGAGGCGACGCGGATTTCGGCCGCGACCCTGGTCGAGCTGACCACCGTGGTCGACCGGTACGGGGAGATCAAAGCCGCTCGACTGCTGGATGCGCTTCTTGCCGAGCTGCGGCTGGACGTCGTTCCGGTCGACGCCGCCCAGGCTGCCGTCGCCCGTGCAGCAAATCGCGCATTTGGAAAGGGATTCCATCCCGCTCGCCTGAACCTTGGTGACTGTTTCACCTATGCCCTGGCCAGGCAGGCCGGCGAGCCGCTGCTGTTCAAGGGCGATGACTTCTCGCAGACTGACGTGGAATCCGCCGTCTAGCCTTGCGGTCGGGCGGACCGACACCGACCTGTGGGGTCGGCCCCCACAGGAGTTCGCCCATGAAGACCCGCACCCTCGGCCCCAGGGGCCCCGAAGTTTCGGCCATCGGTCTCGGCTGTATGGGGATGGCGGCCTTCTACGGCCCGGGCTCGGATGAGGCCCAGGCGACGGCGGTGATCCATCGCGCGCTGGACCTCGGCGTCACCCTGTTCGACACGGCCGAGATGTACGGCCCGCACACCAATGAGATCCAGCTGGGCAAGGCCCTGGCCGACCGGCGCGACCGGGCCTTCGTGGCCACCAAATTCGGCATCGGCTACAATGCCGAACGCACGGCGCTGAAGGTTGACGGTTCGCCCGCCAATGTGCGCCGCGCGATCGAGGGCAGTCTGAAGCGGCTGAACATGGACCACGTCGATCTCTACTATCTGCACCGGGTCGATCCCGACACGCCGATCGAGGAGACGGTCGGGGCGATGGCCGAGCTGGTCACCGAGGGCAAGGTGCGATTCCTCGGCCTGTCCGAGGCCGCCCCGGCAACCCTGCGCAAGGCCCACGCCACCCATCCCATCACCGCCCTGCAGACGGAGTATTCGCTGTGGAGCCGCGAGCCCGAGGACGAAATCCTGGCCACCTGCGATGCGCTGGGCATCGGCTTCGTGCCCTACAGCCCGCTGGGGCGCGGCTTCCTCAGTGGCGCGATCCGCTCGATCGATGATCTGGAAGAGGGCGATTTCCGCCGCACCAATCCCCGTTTCATGGGCGGGAATTTCCAGAAGAACCTCGACCTGGTCGAGGCCGTGAAGACGCTCGCCGAAGCGCGCGGGGCCACGGCGGCCCAGCTGGCCCTGGCCTGGGTGCTGTCGCGCGGCGACCATCTGGTGCCCATCCCCGGCACCCGACGGATCGCCACCCTGGAAGAGAACGCCGCCGCCGTCGACATGGTGCTGACGTCGGACGAGCTGGCGGCGATCGAGGCCATCTTCCCCCGTGACGCGGCGGCCGGCGAACGCTACGCCCCGGCCGGCCGGGCGGCGCTGAATCGCTAAACGACTTCCTTCCCCCGCAAGGGGGGAAGGGATCAGGAAATCAGCGCCAGCCACTCATCCTCGGTCAGGACGGTCACCCCGTGCTTCACGGCGTCGGCCATCTTCGACCCGGCCCCCGGTCCGGCGACCAGATAGTCGGTCTTCTTCGACACCGAGCCCGAGACCCTGGCTCCGAGGCTTTCCGCCCGGGCCTTGGCCTCGTCGCGGGTGAACCGCTCCAGCGCGCCGGTGAAGACCACGGTCTTGCCGGCGACGGGGGTGTCCGATTTCGGCTTCTCCGCGTCCTCGATCCGTTCCAGTTCGGCGACCAGGGCGTCGACCATGGCGCGGTTGTGGGTCTCGCGGAAGAACAGGGCCAGGGCCCGGGCCGCGACAGGGCCAACACCGGACACCCCGGCGATCAGTCCCAGAGCCGGGGAGGGGCCCTCATTGCGGGCAACGGCGGCCAGTCGGGCCAGACCGGCCCAGTCGTCGGCCAGGCCCGCCAGCGCGCGCCGGGCCGGGCTGGCCAGGCCGGGGAAGGCGTGGCTGATTTTCATATCCATCGGCGCGTCCGGCCACGGATCGCTGGCGCGCGGCGGGGCCTCGGCCAGCACGCCCAGCACCCGGGCCGAGACGCCGGGGGTGTCAGCCAGCGCCACCCAGTCGTCACTGGGCAGGCCGGTCGAGGCGGCCACGCAGGCGGCCTCGAAGGCGGTCCAGCTCTCGAACGCCCGGGCCAGCACCAGCGAGGTCTGTTCGCCGATGTCGCGCACCCCCAGCCCATAGATGAACCGGTCCAGGCTGATCGTGCGTCGCGCGGTGATCCCCGCCACCAGATTGGCGACACTGGTCTCGCCATAGCCGTCCTCGGTGCGCAGGACGTCCAGCTTTTCGCTGTCGCGGGCCAGACGGAAGATGTCGGCCGGCGCATGGATCCAGCCGCGTTCGACGAAGCCGATCAGGTGCTTTTCCCCCAACCCTTCAATGTCGAAGGCGCGGCGGCTGACGAAATGCTTCAGGTGTTCGATGCGCTGGAACGGGCAGGCCAGTTCGCCGGTGCAGCGGCGCACCACGCTCTCCTCGCCGGACGCATTGGTCTCCTTCACCAGCGCTGTCTGCAGCGGGCAGACGCAGGTGAGCGGGAACGCATAGGCCGGGCCGCGGTCCGGACGGTCGGCATCGAC
>CAXBHG010000117.1:0-6739 GCA_963975385.1 uncultured Brevundimonas sp.
GAGCCGACCGCTCATAACGGTCTGGTTGGGGGTTCGAGTCCCTCCGGGCCTACCGGGACGTGGATCAGCGGCGCCAGCCGCCGCCGCGGCTCCAGCGGTCATCGCCGGTGTAGCGATCGTTCGTCACATAGCGCCCGTCCCGGTCATACCAGCCCTCGCCCCGACGATAGCTGTCATAGCCGTCCAGGGTGAAGCCATCGTCCTGGTAGGGCAGGCCCAGCAGGCCGTCCTCGTCGTCCCACCAGTCGCGCGGATAGGGGCCGTAGACGCAGGTCCAGCCGTTGCCGGGATTCCAGTGCGGCTCGTAGCGACCGCGATAACGATCGCGGAAGGTGGGCCGGCACACCGACTGCGACCAGACCCGGTTGCCGCTGGCCTCGACCGTGGCGCGCGGCTCGGCGAAGATCACCTGCTGCACCCCGGCGAAGACGTTGTTGGTGATGACTGCATGGCCCGACGCCGCGGCGACCCCGACCCCGGCGGCCCGGATGCGGCTGTCGGACAGCTGCAGTTCGCCATTGTACAGGACCACGCCCTTGTCCGAGCGGCCGACGCGGCTGTCGGTCATGGTGACCGAGGCCCCCTCGATGGCCACGCCCTCGACATAGCCGACGATGGCGGTGTTCTGGATTTCGACCCGGCCATAGTCGCGGCCCGAGCGAATGATCATGCCGATGGAGCGCGGCCCGAAGCTGTTGGGCGCGCCCGTCCCCTTGAAGGTCGAGGTCGAGACCCGCGAGACCTGACCCGCTCCGGGGATCAGCTCGAGCCCCGTCTGCGCCCCGGTGACGACCAGCTCATAGGCGGTCAGTACGGCCCCGTCGGCGACGATGGCGGGCGCGATGGTCTGGGCGTCGATGACGGCGTTGCGGATGTCGACCAGACCCCCGTCGGCATAGAGGGCGGCCTCGTCCCCGGCATGGCGGAATCCGACCCGGTTCATCACGATCTCGGCCCCGTAGCCCACGATACAGGCGGCGTCGCCGGCATTGGGCGAGGCAAAGATCACGTCACGGATCTCGACCCGGACCCCCTGGGCCACAGTGATACAGGGCAGGCCGTCCGGGGCCTGAAGGGTGGCGGACGGCGTCCGGTTCCAGTCGCGCGGATCGAAGCCGCCTTCGCCGATGATGGTCATCGGCTTGTCGATGTTCAGCCAGCCGACACAGGCCCCGGCGCGGGACCGGATGACCAGGGTGCCGCCGGGACGCACGCGACGCACGGCATCCTCGACCGCCCCGGAGCCGGGATTGCCCCCGCAGTCGACCAGCACGATCTCCTCGCTGCCCTGACGGTGGAAGTCCGGCCGCCAGTCGGGGCGGTGGTCGCGACGATAGTCATAGCGGCGATGATGGGCCGAACGCCCGCGCGTGCTGCGGGTCGGCGGTGTCAGCAACACCCCGAAATTGGGCCGGGTCTGGCTTTCGACGCGGGCGGCCACCTGGGCCTGGGCGGTCGAGGCCGGGGCCAGGACGACGCCGAGGGCGGCGGCCGCGACGACGGCCAGGCCGGAGATCAGACTGCGGACAGGACGATCGGTCATGTTTCCACGCCCTCCTAGCGGCGCTGCGAGCGGGACACCTGGGCCAGGACGGCCTGCAGGCGGGATGCGGACGGACCGAAGCCTGCCAGGGCGGAATCGATCCGCACCGCGACGGCGGCGGCCTTGTCCTGATCGGCGACGCCGGAGACGCCGAGGGCGAAATAGGTCGACATGGCGAATTTGGCCTCGGGACTGCCCTGGCGGGCCGCCTCCTCGAACCAGTGGAAGGCGCGGGCATAGTCGGCCGGCACACCGATACCCTCGGCATACATGACCGCCAGCACCAGCTGGGCCTCGGACGAGCCGTTGACGGCCGCCAGCTGCACCGCCCGGACCCTCTCCAGATGGGACAGTCGCGACTCCATCGGATGGCCCAGCATGGCCTCCAGCGTCTCGATCTGGCGCTTCGACAGGGCGTCGGGGCGGGTCGGGACCGTCTCGGTCACACCCAGATAGCGCAGCGCCCGCCCGACATGGACGAACGGCAGTTCGGTCATGCGCGACAGGGCATATTCATAGGCGTCCCCGCGCGGCCGGCTTTCATCCGAGAAGGGGACACCCGAGGCCGGTGCCGTGTTCGGATAGAATTCGAACGGCGGCACCCACTGACGCGCCTTGGCCTCGACGAAGGCGGCATAGCGACTGCGGCTCGGCGACGACCTCTCGAAATCCTTGAGCAGGACATAGGCCCCGACATCGCCGGTCTGGACCGCCAGATAGTTATAGAGATAGGCGTCCACGTCATTGCGCTGGAACAGGCTGGTCGCCGCATGCAGGGCATGGCTGTCACGGTCCGGGCCGCCGTTGTTGCGGTCCTTGCCCCAGGCCTCGCGGCCCTCGCGATTGTCCTGGGGTTCGCCGAACGGGCCGTAGAGGGAGTCATGCAGCCGGGCCAGGGTGCGGTAGCCCCGGGCGTCCTGGGTCGACAGGACATAGATCACCCGGTCGCGCACAGCCTCCTGCTCGGTGCGGGTCATCTGGGCCAGCTGGCGATTCAGCCGCTGATAGACATTGTGACGTTCCCAGGCGCGGCAGTCATCATAGCGCGACAACGGCTTCCAGCCCCCGAATCCCCCGCGTTCAACCCGGTTGATCGGCGCATAGCCCTCGTCATTGGCGAGGGCCAGGGCCAGCCAGACCGAGCTTTCGATCGGATCCTCGATATTCTTGTCGGTCGCCTTCAGCGCCGCATAGCGGGACCCCAGCTCCAGCTGGGCGAAGAAGTCGCCACGGAAGGCGGCGCGGCGCAGGGCGCGCAGGCTGGTTTCCTGGGCATTGAACTCGGCCCCGGTGAAGGCTGCCGGGCGCGGACAGGCATTGGCCGCCCCGCCAGCCGAATCCTGTTGCCAGAACTGCAGGCCGCGGTCACCACAGCTGGCCAGGGTCAGGGCAGAGATCGCCAGCACACCGATCGCGGCAGCCGCAGCGATCGGCGCGCGGTGGCCCCGTGCAGGGGCGCGGTCGTCGTCGAAGCCGTCGCGGTCGCGCATACTCCCCCTCACACGTTGCGGGCCGAGCGATCGCCCGATCGGCCATTAACCATGTTCACCGGCAATGTGTCCGGCCCGGACACCCGGCTGTCAAGGTTAACGTCGTTTTCCGGAAATGCGTTGCCGCAGATTGGCTGATTTTTGTTCGTCGAACAGTTATCCCCAATATTCAGCTATTTAGCGATTCCCCTGATGGGGGAATTCGACCGGTCGCAATGTCCGTCCCGGCCCGCTATATGGCGGTTTCAGCCGGAGCCCGCCGATGTCCTATCTCGCCCGTGACGACCGCCCCGCCGACAAGGCCGCCCGCTATGCCGAGGTCCATGACGAGATCCTCGCCGTGCTGGACGGCGAGCCCGACCGGGTCGCCCGCATGGCCACCGTCGCCTCCATGCTGGCCGACGCCTTTCCGCAATTCTTCTGGACCGGCTTCTATGTCGTCGACCCGACAAAGCCCCGGGAGCTGGTGGTCGGCCCCTACCAGGGCACGCTGGGCTGTCTGCGGATTCCGTTTGGCCGCGGCGTCTGCGGGGCCGTCGCCGCCGCGGGTGAAACCCGGATCGTCGATGACGTCGAGACCTTTCCCGGCCACATCGCCTGCGATTCCCGCTCGCGCAGTGAGGTCGTGGTGCCGGTGTTCGACCCCGCCGGGGCCCTGATCGCCGTCCTCGACGTCGATGCGACCGAGGTCGCCGCCTTCGACCCGGTCGATGCCGGAGCGCTGGAACGGTTGGTGGCGGCCGTGTTCGCCGCCTGAGGATATGGCCCTGACCGGTCGCACCTGTTGACGGACCGGGCGTCACCGCGCGAGGGAACAGGGATGGGAGAACAGACAATGGGCGCACGCGTCGTAGCGATCACCGGTGGACACGGCGAGCTGGGCCGGGCGGTCACGGCCGCAGCCCTGTCCCAGGGCTGGCGCGTGGCCGTCATCGACCACGCGACCGGCCGGACTGCGCCCGAGGGCACCCTGGAACTCGGCGGCATCGACCTGACCGACCCGGCGGCGGCCACTGCGGCGATCGCGGCCGTGGTCAGGGAATTCGGTCGGCTGGACGCCCTGCTGAACATCGCCGGCGGGTTCGTCTGGCAGACGGTGGACGACGGCCGCCCCGCCTGGGACCGGATGTACGCCCTGAACCTGACCACCGCCCTCAACTGCTGCCGCGCCGCCCTGCCCCATCTGAAACAGTCGGACGCGGGCCGGATCGTCAATGTCGGGGCCAATGGCGCATTGAAGTCGGCGGCCGGCATGGGGGCCTATGCCGCCTCCAAATCCGCCGTCCACCGCCTGACCGAAAGCCTGGCCGAGGAGCTGAAGTCCACCGCCGTCACCGTCAACGCCGTGTTGCCGTCAATCCTCGACACCCCCCAGAACCGCGCCGACATGCCGGACGCCGATCCCGCCGCATGGGTCGCGCCCGCCGATCTGGCGACGGTGATGCTGTTTCTGGCGTCGCCTGCGGCCCGTGCCGTCACCGGGGCCCTGATCCCCGTGACCGGACGGGTCTGATGACCGAGGCGCTGGTCCGCAGCGTCCTGTTCATGCCGGCCTCGAACCCGCGGGCCGTCGACAAGGTCCGCACCCTGCCCTGTGATGTCGCGGTCCTCGACCTCGAGGATGCCGTCGCGCCCGACATGAAGGCCGAGGCCCGCGCGGCGGCGGTCGAGGCCGTGCGCAGCGGCGGATTCGGTCCGCGGCTGGCCGTGCGGATCAATGCGCTGGACACCCCCTGGGGCAGCGACGACCTCGACGCCCTGGCCGGTACCTCGGTCGGGATCATCGTGGCCCCCAAGATCGAGACTGCCCGCCAGGTCGCCGACCTGGGCGACCGCCTGCCGGCCGGGGCCGTCCTGTGGGTCATGATCGAGACCCCGCGCGCCCTGTTCAGCCTGAATGACCTGTGCGGCATCAGCGGACGGCTGGCGGCGCTGATGTTCGGCACCAACGACCTGTCCGCCGCCCTCGGCTGCGGGGCGGCGGCGGATCGTGAACCACTGAAGCCCTGGCTGGCGGCCACTGTCGCCGCGGCCCGGGCCCACGGGCTGGATGTGATCGACGGCGTCTTCAACAGGCTGGACGACGCTGACGGCTTCGCCGACGAGTGCGACCAGGGACGTCTGTACGGCTTCGACGGCAAGAGCCTGATCCACCCGGCACAGATCGCCGCCGCCAATGCCGCCTTCTCCCCGACCGACGACGAGGTGGCCCATGCCATGGCCCTGGTAGCCGCCTTCGCCGAACCGGATGCGTCAGGCCGTGGCGCGATTCGCGTCGATGGACGCATGGTCGAGCGGCTGCACCTGACTGCCGCCGAGGCCCTGCTGCGGCGGCACGACGCCTGTTCGCGCACGCCGGACTGATGGACGGGACCACGCCCGTCCCGGCCTGGGCCTGCGCGCCGGGCCTGCTGGCCATCCCGCGTCTGAAGGCCTTTCTGCCGGAGTATGCGCCGCGGCTTCTGCCCGGACCGGATGTGCGAACCGTGCTGGGCTGGGGCCGTCGCCCGACGACCCGGGCGGGGCGTCTGTGGAGCCGGGTGACGGGCCGGCCCTATGTTGCGCTGGAAGACGGCTTCCTGCGTTCGGTTGGACTGGGCGAGGCCGGGGCCGCCAGCCTGAGCCTGATCGTCGACGACCTGGGCGTCTATTATGACGCCACCCGCCCCTCGCGACTGGAACAGACCCTCGTCGACGCCCCCGACTGGTGCGACGCGGCCATGCACGCCCGGGCCCGGAGCCTGATCGACCGCATCGTCAGCGCCGGACTGTCCCGGACCAATCTGGGTGGCCCGCTGGACCGGTCGATTCTTCGCGAGGGGCCACGGGTGCTGATTGTCGACCAGACCCGGGGCGACGCCTCGATCCGCTTCGGCATGGCCGCGCCTGACGGCTTCGCCGCCATGATGGCCGCCGCCCGCGCCGATCATCCGGATGCCCAGCTGATCGTCAAACGCCATCCGGCGGTGGCGGCCGGCCTGAAGGCAGGCTGTATCGCCGACGCCGACCTGGCCGGAGCGAGCGTGATCGACACCGACGTTCGCCCTGCCGACCTGCTGGCCGAGGTCGATGCCGTCTATACGGTGACCAGCGGCCTCGGCTTCGAGGCCCTGTTGCGCAGCGTGCCGGTCCACTGTTTCGGGGCCCCCTTCTATGCCGGTTGGGGCCTGACCTCGGACGCGGTGGATACGGGACGCCGGGGTGTGGCCCGCGACATCGAAACACTGGCGGCGGCCGCCCTGATTGTCTGCAGCCGCTATGTCGATCCGGTCACCGGCCGGCGGTGCGAGGCGGAACAGGCGGTGACGCGTCTGACGGCCATGCGCGACCGGTCGGAGCGACTGCGGGGCTATTGGGCGGGCACCGGGTTCGCCCCGGCCAAACGGGCAGCTGTGCGGCGACTGCTGAATGCGCCCACTGCCCGGCTCGACTATTTCGACACGGCCGCCGCCGCCGTCACGGCCGCCCGGACCAACGGTGGCCGGTTGCTGTGGTGGGCGGGCAAGGAGACCCCGGCGATCCGGGATGCGGCCGCCGGCTTCGAGGGACCAACCGTGCGGATGGAGGACGGCTTCATCCGCTCGCACGGTCTCGGCTCCGATTTCGTCGGTGCCCTGTCTGCGGTGCTGGACGACCGGGGCATCTATTATGATCCCGCCACGCCGTCGCGACTGGAGACGATGATCCAGACCGGTGCCCCGTCGTC
>CAXBHG010000118.1:0-6736 GCA_963975385.1 uncultured Brevundimonas sp.
CCTGGCGCGCCCAGCAGGACTCGAACCTGCAACCGTCCGCTTAGAAGGCGGGTGCTCTATCCGGTTGAGCTATGGGCGCCTGCGGCCAGGGCCGGAGGAATTGCCGGACGTCGACGCAATGACCCTAGTGGGTCCAGGGCTGTTTGCGCGACGTGGCGAAATTGTCGGCGTAGGTCTTGATGATGACCGGCGGGTCCTGCGGCGCGTGCAGACGGAACGGGATGCCGTGCCGCTCGGCATAGGCGACGGCTTCCTCGGCGGTATCGAAATTCAGCCGCACCTGACCGTTCATGTCGGTGGAGCCGGTCCAGCCCATCAGCGGATCGATGATACGGGCCGAGGCGGGTTCAAACTCCAGCCGCCAGTCGTGGGTTCTGGCCTTGCCGGACTGCATCGCGGTCTTCGCGGGTCGATAGATGCGCGCCAGCATGGCCGGGTCTCCAGAATTCGCCGCTCGCGGCGCACGCGGCCGCCTGCGGCCGGGATAGTCGTTCCTTTCCCCGGGGTCCAGAGACCCGGGGCACCGATGGTCGGAGTGAGAGGATTCGAACCTCCGACCCTCTGGTCCCAAACCAGATGCGCTACCAGGCTGCGCTACACTCCGAACCGGCGGAGGCGTCTCTTGCCACGGACCCCGGTCCGCCGCAACGCGCGATCAGCGCCCGGACTGGAAGAATTCGTGCCGGATCTGGTCGCCCGCCCTGGCACCGATCTCCCCGGCGCGTCCGGCGCGCAGTTCCAGCACCCCGCTGGCGGCCCCGTTGGAGGGGATGACCTGTTCCGAGAAGGGCACGGCGTGGCTGGCGATCGACACGATCCGGCCCTGCGGATCGATATAGATGATGTCCAGCGAACTGGGCGTATTGCGCATCCAGAAGCCGCGCTCGGTCACATCGGGAAATTCGAACAGCATGCCGCGGTCGTCGGCCAGTGGTTCGCGGAACATGAGGCCGCGCTGGCGTTCCGGCTCCTCGTCGGCGATCTCGACCATGAATTTGTGCTCGCCGCTGGCGGTCACAATGGTCAGGGGCTCGAGCGGCTGGCCGGTCGCATCCTTCGGTGCCGGCGTACCGCAGCCGCTGATCGCGGCCACAAGCGTCGCCGTCAGCAGGCCGGTCAGGATCACACGACGGCTGGACATCTCGCTACGCCCTCTCGGGGCGAGGTCAGTCGCCCGGTCTGATTTCCGCGACCACCAGCCCCTTGGGGCCGTCGGCGAATCGCACGGCCACCGCCTCGCCGGGCAGGAGATCCTCCAGCCCGCAACGACGCAGTGTCTCGACATGGACGAAGATATCGCCTGGCGCGCCGTCGCGCACCACGAATCCGTAGCCCTTGGTGCGATTGAACCATTTGACGACCGCCCGCTCCATCGGGCCGGCAGCCCCTGAGTCGTCCGGGCCCGGATTTGACTCATTGTAGGCTCGCAGCCCGTCGTAGCCGGATTTGCGAACAGGCGATCCACTTCCGGGCAGGGGCGCATCGCCCACCTCGACCACTTCGGCGACCTGCCAGCCCTTGGGGCGGAAGACGCAATCACAGACGATCGGCGCGCCCTCGGGGGCGACATCCCGCCCACTGTCACGCAGGCTGGAGACGTGCAGCAGCACGTCCTTCAGGTCCGTCAGATCCGGGTCGTCAGGTACAATAAAGCCGTACCCCTTGCCGGGGTCGAACCATTTGACCCTGCCGGTAACGCGAACCACCGCGTGGGTATCGCCCCCCTCGAATTCTGACACCACGCCTCCTGGACTGCGTTTGTCGCAGACAGGACATATACTAACACGGTTCGACGAACGCCTGAAAAGGGAAAAACGAGAATTTCACTCGGGTTGCAGCCTGAGGAAGAATAAAATTACAGGTCCGCCCGCGCTTACGGCCAAGCTTGGCAATAAACGCGCTCCAAACGCAACGGCGCGCCGGGCGCGCGCGCGAGGACCTGAACTGGAGGGGGGGTGGCCGCGTGGTAGTCCCTAGGGGAGTCGAACCCCTCTCTTCAGGTTGAAAACCTGACGTCCTAACCGATAGACGAAGGGACCACTGCGCGGCGAGCGGGCGATATAGCCGCCGATTCCGGGTCGTGCAAGCCAAGTCTACGGGTCTGCACGGGTTTTTTTCACGCGCCCATGCGCGGGTCGGCGATGTCCTCGATCTCGAACTGCACGCCGCGGCGGCCGTTCCAGTCGTCCGCCTTCAGCCGCCCGGCGACGCTCAGACCGCCCTGCCCCGCCAGTAGCGCCTTGCCGCCCGGCAGGTCGGCGCAGCGCCAGGCTATGGCCTTGACCGCGGCCCCGTCGGCCCCGACCAGCCGGCAGCGTACATGGCCGCCGTTCATGGCCACTGCGTCGCGCACCTGGACCCCGTGCAGGGCGAACAGCGGCTCGGGATTGGCCGGCCCGAACGGGGCCAGACGCTCGAACTGTTCGAACAGGGCCCGGCTGGCGGCACCGGGTTCGATCAGGGCGTCCAGCTCGACCCGGTCCAGCACCTCGGCCCCGGCCTGTTCGCCGATCATCCGGTCATTGAGGAAGTCGCGCAGGGCGTCGATGCCATCGGCGCGGACGGTCAGGCCCGCGGCCATGGCATGGCCGCCGCCGGCGATCAGATGTCCACCTTCCCAGGCCGCCTGCACCGCCCGGCCCAGGTTCATGCCCGGCTGGGACCGGCCCGAGCCCTTGCCGATGCCATTGACCGCGTCGACACCGATGACCACGACCGGCTTGCGCCAGCGCTCGCGCAGCCGGCCGGCCACGATACCGACCACGCCGGGGTGCCAGTCCTCGCCGGCGATGACCACCACGGCCGAGCCGTCGGCATGGGCCCCTGTGGCCTCGACCCGGCGCTGGGCCTGGTCGGTGACCTCGCGCTCGACCTCGCGGCGGGCGATGTTCAGGGCGTCCAGCTCCCGGGCCAGGGCCGCGGCCTCGGCCGGGTCGTCGGTCGACAGCAGCCGGGCCCCGAGATCGGACTTGCCGATTCGCCCCCCGGCATTGATTCGCGGGCCCAGGATGAAGCCCGCATGGTTGCTCTTGGCCGGGCCTTCCTCGGCCCCGGCCGCGGCCAGCAGGGCCTTCAGCCCCGGATTACGCCACTCGGACATGACCTTCAGGCCGAGACTGGTCAGGGCCCGGTTGAAGCCGGTCAGGCCGGTGACGTCGCAGATCGCCCCCATGGCCGCCAGATCCAGCCACTGGCGGATGTCGGGCTCGGGCCGGTCGGTGAACAGGCCCCGCGCCCGGCCCTCGCGGTTCAGCGCCGCCAGCAGCACGAACACCACCCCCGCCGCCGCCAGATTGCCCTGGCCGGAGTTGCAGCCGGGCCGGTTCGGATTGACCACGGCGGCGCAGACCGGCGGGTGCTCGCGCATCATATGGTGGTCGATGACCACGACCTTCAGCCCGATGGCCGAGGCGTGGGCCACCGCCTCATTGGCGGCCGCGCCGCAGTCGACGGTGATGACCAGATCCGCCCCGGACGCCTTCAGGGTGTCGAAGGCTTTCGGACTGGGCCCGTAGCCCTCGGTGATCCGGTCCGGCACATAGATCGGCAGGTCCAGCCCCTGGGATCGGAACCAGCGCACCAGCAGGGCGGCGCTGGAGGCGCCGTCGACGTCATAGTCGGCGAAGACATGGACCGACGCCCCGGCCTGGACAGCGTCGAGGATGGCGGCGGCGGCGGCGTCCATGTCCATGAAGCTGGACGGATCGGGGAACAGGGCCTTCAGCGTGGGGGCGAGGAAGTCCGCGCCCTGGTCGGCACGGACGCCGCGGGCCGCAAGCGCGCGGGCCAGCGGCTCGTCCAGCTCCAGCGCCTGCATATGGGCGCGGATGGTGGCGGCCTCGGCCGGACGCTGGCGCCAGACCCGGCCGGACAGCGAGCGGGTCACCCCCAGAAAGGCGGCTTCGGCGGCCGGAACGGGCCCGCCGTCGGCCATCAGACCGGCCGCGTCGTGCGGATGCGCTGCACCGTGCGGGTGCTGGAATCCATCACCAGCGTATGGGTCGAGACAAAACCGCCGTGCATCCGCACGCCGTCCAGCATGGCCCCCTTGGTCACGCCGGTGGCGGCGAAGATGGCGTCCCTGGACACCAATTCATGCAGGTCGTATTTGCGGCCGAAATCGGTGACCCCGGTCTTTTCGGCCCGGGCCCGTTCGTCGTCGTTGCGGAAGATCAGCCGGCCCTGGAAATGGCCGCCGACGCATTTCAGCGCCGCCGCCGCCAGCACCCCTTCGGGGGCCCCGCCGGAGCCCAGATACAGGTCGATGCCGGTCTCGGGCTCGGCCGTGTGGATAACCCCGGCGACGTCGCCGTCGGTGATCAGCACCACCTTGGCCCCGACCTCGCGCAGGGCGGCGATCAGCTCGGCGTGGCGCGGCCGGTCCATCACGCAGACGGTGATCTCGTTGGTGGCCACGCCCTTGGCTCCGGCCAGGGCGCGGACATTGTCCTGGGGGCTCATGTCCAGATCGACGAGGCCCGGCTTGAAGCCCGGCCCGATGGCGATCTTGTCCATATAGGTGTCGGGCGCGTGCAGCATGCCGCCGCCGGGCGACATGGCCAGCACGCACAGGGCATTGGCCATGGCCTTGGCCGTCAGGGTGGTGCCTTCCAGTGGATCGAGGGCGATGTCGATGGCCGGGCCTTTGCCGGTGCCGACCTTCTCGCCGATGTAGAGCATCGGGGCCTCGTCGCGCTCGCCCTCGCCGATGACGATCTTGCCGTCGATGTCGAGCGCGTTCAGCGCCGTGCGCATGGCGTCCACGGCCAGCTGGTCGGCGGCCTTCTCGTCGCCGCGGCCGATCCCGGCATAGGAGGCGATCGCCGCCAGTTCGGTTACCCGGGCCGCATCGGCGGCGAGGGTCGAGGAATAGGGGGCCTGGTCAGCCATGGATGATCTCCTGGGACGATAATCTCCGGATTCTGTCGTCCGGGCGAGGGTATGGGGGAGGTTCAGCGCCGGGCGATCGGCGGCGGGGCCCGGCCGCGTTCGCGCAGGTCGTCGGCAAGGGCATCGATTTCGGCCCGGGTCCGGGCCGTGGCCGGGGCGATCCGCGCGGCGGCGATCCGGGCCAGCACGGCCGCGACATAGGCGTCGGGGTCGGACAGGGTCCAGTCCAGCCGCGCCACCTCGCCGGTCAGCGTACCACCGGTCACATTCAGGGTCGCGACCTGACCGGCCACAGCCGACGCCGTCGGCAGGTCGGTGGGGGTGGCCGGAAAATCCTCCCAGCGCGGATAGGTGCGGTTTGCATCGACCAGGGCCACGGCCGCCGGCGTCGGGGCCGGGACGTCCCCATAGGTCCCCGCGCAGCCGGCGAGGCCGCCGAGAATCGCTCCCGACAGGAGCCCGACCATTCTTTTTCGTGCCGACGCGTTCATTTCGGCCCCGGTCATATGCCATGATCGGGGGCGGCGGAAGGGCGGTGCCGCCGCCCTGTGACCGCAAGTGACGAATCCAGGGACCCCGACCATGGCCAGGCGCCCGTCAAAGCCCACCGGCAAGGCTGCCGATACACCCGCGCGCGCCCCCCGCAAGGCCGGACGCCCGACCTCGGCCCGGCCACGGGCCAAGGCAGCGAAAAAGCCGAAACCCGAGGCCCCCGCGCCCGAATCGGCAGCCCCGGAAACCCCGGCCCCGGCTGTCGATCCGGCCGCCGACCAGCGCCGGATGATCGAGACCCTGTCGATGAACCTGGCCAAGGCGGCAATGACGGCCCAGACCGCCATCGCCGAGGCCGCGCTCAGCAAGGCCGACCGGCCCGCGGCCCTGTCGACCGACCCGCTCAATATCGGCCCGGCCATGACCGAGGTGATGTCCAGCCTGGCCGCCCGGCCCGACAAATTGTTCGCCGCCCAGGCGGACCTGTTCGGCCGCTATATGACCCTGTGGTCCGACACCGCCCGCCGGGCCGCCGGCGAGGACGTCCCTGCCCCGCCGTCGAAGGACAAGCGGTTCAGGGATCCCGCCTGGGCCGAAAATCCGATGTTCGACGTGATGCGCCAGTCCTACCTGGCCACCGCCGACTGGATGAACGGCCTCGTCTCCAGCGTCGAGGACGTCGATCCGCGCACGCGCCGCCGGGCCGAATTCTTCACCAAACTGCTGACCGACGCCTTCTCGCCCGCCAATTTCCTCGCCTCCAATCCGGCGGCGCTGAAGGCCCTGGCCGAGAGCAATGGCGAATCCCTGGTCAGGGGGATGCAGAATTTCGCCGCCGACATGGAGCGCGGGGCCGGCAAGCTGAAGATCAGCCAGGCCGACTACGGCCAGTTCGTCGTCGGCGAGAACGTCGCCACCGCCCCGGGCCAGGTGGTCTGGCGCGACGAGCTGTTCGAACTGATCCAGTTCGACGCCGCCACTGACACCCAGCACGCCATTCCACTGCTGATCTTCCCGCCGTGGATCAACAAATTCTACATCCTGGACCTGCAGCCGCAGAATTCGATGATCCGCTGGCTCTCGGCCCAGGGCTTTACCGTCTTCGTCTGTTCCTGGGTCAATCCGGACAAGGACAAGGCGGCCTGGGGCTTTGACGACTATCTGGAAAAGGGCATCTACCGCGCCACCGAAAAGGTGATGGAACAGTGCGGTACGGATCGGCTCAACACCGTCGGCTACTGCATCGGCGGCACATTGATGGGGGCAGCCCTGGCCCAAATGGCGGCCCGGGGCGACAAACGGGTCAATGCCACCACCTTCTTCGCGGCCCAGCATGATTTCGCCGAGGCGGGGG
>CAXBHG010000119.1:0-6735 GCA_963975385.1 uncultured Brevundimonas sp.
CCGCACCGGTCTGGTAGCCCTCGGCCGACGACGCGGCCAGATGGCTCATCGCGTGACCGTCATGGGTGACGAACAGATGGGCCGACACCAGCCGGTCCTCAACGAAGGCCGCAAAGGTCCGCACACCCGGCAGGCCGGCCAACATCGCATGATGACCGGAGGAGAAGCCGTGCAGTCCGCCCAGACCGTGACGCGCGGTGAGCTGGCCGTACAGGCGCTCCCAGTCCGGCAGATGGTCAGCGAGCGTGATTTCCGCGACCGAAACACGTGTCCGGGCCCGACGAATCTCATAGCGATGATGCTTGCCATAGGCGAACGGGCCCAGGCTCCGGTCGTGGACGTGATGCGACTTGAATCGGCGCAGGGTCGCCGTCGCGCCTGTCAGAAGGGCCATCGGCGGGCGCAACCGGTCGTCAAGCACCAGCACCGCCGCAACCAGACCGGCAGCCTTCAACCGCGCCAGCCCCGCCGCCACGTCGGCGTCGGGGGTCATCACGGTCAGGGGATAGGGTCCGACCGCGTCCTTCCGGGTCCCGCAGGGTGTTGGCCGGACCAGCACATGCCCGCCCCACTCGGGAACCGCGAACGGCACACCGATATGGTCCAGACCTCCGGCATAGGCCTCACTCGCATAGGGATGGCTCATGCCAGGAGCTCCACGACCCGGCGCGCGATCCGCACCATGTCGGCCTCGCCGTAACGATGGTCACACGGCAGGGTGACCAGCTGGCGGGTCCACTGCGCCTCACGGGGGAATTCCCCGGCCGGGGCCGCGAGCTCCGGCCAGTGGACGGCCGCAAAAATCCGGTCCGCATACAGGCCCTTCAGAAGCGCATCGCGCGCGTCGGGCTCCAGCCGCAAAACATAGCCGAGCAGGGGCGCAGTCGATCCGGCTGGCAGAGCCGACCAGCGGTGCAAGGTCCGGTCAAGCAACTGCCAGTTGGTCAGCTTCGGCGCGACCAGGCTGGACAGCGAGGTACGCGACAGGATCGAAAGGCTGCGTTCCGTCATCGCGTCGGAGGTAACAGCCATCGCCGCCTCCTTGCCCTGGTTGGCGGCGTGCCAGACCGCATTGTTGCGCCCCAGGGGATCTTCCTGCCGCAGCTGAGGCGCGCGCCACAGGGCGGCACTGTCGGCTACCGTGGTCGGCTGTGGACCCGTCGTGACCCCGGCGGGCGCGACCAGCAGGCCGCCGTCCGCGACCCCCAGCAGCTTTCGCGGGCTATACAGGATCCAGTTCTTGTCGGATGTCGGGCCCGGTGCCAGCGCCTGGGCGCGATCCTCGGCGATATGCAGATCGGGCCTCCGGCGGGCGAAGTCCTGCACATCGGTTCCGAGCGGGAGGCCAAAATGGGCTGCCACCAAAACCAGATCACCGGCGGCCATTCTCGCCTCGACACCGGAAAGGTCCGGCTCAAAACCCTCGCCGACCGGATAGAAGCGCACCCGCTCGCTGAACGATGGATCGATCAGGTCAGGACAGACAAACGCCGGCAACCAGATCGTCGCCCCGGGCAGGGTACTTACCAGGGCGGCGAAGGCCGAGCGGGCATTCACAAAGCCCGCCCAGGCACGGCTCCCGGTCCAGGCCTCGAGCACGCTGACGTCACCGGTCGCACCGTCAGGCTCATGCGTCCCGAAGAAGCCGCCGATCGGCGCATCCCGCCCTGCATCCGCGGTGGCGGTCACGTCAGCCATCACCGTGCGGTGAAGCCGCCGTCGACCATATAGGTCGCGCCGTGGCACGACCCGGAATCATCGCTGCACAGGAAGGCCGCCATCCGCGCCACTTCCAGGGCGGACACATAGCGCTGCAGGGGAAGAGCCTTCGCCGCATCTGCCTGCCCGCGGGCCCGTTGCGGATCCCGGTCGGAAAGGGCCCTGTCCAGTCGTCGCATCATCTCGGAGTCGATCGGGCCGGGGCACAGGGCATTGACCCGCACCCCGCGGCTGCCCGCCTCCAGGGCGGCGGCCCGGACCAGGCCGATCACCGCGTGCTTGCTCAGCGTATAGGCCCCCAGCGACGCACTGCCGACGACGCCGGAAATCGAGGACAGGGCCACGATACTGCCGCTGCCCTTCGGCTTCATGTCGCGCAGGCAGGCCTGCATCCAGAACAGGCTGCCCTTCACATTAACGGCCAGCACCCGGTCGAGATCGGCCTCGGAGATATCCTCAACCAATGCCACCGGCCCCTCCACGCCCGCGGCCAGAACGGCGGCGTCGATGCGCCCGAAGCGGTCGCGCGCCGTCGCATAGGCGACGTCGACCGCGGCGCGGTCCGTCACATCGGCGGGCTGGAAATGCACATTCGGATTGGCGGCCAGATGCTCGGGCGGCGCGACCCGGTCGGTCAGCACCAGCCGCACGCCCTTGTCGAGCAGCACCTCCGCGCACGCGGTCCCGACCGTTCCCGAGGCCCCGGTAATCAGAACGATCTTGCCGGCCAGATCCCGCATCTAGAGATCGGCCAGCGCCTGCCGCAGCGCGCACGAAATACGCTCGGTCTCCGCGACGCCCAGGTCGATCGAGAACGGCAGACCGATGACGGACCTGGCCAGACGATCAGTGTGCCGCAGATCACCGCGGGCGCAGTCGGTGAAGGCCGGAGTGGTGTGGCAGCCCGTGCCCCACCACTGCCGGGTGTCGATGCCTTGCTCGTGGAGGGTTGCGGCGACCGCCCCCGCCGTTCCGTCCGGAAGGCCGACCGTGCAAACGCTTGTGGCCCACTCCGCCCCCCAGCCGTCCTGGAAACGAACATCCGGCTGACCGATCAGACTGATGCGCAACTGCTGCGCCGCGCGCAGGAAGCGAAACCGGTCCGACGGCCAGGCATCTAGCCCGGCGAGGCCTACCGCCGCCGCATATTCCGACAGCTTTGCATTGGTCGCGGCCACCTGGCTCTCGCGCCCGCCATGGAAACCGAACGTGGTCAGCCGGCGCACCCGACTTGCCAGCGCGGCGTCCCGGGTCGCCAGAAAGCCGCCTTCGCCGATGCCCAGTACCTTGGTGGCATGCAGGCTGACCACCGCCGGCAGTTCGGCGTCATCCAGCGTATCGAAGGCCGCCGCTGCGTCGACCAGAACGGGCACGCCGGTCTCGTCGCGGAACGCCCGCCATGCCGCCATGTCGGCCGAAGCGCCGAAGGCTGAGACCGGGATCACCGCGACCACCTGCTCCCGGACATCCGCCGGCAGGGCGCTCACGGCCTCGGGCCGCAGCATCCAGCTGTCGGGATCAACATCGGCGAACCACGGCTTCAGACCGGCCTGGACCACCGCATGCGCCGTAGCCACAAAGGTCCAGGCCGGCATCACGACATAGCCGCCGGCAGGCAGGTCCATGGCCATCAGGGTCAGGGTCAGGGCCTGGGTGGCATTGGTGACGGTAACGACCTCGGTGCCGGTCGGGAAACGCCCGGCCAGCCGCGCCTCGAACTCGGTCAGAAGCGGACCGAAATTGGAGTACCAGCCGGCCTCATCGATCCGCTGGAGATAGGGAAACACCGCCTCGGCCGACGGCAGTCGCGGCCGCGCGACAGGCACCCTCACCGGTCCCGTCGCCTGCGCCTCGCGCAACAGCGCCTGATTGACCGCCAAGCGGACACCCTCCCGAACTACACGCGGATAGCGGCACGTTCGTGGTTAAGATCGCGTTACAGGAAGCCGCCACCACGCCCGTTCAACGGCAGTAGAGCCCGATTCAGGGGGTCCGGGACAGACCTTCCGGCCGGCCCGGCACCGCCCCGACATGGTCGATGCCCAGGCGCGCCGCGATCTCCATCTGGCGCTGGCGTTCGGCATAGCCGTCGCGTTGTTCGGGCGTCCGGGTCTCATGGCAGCGCGCACAGCAGACGCCGTCCACATACCGGGGCGAAGCGCGGTCCGCCGGGCCCAACGGCATACGGCAGCCGCGGCACAGGGTGTGGCTGCCCGGCTCCAGCCCGTGACCGATGGCGACCCGCTCGTCGAACACGAAACACTCGCCCTGCCACAGGCTGTCCGCCTCTGGCACCGTCTCCAGATATTTCAGAATCCCGCCCTCCAGATGATGCACCTGGTCGACCCCCTCGGCCTTGAGGAAGGCCGTCGCCTTTTCGCAGCGGATGCCGCCGGTGCAATACATCGCCACCTTCGGCGGGGTCGGTCGGTCCAGCAGCGCCCGCCCTTCCCGCTCGAACCAGTCGGGGAAATCCCGGAAGGTCCGGGTATTGGGCTGGACGGCCCCCGCGAAAGCCCCGATCGCGCCCTCATAGTCATTGCGGGTATCGATCACCACGGTGTCGGGGTCGGCGATCAGGGCGTTCCAGTCAGCCGGCGAGACATAGAGGCCCGCGTTGCGCACGGGGTCCAGATCGGTCCGGCCCATGGTCACGATCTCGGTCTTGATGCGGATCTTCAGCCGATGAAACGGCAGGGTCGTCGCCGCCGACTCCTTGACCTCCAGATCGGCGAACCCCGGCAGGTTCCGGATGCCGTCCAGCACGGCTTCGATAGCCGCGGCCGGCCCGGCGATCGTGCCGTTCAGCCCCTCGGGCGCGACCAGCAAGGTGCCACGCACCCCCGGTGGGCACAGCCGGGTGAGCCGGGCCTGCACCGCCGCACAGTCTTCGATCACCGCGAAGCGATACAGGGCGACGACGCGCACAGCCGGCGATATCGGGGAAGACGATACGGGGGACTCTGTCGTCATTCTGGCCTCCGCGTTGAAACAGTCGCCGAGGCGGCGGGCCGACATCAGACGTGTTCGCATCCTAGCGGATACCGGATGCCTCTCGCCAGAGTCGACAGCGGCGTCCGCAATCTCCACCTTGGAGCTGCCGGGTCGCTCCCCCGACCGGTGCTCCGAAAGGCCTTGCCGTGTCCGTCACCCGCTCCATCATCGACCTGATCGGCAATACGCCGCTGATCCGCCTCAACCGCCTGTCGGACGAGACCGGCTGCGAAATCCTCGGCAAGGCCGAATTCCTCAACCCCGGCCAGTCGATCAAGGACCGCGCCGCCCTGTCGATCGTGCAGACGGCCCGGGCCTCGGGCGAACTTCGGCCCGGCGGCACCATCGTCGAGGGCACGGCCGGCAATACCGGCATCGGCCTGGCCCTCGTCGGGGCGGCCCTGGGTCATCCGGTGGTCATCGTCATGCCCCGTACCCAGTCGGACGAGAAGAAGCAGGCCATCCGGGCCCTGGGGGCCCGGCTGATCGAGGTCGATGCCGCGCCCTTTTCCAGCCCCGGCCATTTCGTCCATACCTCGGGCCGGCTGGCGCAGCAGCTGGACGCCGAAAGCCCGAACGGGGCCATCTGGGCCAACCAGTTCGACAACACCGCCAATCGCGACGCCCACTACACCGGTACCGGCCCCGAGATCTGGGAACAGACCGGCGGCCGCATCGACGCCTTCGTCAGCGCCGTCGGCTCGGGCGGCACCATCGCCGGGGTCGGGGCCTTCCTGAAGGAGCGTGACCCGTCCGTCCGCATCGCCCTGGCCGATCCGGCGGGGGCGGCCATGTTCAACTGGTTCACCAAGGGCGAGATGACCGGCGAGGGCTCCTCGATCACCGAGGGTATCGGCGTGGCCCGTATCACCGGCAATCTGGAAGGCTTCACCCCCGACGACGTCTACCGGATCGAGGACGCCGAATTCCTGCCCATCCTGTTCGATCTGGTGCGTGAGGAAGGCCTGTCGCTGGGCGGGTCGGCCGGGGTCAATCTGGCGGGTGCCGTGCGACTGGCGCGCGACATGGGGCCGGGCAAGACCATCGTCACCTGCCTGTGCGACCCCGGCTCGCGCTATGCGTCCAAACTGTTCAATGCGGAATTCCTGAGCGCGAAGGGTCTGCCCACACCGCCCTGGTGACGACGACCTCCTTCAGGGACAGCGGGCGGTGACGATCCAGACCGCCGCCGGCATCAGCACCCCCTGCGGGGTCAGGTGCGCCTCCAGCACGCCGCGCACCGCATCGGCGATCAGACCGGCGCGGGACGGATCCTCGCGCAGGGCCGCCCCCAATGGTCCGACCCGGAAGGCCAGCTGCAGCGCCTCCTCCACGTCCCCGCCGCCGATCTGCGTATCGTGGGGGCGGATGTCGATGGCCGTGAATCCCGCCTCGGTCAGGATCGTCCGCACCCGGCCCGCGTCGGCAAAGGCAAACGGCCCGGGAGCCAGCGGATCGACCGGTTCCGGCTCCGGCAGGAACGGCAAGGCCGCCGCCAGCGGGGCTCCCATCCACGGGTTCTCGGCAAAGGCCCGCCAGCACACGAAGGCCAGCCGTCCACCCGGCTTCAGGCTGCGCCGCAGATTGGCAAAGGCCGCGGGCGGGTCACTGAAGAACATCACGCCAAAGCGCGAAAACGCTCCGTCAAAGTTTGCTGCCCCCAGATCGACCGTCTGGACATCCGCCTCGCGGAACCGGGCCGCCAGGTCCGGCGTCTCCGCGGCACGACGGCGCGCGACCTCCAGCATGGGCTGGGAGATATCGACTCCCAGAACCGCCCCGTCCGATCCGACACGGCGGGCCAGCTCCAGGGTGGTCTGGCCGCAGCCGCAGCCGACATCGATCAGACATTCCCCCGGAGTCGCGCCGAGGGCCCGCATGGCCTCCAGGCCCAGCGATGCCAGCTGGCGGTCCAGCTGGTCCTGAAGCCGGGCCCAGGTCTCGCCGGCAGCCGCGTTCCAGTATTCGACCTGGGCAAGGTTGGGCTGGTCGTCGGGGATGGCGGTCACGGCGGTCTCCTCG
>CAXBHG010000120.1:0-6609 GCA_963975385.1 uncultured Brevundimonas sp.
GCCGAACAGGCCGCCTTCCTGACGCACCCGGCCCTCGTTGAGGTCCCGGGTCCAGTAGACCAGGCCGGAGTCGCGGTTGACCACGGTCAGTTCGCCTTCCTTGGAGACGACATAGACGACCTCGCCGACCGGCAGGGGGGCGGCGACGCCCCCGATCGGCAGGGTCCATTTCGGCGCGCCGGACCGGATGTCCATGGCGGCGAGCACGCCCGAATGGCTGATCGCATAGACCATGCCCCGGCTGATCACCGGGCGGGCGGCGATATCGCGAATCTCGGACAGGGCGCTGGTGCGGCTGGTGCGCGACAGCACCTGCTGCCAGACCGACTGGCCGGTGGAGGCGCGCACGGCGACGACCTCGCCGGACGAGAAGGGCGCGATCACCGTGTCGCCGGTCACGGCGGGGCTGGGGGCGCGCATGATGCGGGCCGGCTCGGGGATGCCGCGATAGGACCAGTCCTGCAAACCGGTGTCGGTGTTGAAGGCATAGAGCTGGTTTTCGACATCGACCACATAGACGCGCGAACCGGAAACGGTCGGCGCGCCATGGATCGGCACCTCAACCGGTGAGGTCCAGAGCACCGCGCCGGTGGCCTGGTCGAGGGCGGACATGGTGCGATAGCCGGACGCCACGAAGACCTTGCCGCCGCCGACGGCGACGCCGCCGCCGAAACCGTCGCGTTCGCGACCGGCCGGGTGGACGTTGACGCGCCAGGCGACCGCTCCAGTGGTGGAGTCCACGGCGGTCACGGTCGATTCGCCGTCGAGGACGAAGACGCGATTATTGTCGGCCACGGCCGGGGCCATGATTTCACGCGTCTTGGCCGAACCGGCCCCGATATCGCGCTTCCAGGCGACCCGGAAGTCCGCCCCGGCGATCGCGTGTTCAACGAGGTTTTCCGGGGTCCCGCCCGGCTGGGTCCAGGCGGTGACCGCCTGCGGACCCGGCAGGAAGAAGTCACGACCGGCCAACGAGGCGGCTGGTGCCAGCTGTTGTTCGAACTCCAGCACCGAAATACGGGTGCCCGAGGTGGCCGTCGACTGCGGGGCTTCCTTGCCGCCCAGACCGAACGGCAGCGACTGACGAAGCGAGCCGCAGGAGGCGACCGTGGCCGCCAGTCCGCACAGGAGGACGACTTTCAGCGTTCTGTTCATGGACATCTTCCTGAAAGGCCGGATCACGGCTGGGTCGGTGCCGCGGCGTTCGCCGCCGCCGGAGTGGCGGGCGCGGCCGGAATGAGGGCCTGGGCCTTGACGGTATCGGCAAGGGCGGCGGCGGTACCGGAATCAATGGCGGCAATGGCGATCTGGGCCCGTTGCTTGATCGGATCCGGAACATCGAGGCCGCGCTGCAGCAGGACGAAGACCTCGCGCGCTTCCGGCAATTTGCCATGTTGCAGCCGCGCCATGCCCAGGGCTTCCTGGGCGAACGGACGCAACGGGCGGCCTTCGGCGGTCAGCGGCTCAAGACGTGTCTCGACGGCCTCGAGCGTCGCGTCCGTGTCCATCACCAGCCAGGCGGCCTTGAGGGCGGCGGGATCGGCGATGATCGGGTCCTTGGCAACCCTGGCCGCCTCGTCGAACAGGGTGACGGCCTCGGGCGCACGTCCGGCGGTCAGGGCGATGCCGGCGCGCTGCATCAGGGCCAAGGCCTTGTAGGCGCGGGTGCCGGTCCTGGCGGCCTCGGTGAAGGCGACGTCAGCCCCGACCGGGTTGGAGGCTTCCAGCGCCTCCATGCCGCGATCATAGGCGGCGGAGGCCTTGTCGGCCTGACTGGTCTGCCAGCTCTGCCAGCCCCACCACGACAGGGCCGCGGCGAGCGCGATCGCCAGAACGGCCCCGACGACGGGCAGCCAGGTACGGGCCAGGCGCTTGTATCGATCGGAGCGAAGCTCCTCCTCGACCTGTTCGAAGACATCAACCACTGAAACGTCGCCCCAAAACCGCTATTCGCAAACCGTGCGCGACCCTAGAGGGTCGGCTCGACGCCCGCAACGCAGCGGATGCGGCGAGAGCGGCTTTTTGAATGAGTAGGGACCGACTTCGGCAGGAAAACGGCGGGATCGTCGCCGATCGTGGCGGCCTTCCGCCTCCGGACCGGGCACCGGCGCAGACAAGCCTCTAGATTTCCTCGGACAGCTTCATCACGCCGGCGGCGGCCACGGCGACCAGCAGGGCGGTCGTAACCCAGAACAGCTCCATGCCGCCCATGCCGGCCAGGGTGAAATTCCCCAGCCCCATCTGGTTAATACCCGCCTCGAACAGCGACTGGACGCCGCCGCCGGCCGACTGCATGCCCTGCTCCAGCGAACGGGCGGCGACCGGCCCCTCGTTCGCCGACAGGTTCAGATTGACCGACATGGTCTCGCGCACCGCCACGACACCGCCGACGAGGCCGGCCAGGGTCAGGGCGACGGTCCGCACCCGGGTACCGCTCTGCAGCCGGGCCTCGACCCCCTGGGCGAACAGGCCGGCATCGGCCATGACCGGGGCCTGGTTGAACAGGCGCTCGACGAAAGGATCGAATTCGTCAGCGGACATGTGTCGATCTCCCCAGGGTTTCCGGCTGCGGCTGGAGCCGCGCACGGAGTCTATCCAGACCACGTTTGACATGAGACTTCACCGTTCCAAGCGGCAGATTTAGGGCGGTCGCGATCTCGGGGTGCGACAGCCCGGCACCGTGACAGAGGGAGACGCACAACCGCTCGGGTTCGCTGAGCGCCTTCAGGGCCTCATCGAGATCCACCAGCCCGGCCTGATCGGTGGCCGGAGCGACCTCGTCGGTTTCGACTTCCGCGACATAGCGGGCCTCCTTCGCCCGACGCTTGATGTACAGCCGGGCCGCGATGCGCCGGACCCAGGCGGAGAAGGTCCCCTCCCCCCGGAACTCCGAACAGCGTTCGAAGGCCTGGATGAAGGCGTCCTGGGCGATGTCGTCGGCGAGGGCCGGCTGGGCCCCCATCCGCAGCAGCAGGGCCCGGACCGCCGAGCCGTGGCGGCGCACCAGTTCACCGAACTCGCGCCGCCCGCCCGCCGCCGCGAGGGCGGCGAGCTCGACATCGTGTCTGTCGATCAGGGCCTGGGCCATGCGTTTCCCCCCTCAGCCTGCGCTCAGCCCTTGTTCTTGTTGAAGACACTCAGGACGATGAAGGCCAGGCCGATCATGGCCGGGATCGCGGCGATGCCGGCGAACGGATACAGGGCATCCATCTCCTCGAAGCTGATGCCGTAGCCCATCAGGGCGATACCGGCACCGACGGCCAGCAGGATGACACCGGTGCGCAGGTCGCGGGCCGCCGTGGCGGGGGGGCGGACGCTGTCCTTGCTCAGGGCGTCGACCAGTTCCGGCGGCAGGGTCTGGCCCTTGTCGATCGCGGCGCGCAGGGTCTTCTGCATCTCGCGACGTTCGTTGGCGCGGTACCATTTCGGAATGATCACGATCGCCGCAACCATCAGGAACGGTGCCAGCGGAATCAGGATTTCAAATCCGTCCATAATGTATCCCTCGTTTACTCGACCGAGCCTGTTGCCGCGGCCTTATGCTGACAAGAGGCGGCAGCGGGGGCGTATGGATGCAGGCGGCGAGGTGAAACTTTCGTAAGGTCGCCGTCAGACCCGGCCGAGCCGCCGGATCAGCCGGAGACCGGCAATCAACGAGCCGCCGACGAGGGTCAGGGTCATGGCTACCGGCGCGAGCACCGGGGCCGTCTGGTCCGCCACCGCCCCGATCACCGGCTGCAGCCCCCACAGGCCCGCGGTCGCGGCGACCAGCCACGGCACCAGCGACAGGACCGTGGCCCAGGCCCGCTGACGCGCGATCCGGGCGACCACGGCGGCCTGAAAACCGTAATCCCGGGCCGGGGCCGCCTCGGCGGCGAACAGGGCATTCATCTTCTGCTCAGGCGTCATCCGGTCCTCCGAGCGCGGCGAGCAAACGGGCCCGTCCCCGCGCAATATGCGACTTGACCGTACCGAGGGGCAAGTCGAGCGCCAGTGCCGCCTCGCCATGCGACCAGCCGTCGGCCAGACACAGGGCCACGCAGGCCCGCACATCGTCCGGCAGGGCGGCCATGGCGGCGGTCATGGCCATCCGGTCTTCCGGGGCGACACCGGCCGGCACCGATACGGTCTCCAGCCAGGCCCCGTCGCGGGCGGCGGCGCGGCGCACACTCCGCTGCCGGTCGCGCGCCTTGCGCAGGGCGATGCCGCACAGCCAGGCGCGCACGCCGCCCGGCTCCTTCAGGGACCGCAGCGTCTGCCAGCCGACCACAAAGACCTCCTGCGCCAGATCGTCGGCCTCGGCCGTGGTGGCCGAGCTCGCGCCGCCCAGCATACGTCGCAGGAAACCCCGCACCGCCGCCTGGTGCCGGTCGACCAGACGGGCATAGGCGGCGTCCGACCCGGCCACTGCGGCGGTCACCAGGTCGGCGTCGGTCAGGATGAGGGCCACGCCCCGGGTTTCCGCGCTGTCCGGACGCGACCGTCAGCGATCCCGATCCCGACCCCGGCGAGAGGTCAGGGCATTGATCAGCGACCAGACCGCCATCGCCCCCATCACAAAGGCGACGATCAGGAAGGCTCCGGTGCCGCCGTCCATCCCTGTATAGTAGTGGGCCGCGACAAAGCCGCCGCACAGGACGACGAACAGGCCGAACGTCGACCAGGGGTTCGAGGATGACCCGCTGGTCGAGCCTGACGTGGACGTGCCCCACATATGGTCCTCGACGCTGGCCGGACGGCCAAGGATATCCAGTACGGCCGCCGGCGGCTCCTGGCCCTTGTCCGCATAGTATTTGATCAGATTGAGCGCGTCCTTCTGACGCCGGTAGCTCATCAGGCTGGAAAATCCGGCGCTGACGAACCAGGCCAGCGGGAACAGCAGCCACCAGTAGGACCGGAACAGGTCTTCCATCGTCTTTTCCTCCATGCGCGTGGCGGTGATCGCCGTGCGTTCACAGGATAGTCGCCACCGATGATGCCATTGGATGCGGCCCCCGAACAAAATCTTCCGTCAGCGCTTCATTCGTGACGCGGCCCCGGCAGCTTCATCAGCCGTCTCATCCATCGATCCCGGCCTTCTGCGTCCGCGTCTTTCTGGTACCATGACCCCCTGGACACTCGGGAGGCCTAGCCATGAACCGCTTCTGGATGGCCCTGTCCGCGACGACGCTGGTGGCCCTCGCCGCCCCGGCCGTCGCGCAACAGGTGCAGTATTACGACCTGCCGCCGGGCGGCCGGGCCCACGATGTGGCCGTGACCCCGGACGGCGAGGTCTGGTGGACCGTCCAGCGCGGCGGCGGTCACGGCATTCTCAATCCGGCCACCGGCGAGACCACCATCATCCCCCTCGGCGAGGGCTCGGCCCCGCACGGCGTCATCGTCGGCCCCGACGGCCACGCCTGGATCACCGACGGCGGCCAGAACGCCATCGTCCGGGTGGATCGCCAGACGCAGGCGGTCAAGGTCTGGCCGCTGCCGGAGGACACCGGCCCGGTCAATATGAACACCGCGACCTTCGATCACCGGGGACGGATCTGGTTCACCGGCCAGACCGGCTTCTACGGCCGTCTGGACCCGGCCACGGACGACATGCAGGTCTGGGCCGCCCCGCGCGGTCGCGGTCCCTATGGCATCACCACCACACCCTCGGGCGACGTCTGGTACGCCTCCCTGGCCGGCAGCCATATCGCCAAAGTGGACCTCGACACCGGCGCGGCGATGATCGTCGAGCCCCCGACCCCGAACCAGGGCGCGCGCCGGGTCTGGTCCGACAGCCAGGGCCGGATCTGGGTCAGCGAGTGGAACAGCGGCAATGTCAGCGTCCACGATCCCCGTGACGGCAGCTGGCGGACCTGGAAACTGCCGGGTGACGCGCCCCGCACCTACTCCGTCTATGTCGACGAGACCGACACGGTCTGGCTGACCGACTTCACCGCCAATGCCATCGTGCGCTTCGACCCGGAGACGGAAACCTTCAAGAGCTTCCCCAGCGACCGTCCGGGTGCCCAGGTACGCCAGATGCTGGGCCGGCCGGGCGAGGTCTGGGGCGCGGAATCGGGCACGGACCGGCTGGTCGTCATCCGGCACGGCGGCTAGGGCATGCCGGCGTTCTGGCTTGTTTGGGCGCTGTTGTTTGCGCCGTCCGCCCCCACCTCACCGCCCGCCCCGCCCCCCCAGGTCGCGATCGACCCCGGGGCACGCGCCTTCCAGCGCTGCGCGGCCTGTCATTCGCTGCGACCCAACGACGATGACACCCCGGGACCGAACCTGAGGGGGGTGTTCGGGCGCCGCGTGGGGGCCGTCAACGGCTATCCCTATTCGGATGCCCTGCGCGCGGCGGGCCGACGGGGCACGGTCTGGAACGAGACGACGCTGAATCGCTTTCTGGCCGACCCCGAGGCGGCGATGCCCGGCACAGCCATGCCCTATCAGGGCGGCACGGCGGCCGAACGGGCGGCGCTGATCGCCTGGCTGCGCCGGGCCAGCTGACGTTCAGGCGAGGGCGGCGGCGTAGATCTCGGGCCTGAAGCCGATGATGCGCCGCTCGCCGAGGTCCAGCACCGGCCGTTTGATCATCGACGGCTGGGCCAGCATCAGGGCGATGGCGCG
>CAXBHG010000121.1:0-6594 GCA_963975385.1 uncultured Brevundimonas sp.
GGCTGGAAGCGACCCTGACCAAGCAGCAGATCCTGGAACTGTATCTGAACGAGATCTTTCTGGGCTACCGGTCGTACGGCGTGGCCTCGGCGGCCTACAACTATTTCGGCAAGTCGCTGAGCCAGCTGACGCCGGACGAGGCGGCGTTTCTGGCGGCCCTGCCCAAGGCCCCGAACAACTATCATCCCAAACGCTATCCGGAAGCGGCCAAGGGGCGGCGCGACTGGGTGCTGGGCGAGATGGCCCAGAGCGGCTGGCTGACCGAGGCCCAGCTGGTCACGGCGCGGGCCCGGCCGCTGGTCACCCAGGACGCGCCGCGCCGGGCCCAGTATGCCGACGCCGACTTCTTCGTCGAGGAGGCCCGGCGGCAGGCGATCGCCCGGTTCGGTCGCGATGACGTCAACGGCGGCGGCTACTATATCCGCACCACGCTTGACCCGCAGCTGCAGTCGGCGGCGCGCGACGCCCTGATGCGGGGACTTGAGAACTATGACCGCCGCCACGGCTGGCGCGGGGCCTGGGGCACCACGGATTTCGCCCCGGGCTGGCAGACCGAGGCCCTGAAACAGACCAAGCCGCCCGAGCGGCGGGCCTGGCAGGCCGCGGCGATCGAGAGCGTGTCCGGCAATACGGTGCGGATTCGCACGGCGCGGGACGACCGCACCGGGGTTCTGCTGACCGCCGACGCCGCCTGGGCCAACGCCAATCGCCAGCTGAAGCGCGGCGACCTGGTCTTCGTCGAGCCGACGAACGGCCAGTTCGGCCTGCGCCAGGTGCCGGCGGTCAACGGGGCGCTGGTGGTGATCGAGCCCCAGTCGGGCCGGGTGCTGGCCATGGTCGGGGGCTATTCCTACGTCCTGTCCAGCTTCAACCGGGCGACGCAGGCCAATCGCCAGCCGGGCTCGGCCTTCAAGCCGTTCGTCTATGCGGCGGCGCTGGAGGGGGATTTCACCCCGGCCTCGATCGTGCTGGACGCCCCGATCAGCTTTGCCGGCGGCCGCAACGGCGAGCGCTGGACGCCCGAGAACTACAGCCGCCAGTACTATGGGCCGCAGTCGCTGCGGCGCGGGCTGGAGCTGTCGCGCAACGTGATGACCGTGCGGCTGGCCGAACAGGTCGGCATGCGCAACATCGTCGACCTGTCGAAGAAGATGGGCGTGTCCGACACCCTGCAGCCGAACCTGTCGGTGTCGTTGGGGGCGGGGGAGACCACCCCCTATCATCTGACCGCCGCCTATTCGGCCTTCGTCAACGGCGGGCGGCGGGTCGATCCCTATCTGATCGAACTGGTCCAGGACCGGAACGGCGAGACCCGGTTCAGGGCGGATGAGCGGAGCTGTCGCGACTGCGGCCGGGCCTTCAGCGGCCAGGAGTCGCCGCGACTGGAACCGCGCGGCACCCAGGTGATCGACCCGATCACCGCCTATCAGATCAGTTCGATGCTGGAGGGGGTGGTCCAGCGCGGCACCGCCGCCAGCGCCCGCGGCCTGGGGCGCTGGGTCGGGGGCAAGACCGGCACGACCAATGAATACCGCTCGGCCTGGTTCGTCGGCTTTACGACGGACATGGTGGTCGGGGTCTTCGTCGGCTTCGACGACAACCGGCCGCTGGGCTATGGCGAGGCGGGGGCCCAGGCGGCCCTGCCGGTGTTCACCGACTTCATGCAGACCGCCCTGCGCTCGCGCCCGGCCCGGCCGTTCGTGCGGCCGCGCAATGCAGTGTTCCGCACCGTCAACGGCATCGAGGAAGCCTTCCGGCCCGGCACCGAGCGCCGCCAGCAGGACGTGGTGCCGGAGATCCTGACGCCGGTCGGCCCGCAGAGCTATTCCGATGTGATCCGCCGCGAGCAGGAGGCGGCGCGTCCGCTGGTCCCGGTGATCCCCCCTCCGGTCGCGGCCCCGCCGAAGAAGGAACCGGCCGAGGACTTGAGCGGACTCTACTAAGGCCCTAGGTAGGCCCTTCGTGCGGCGCGCCCCGAAAGCGGCGCGCCGCTTTTTCTTTCTGTCGCGTGGAGAATGCGATGAGACCGGATGTCGAGGCCATGAAGGCCGACATCGAGCAGAGCCTCGCTCTGCTCAGGAGGCGTCTTTGACTGGGACCCTGCACTTCGCAAGCTCGATGAGCTGAACGCGCGGGTCGAGGACCCGACGCTGTGGGACGACGCCGAGGCCGCCCAGGCCCTGATGCGCGAACGCACCCGGCTGCAGGGCCAGATCGACACCGTGCTGCAGATGGAGACCGGTCTGGAGGACGGCGTCATGCTGGCCGAAATGGCCGACGAGGAGGGCGACGAGGCCGCGCTCGAGGATGCGCGCGCCTCGCTGAAGGCCGTCAAGGACCGCGCCGCCCGCGCCGAGCTGGAGGCCCTGCTGTCCGGCGAAGCCGACGGCAATGACGCCTATCTGGAGGTCAATTCCGGGGCCGGCGGCACCGAGTCCTGCGACTGGGCCGGGATGCTGCTGCGCATGTACAGCCGCTGGGCCCGGGCGCACGGCTATGAGGTCGAGCTGGAGGCCGAGGAGGCCGGCGACCAGGCCGGCATCAAGTCGGCGACCATCCTGGTGTCCGGACCCAATGCCTATGGCTGGCTGAAGTCGGAATCGGGCGTGCACCGGCTGGTGCGCATCAGCCCCTATGACGCGGCCGCCAAGCGGCACACCTCCTTCGCCTCGATCGGGGTGTCGCCCGTGGTCGATGACACGATCGAGATCGACATCAATCCGTCCGACGTGCGTACCGACACCTACCGGGCCTCGGGCTCGGGCGGCCAGCACATCAACAAGACCGACTCCGCCATCCGCCTGACCCACGTGCCGACCAATACGGTCGTGGCCTGCCAGGCCGGGCGTTCGCAGCACCAGAACCGCGAACAGGCGTGGAAGATGCTGCGGGCGCGTCTGTACGAGCTGGAGCTGCAGCGGCGCGAGGCGGCGGCCCAGGCCGTGGCCGACGCCAAGACCGACATCGGCTGGGGCCACCAGATCCGCAGCTACGTCCTGCAGCCGTACCAGATGGTCAAGGACCTGCGGACCAACGTCGAGACCTCCGACACCCAGGGGGTGCTGGACGGGGACCTGGACGCCTTCATGGGCGCGGCCCTGGCCGCCCGGGTCGGCGAGACCCGCGACGCCACCGGCGAATAGAAAAAGGGCCCCGGATCACTCCGGGGCCCCTTTTTTCAGACGCGGACAATCCGCCTAGTGCGGCTTCATGTCGATGACCTGGGCCTGCGGCTGTTGCGGGATCGGGGCCAGGTCCGAGGCCGGTGCGGCCGGCTTGGGGGCCGCCGCCGGGGCGTCCCGACGGCCCTGGACGCAACGGCCCTGGAAATAGGCACCGATGTCGATCGACAGCTGTTCGGCGGTGATGTCACCGTCGACATAGGCGGTCGAGACCAGCTTGACCTGTTTGCCGGAGGTGGTGCCGACGATGCGGCCGCGCACCTCGATATAGTCGGCGGAGACATTGCCCTCGACGGCTCCGGTCTCGCCGATGATCAGGCGACCGACGCGAATGTCACCCTTGATCTGGCCATCGATCTGCAGATCGCCGGCACCGCTGATGGAGCCTTCGAACTTCAGGTCCGACGACAGGGTCGACAGGCCACGGTTCGAGCTGCCCGTCGGCGCGGCGGTCGCCGGCTTGGGCGCGGCGGCCGCCGGCATGTCGGGCAGGGGCGGGATGGCCGCAGGGGTCGCGGGACGGGCCTGCGGCGACGGGGCGGGGGATTTATTCTTGTTGAACAAGTTGGTCTCCGGCTTTCATGAAGCGTGCGGGGTTCTGGGGGCGGCCGTTCATCCACACTTCGTAGTGCAGGTGAACGCCGGTGGAGCGTCCGGTCGTGCCCATGGCACCGATGCGCTGGCCAAGCGCGATCTGCTGGCCGGACGTGACGGCCATGGAGTTGAGATGGGCGAAGCGCGTCTTGAAACCGCGACCATGGTCTATCTCAATGGTCTTGCCATACCCTGAACGGATACCGACAAAAGAGACGACGCCCGGGGCCGTGGCATAGATGGGGGTGTTCAGCGGGGCCGCGAAATCCTGCCCCTGGTGCAGGGCCGGGCGGCGATTGAACGGATCGAAGCGGACGCCGAAGCTGGAGGTCGTCCGGGCCTGGGTCGGGCGCCGGAACGGCAGGCCTTCGGCCGCGTCGGCCAGACGGCGCATGTCGTTGAGATTGTCGGCGGCATGGCGGATGCGGACGGCGAAGGCCTCATCGACGTCGAGGACGGCGGCCAGGGCCCGGGGATCCCGGGCCTCGACCAGTGGGCCGCCGAGACCCGGACCGGTCGCGGCATAGGCCGAGGGATTGAGGCCGGCGAGGCGGAAGGCCAGGCGAAGGCGCTCGGCCCGGGTCTGGGACACTTCCTCGGCGCGGGCGATCAGCCGCTCCTGGTCCAGCCGGACGGCGAGGATGCGCTGGACCGGACTGCGTCCGGCGGTGGCGGCGGCGGGCAGGGCGGGACGCAGGGCCAGCTCCGCCCCCTCGACCCCGTGGAACATGCCCATGACATTGGTGAGGGCGGCGTGGCGGCGTTCGACCATGGTGGCCATGTCGTCGATCGAGCCGCTGGTGGCCGTCATCCGCACGACGGCGCTGTCGAGGCGCGCCTGCAGGTCGGCATTGACCCGTTCGGAGGCGGCGCGGGCGCGGATGACCGCGTGGTCAGCCTGGCTGTTGGTGATCAGGTCGAAGATCAGGCCGCCGGAGGCGACCAGGGTCCAGACCGAGAAGATCACGGCGGCGACGGCGATCAGGCATTGGCGACCGGGAGACAGGGCACAGGCGCGGACGTCGTCCCCATCCCTGAGATACAGGTAGCGGACCGGAAACCAGCGCTCGATCAAAGAGCGCTTCGCAGCGATCTCTTCGTCGTTCATAGCTAATGCCCCCAAAACATGAGGCAAATATGCGGCAACGGGTTTCGATCATCAAGACGATTCACCCGCAGTTAACCATCCTGGCAAGGATTCAGGCGAATAATGACCTGAGGACGGGCATAACTCGCGCGTCAGGGGAAAAAACGAATCTTTCGTGACCTTGCCGAAGCTTGTCAGCGAACGGCGTTACAAACTGATGATTGTGCGTGCAGTCTCAAGAACTGCCTTGGCGTGTGCCTTTACCTTCACCTTGTGCCAGATGTGGCGGATCACGCCCTGGCCGTCGATCAGGAAGGTGGCCCGTTCGACCCCCATATATTCGCGCCCGTAGAGCTGTTTATGCACCCAGGTGCCGTAGGCCTCACACACGGTGCCATCCTCGTCCGATCCGAGGATCACGGTCAGATCGTGTTTGGCCTTGAAGCGGTCCAGCTTTTTAACCGGGTCACGTGACACGCCGATGACCACGCAATCCGCGGCGGCGAAGTCGTCGATCAGGGCCGAGAAGTCCTGGCCTTCCGTGGTGCAGCCGGGGGTGTCGGCCTTGGGGTAGAAATACAGCACCACCGTCTTGCCGGCGAAGTCCGACAGACGAACGCGGCCGTCTGCGTCCGTTGCCATGTCGAAGGCGGGGGCCGTGTCACCGGTTTCGAGTGTCATGGGCATTCCTCAGACAGGTCGGACCAGAACGATCTTCTTCTTGCCGGCGGCCAGTTTGAACACGCCGTCGGCATTGACGTCGGACGCCGCGATCAGTCGGGCCCCGTCGTCGATCACGGTGTCGTTCAGGCGTAGGCCGCCGCCCTGGGCCAGGCGGCGGGCCTCGCCGTTGGAGGTGGTCAGGCCCGCCCGGGTGGTGACGGCGGCGATCATGGCCCCGATGACCTCGTCGCGTGGCAGCTCGACGGTCGGCAGGTCGGCGGACAGCTTGCCCTGTTCGAAGGCGGCCTCGGCCGCGCCGCGCGCGTGGGCGGCAGCGTCGGCCCCGTGCAGCAGGGTGGTGGCGGCATCGGCCAGGGCCTTCTTGGCGTCATTGATGGCGGCCCCGTCCAGGGCCTCCAGCCGGGCGACCTCGTCCAGCGGCAGGTCGGTGAACAGGCGCAGGAATTTGCCGACATCGGCGTCGTCGACGTTGCGCCAGAACTGCCAGTAGTCATACGGGCTGAGCTGTTCGGCGTTGAGCCAGACCGCGCCCTGGGCGGTCTTGCCCATCTTGCCGCCCGAGGCCGTGGTCAGCAGCGGCGTGGTCAGGCCGAAGGCGGCCTTGTGGTCGACGCGGCGCACCAGGTCGACGCCCGAGACGATATTGCCCCACTGGTCGGACCCGCCCATCTGCAGGGTGCAGCCGTAGCGGCGGTTCAGCTCGAGGAAGTCGACCGACTGCATCAGCATGTAGTTGAACTCGAGGAAGGTCATCGGCTGCTCGCGCTCGAGCCGCAGTTTCACCGAGTCGAAGGCCAGCATCCGGTTGACCGTGAAATGGGTGCCGTAGTCGCGCAGGAATTCGATGTAGCCGTATTTCGACAGCCACTCGTCATTGTCGACCATGATGGCGTCGGTCGGGCCGTCGCCGAAGGTCAGGAATTTCTCGAACACCGTCCGGATCGAGGCGATGTTGGCGGCGATGTCGGCCTCGGTCAGCTGCGGGCGCGAGGTGTCCTTGCCGGTCGGGTCGCCGACCTTGGTGGTGCCGCCGCCCATGATGACGAT
>CAXBHG010000122.1:0-6526 GCA_963975385.1 uncultured Brevundimonas sp.
CCGCCCCTGCTGCTGGACCTTTGGGACCGGTTGACCGGGCATGGGTCCCCGCCGGACGCCTGTCTGGTCAATCTGTACCGCGGCCCGGCGCGGATGGGGCTGCACCAGGACCGCGACGAGGCCGATCTGACGGCCCCGGTCCTGTCGGTCTCGCTGGGGGACACGGCCGTGTTCCGGGTCGGTCCGGCGGCGGGCGGACCGACCCGGTCGATCCGGCTGATGTCGGGCGATGTCTGTGCCCTGACCGGTCCGGCGCGACTGGCCCGACACGGCATCGACCGGGTCCTGCCCGGAACCTCGCGTCTGCTGGAGGGCGGCGGGCGATTGAACCTGACCCTGCGCCGGGCGGGATAGGCCGGTCGGGGATCAGGGCTTCGTGACTCGACACCCGGCCCGGGTCAGGGTCACTGTCGCGGTCCCGTCCGTGACCGCGAGCGACCCCTGATGACTGTACTGATCCGACCCGAAGGCCAGACCTCGGACGATTTCCGCTTCAGCCGCCGCGCACTCGGCGGGTTGTTCTTTGCCGGCTACGCCACCGCGGCCCTGGCCCGGGATGCGCAACCGGTGACGACTCCGGCCAATGGTCTGACGGTGGCCGATGTGACCTATCGGGCCCCGGACGGTTTTGACCTGCCGGCCTTTGTCGCCCGGCCCGACGGGGACGGACCCTTTCCGGTGGTCATTGTCGTGTCCGAGATTTTCGGGGTGCATGAATATATTCGCGACATCTGCCGCCGCCTGGCCCGGGCCGGCTATGCGGCGATCGCCCCGGCCTTCTTCGTCCGGGTCGCGGACCCGGCTCCGCTGGACGACATGCAGCAGGTTCAGGCCATCGTCGCCGCCGCCGGCTACGAACAGGTGATGGGCGATATCGCCGCCACCCTGGACTGGGCCAGCCAGCAGCTGTGGGCCAACAGCGACCGGGTCGGGATCACCGGATTCTGCTGGGGCGGCAAGGTCGTCTGGCAGGCGGCGGCGCGGTTCGCCGCGATCGACGCCGGTGCGGCCTGGTACGGTCGGCTGGCCCCGCCGGAGGGGGCGACACCGGAGCAGAGGGCGGCGGGCGCACCCTGGCCGGTCGATCTGGCCGGCGACCTCAAGGGCCAGGTCATCGGCCTTTACGGCGGGCTGGACCGGGGCATCCCCCTGTCCAGCGTCGAAACCATGCGGGCGGCCCTGGCCCGGGCCGGCGCCACGGGCGATGAAATCACCGTCTATCCGGCTGCGCCGCACGGTTTCCATGCCGACTACCGGGCCAGCTATACGCCCGCCGCCGCAGCGGATGGATGGACGCGACTGCTGGCCCTGTTCGACGCCCGCCTGAAGGGCTGACCTCAGGCGGTTTCGTCGAACTGGCCGCCGGTCTCGTCGGCCTTGTCATAGGGATTGGCCGCGGCGGGGCCCGCACCGGTCGCCGGGCCTGAGCCCCGCGCCGCCACCACGACCATGGCCGGACGCACGGTGCGACCGAACAGGGCGAAGCCGGGTTGCAGCGTCTGGATGACGGTGCCGCCGGCGACCGTGTCCGACGGCTGTTCCATCACAGCCTGGTGTTGGTGCGGATCGAAGGTTTCGCCGGCCTCGGGGGCCACCCGCTTCAGGCCGTTGGCGTCAAAGGCCGACAGCAGGGATTTCTCGATCAGTTCCAGGCCGGTCACCAGGTTGGCGGCCGCCGGATCGGCGTCACGCGGCGCGGCGGTCAGGGCGCGTTGCAGACTGTCGGCCACGCCCAGCAGGTCCTTGGAGAAGCGCTGGATGGCATAGGCCCGCGCGTCGTTCATCTGACCCTCGGTTCGGCGCTTGACGTTGTCGGCCTCGGCGGCGGCGCGCAGGGCGCGATCCTTCCACTCGTCGCGTTCGGCGATCAGGGCGTCGATCGGCCCAAGGCCGTCGTCGGGGGCTTCGGGGCCGCTCGCCTGGGCGATGTCAGCTTCCAGTTCGGTGTCGATGGGGTCGTCGTTAATGTCGCTCACGTGTCCTGTCCGTCCAGCATTCTTCCCAGTACCCGGGCGGTATAGTCCACCAGCGGGATGACTCGGGCGTAATTCAGTCGCGCGGGGCCGATGACGCCGATGGCACCCACGACCCGTTGTCGGCCCGTCATATAGGGTGCTGCGATCACGGCGGAACCCGACAATGAAAACAACCGTGTTTCCGCGCCGATAAAAATGCGCACACCCTGGGCCTCGGAGACCCCGTCCAGCAGGCCGATCAGCTGTTCCTTCTGCTCCAGATCATCGAACAACACCCGGACCCGTTCCAGGTCCTCGGCCGTTTCGCGGTCCTGCAGCAGATTGGCGCGGCCCCGTACGATCAGGGCGCGGTCGCGCTCGGCCCCGCCGGACCAGGCGGCCATGCCGTCCTCGACCAGACGGGCGGCGGCGGCGTCGAGAGCCTGGCGGGCGGCTGCCAGTTCGGCCCCCATCTCGCTGCGGGCCTCGGCCAGGGGGCGGCCCTTCAGCCGGGCATTGAGGAAGTTGGAGGCCTCCTGCAGGGTCGAGGGGGTGACACCGGCCGCCAGCGGCATGATGCGGTTCTCGACCGAGCCGTCATCGCCGACCAGCACCGCCAGCGCCTGGTCGTGGCCCAGGGCGACGAATTCGACATGTTTGACCCCGGCGTCGCGCACCGGGCTGGCCACGATACTGGCCCCGCCGGCCAGACCGGACAGCAGGTTGGAGGCCTCGTCCAGTGCCTCCTCGAAGCCGCGGCCGCGTCCGGCCAGCCGCCCGTCGATCTCGCGCCGCTCCTCCCGGCCGATGTCGCCGATCTCCAGCAGGCCGTCGACGAACAGGCGCAGACCGGCGTGGGTGGGGATGCGTCCGGCCGAACTGTGCGGGGCGGCCAACAGGCCGGCCAGGGTCAGATCCTGCATGGTGTTGCGGATCGAGGCCGGCGACAGATGCACGCCGCCGCGCGACAGGGTGCGCGAGCCGACCGGGTCGCCGCTCTCGAGATAGGATTCGACGATGCGGCGGAAGATGTCGCGGGCCCGGCTGTCGAGCGCGGCCAGGCCGCCCCCCGCGGCGAGGGGGGTGGGGCCGAACGGTGAACGGTTGGGGGCATACAGGCTCACCCATTCAGGATAAGCAGCGCCGCTGCCGCTTGCCAGAAGGAACCTGAAATGAGCTCGATCCGCCCCTCCGAACGCCAACCCGACCAGCTGCGTGCCGTGACACTGGAAACCGGCGTCAACCGCTATGCCGAGGGGTCGTGCCTGGTGACGTTCGGCCATACGAAGGTGCTGGTCACGGCCTCGGTCGAGGACAAGGTACCGGGCTGGATGCGCAACAGCGGCCAGGGCTGGGTCACCGCCGAATACGGCATGCTTCCCCGGGCGACCCACACGCGGGGCCGGCGCGAGGCGGCCAGCGGCAAACAGTCGGGCCGGACCCAGGAAATCCAGCGCCTGATCGGCCGCTCGATGCGGGCCGTGGTCGATATGAAGGCCCTGGGCGAGCGTCAGGTGGTGCTGGACTGCGATGTGATCCAGGCCGACGGCGGCACCCGCACGGCCGCCATCACCGGGGCCTGGGTGGCCATGGCCAGTGCCTTTGACTATCTGCGCGCCGAGGGGGTGATGAAGACCGATCCGATCCTCGACCAGGTCGCGGCCGTGTCCTGCGGCGTGTTCAATGACCTGCCGGTGCTGGACCTCGACTATGAGGAGGATTCCAATGCCGAGGCCGATTCCAACTTCGTCCTGACCGGGGCCGGCCAGATCGTCGAGATCCAGGCCACGGGTGAGAAGCGCGGCTTTTCGCGGCCCGAGTTCGACCGGCTGTTCCAGCTGGCCGAGGGCGGCTGCGCCGACCTGTTCGCCCTGCAGCGGGCCGCCCTGAAACGCTAGGCCCGGCCGGGTTCCTGCCGCCGGGGTATCACTGTGCGCCGAAGCGGGGCATCGTGGAGGGCCTGATCGACCGGAGACCCGCCATGCGTATCGCCCCCGCCTTCGCCCTGCTCGCCGGCCTGTCACTCCTGTCGGCCTGCGACAAACCGGCCGAGACCCCGGTCGATGCCGTGGAGGTCGCGGCGACGCCGACGATGGTGATGCCGGTCGACGCCCCGCCCCAGGAAGAGGTCGACCCCGGCCTGTCGCCGGTGGCACCGGCGGGCGGCGGTTCCTGCCTGTCCGAGGTCGGGGCCGCCGCCTCGGCCCGGCTGGTCGAGCGGTGTATCCAGGTTAGCCCGGCCACGCATCCGCCGTGCAATGCCCAGAACAGCTGCGCCCTGATCCAGGGCGAGATCGACCGGTCCTGCGCCCTGTACGGACCGGACGAGACCCTGCCGCCGGAATGCACGGCCTGACCGGCTGTCGGTTCAGCCCGTGCTGCGGGGCCGCAGCCAGTCCAGGACCACTTCATGCGCCGCCCGGTCGTAGACGCCCGTTGCCGACGGCAGCGTCCGGCCCGGCTCGACCGCGACCCAGCGCGGCACCCCTTCGGGCCCGAAGCCGAAACGCTCCCGGAAGGCGCGGACAAACACGGTCTCGCTTGAGAAGCCGTGCCGGGCCGCGATCTCCTCCAGCGGCGGCAGGGCGGCCTGATACATCCGGATCGCGACATAGGCGCGATCCAGCCGCCGGTTGAGAATACAGGCCTGGACACCGCCGGTCGATTCGAAGGCCCGGTACAGGCTGCTGCGTGAGACACCCAGCGAGCGGGCGATCCAGGCCGTCTCGATCGGTCCCTGGGACAGCAGGGCGTCAATCAGGCGCAGGGCGCGCTGGCGAATGGTGCGATGGATCGCTTCGGTCTGCAGCGGGGTCACGGGCCCGACCTTGCCGAGAAAGTGTTCAGCGATGACGAAGGTCGCCTCGACGGCGGCGACCCCCTCGTCTTCGGACAGCTCCCCGGCGACGTCGCACAAGGTGCGCAGGTGAGAACTGACAAGTTGTCCGCCGGCGCTGGTTGAGGGCAGGACCAGGCCATGCAGACCCCGCCCGGCCAGCCAGGACGGCAGGCTTGTGCGGGGGACCATGAGATTGATGACGTCGATGCCGTCGTTCCGTGAGGCCGAGGGGCGGGTCAGATCCCGGAACTGTAACGATCCAGCTGCAGCGTCCACGTTGCGCCCGTCACAGTCTCCGACCGTGCGGGTCTGGTTGAGGATGACGCTGATATGGTCGATGCCCGATCGGGCGATCTGGCCCGGACCCCGGGTCAGGGTCTGGGCCACGGACCGGGCCCTGGCGACCGACGCATTGCCGAAACCGTAGGCGGTTGTCCGGCTGCTGAAGCCGATGATACCGGCTGCGGCGACCTCCGAGACATCATAGAGGTCGGCGATCGATTGGCGGTAGCCATCAAAGGCGTCAGAACGCCCGTCGGACGACAGGGACCAGGCGACACTTACCGGACCAGACCGGGAGCCGGATTTTTCGCCCAAGAGCACACGCTGTACCAATCAGCTGCCGATAGCAGCCCCGCCTGATATTGCAGAGATACCCTGCCTGGAAAACAGGAATATGTGAGGATGCGGCCGAAAAATATTTATTTTTCAATAGCTTTTCCATCCGACCTGGAGAAGGGCCGCGCCCCCGCGGCGCAAATGTCAGTCAGGCTGGCGGCAGAGGGTTTGACAATATTCGATGATTAGCTAATCATTGACCTATGAACCGGGTATTCAGGGCATTGGCTGATCCGACGCGCCGCAGGGTGCTGGAACTGTTGCGGGCACAGCCCATGACGGCCGGGGCCCTGTGCGATCATTTCCCGGTCTCGAAGCCGACCATGTCGGCCCATTTCGCCGTCCTGCGTGAGGCCGACCTCGTCGACAGCCACAAACAGGGCACCACCGTCACCTACCGCCTCAAACTGTCGGTGCTGGAAGAGGCCCTGCTGGGCTTTTCCCGGACCTTCGGCCTCGGGGCCGACTCGACCGCGCCCGACCCGGAGCCCTCCGGCACCCGACCCAGCAAAGGACCCGTCCCATGAAATTCAGAACCCTGTTGCCCGCCCTGATCCTTGCCGGACTGCTGCTGGCCCTGGCGGCCGGCCTCCGCATGGCTGAGGCCAATGGCGTGATCGACACCGATACGGCCCGACGCGGGGTCCAGGTGGCCATCGGCCTGATCCTCGCCGGCTTCGCCAACCGGATGCCCAAACAGATCCGGCGCTGGCGCGGACCGGCGGCCGACGCCCGTGAACAGCAGGCCCTGCGGGTCGGCGGCTGGTCCCTGACCCTGGCCGGCCTGGCCCATGCGGGCCTGTGGGCCTTCGCGCCGCTGGCTGTCGCCGACATCCTGGCCATGGGGGTGGTGGCCGCCGCGACCGTGTTGACGCTCGGCTATGGGCTGTGGGCCATGGTTCTGTGTCGCGCCAGCGATCCCGGGTCGACCCACGCCTGATCGACATCATGCCTGGCGCATGAAAAAGGCCCCGCCGTCACCGGCGGGGCCTTCGTCATTTCAGACCGGAAGCCAGTCCGGCAGTATCCTAGTCGCGGCGCGGACGGCTGCGACCGCGATCACCGCCACCGCCTTCACGCTTGCGGCCACCGCCGCCGGTGTCCTCGGTCAGCG
>CAXBHG010000123.1:0-6288 GCA_963975385.1 uncultured Brevundimonas sp.
CCTACTACAGCCACTACGTCGGGGACATCTTCGGGGCCCCGCTGGCGATCGAGGGGCTGATGGCCTTCTTCCTCGAGGCGACCTTCGTCGGGCTGATGTTCTTCGGCTGGGACAAGCTGAGCCGCGTCGGCCACCTGTTCGTCACCTTCCTGGTCGCCCTGGGCACCAACCTCTCGGCCCTGTGGATCCTGATCGCCAACGGCTGGATGCAGAATCCGGTCGGCTCGGAATTCAATCCGGACACCATGCGGATGGAGGTCACCGACTTCATGGCGGTGCTGTTCAACCCGGTCGCCCAGGCCAAATTCGTTCATACGGTCAGCGCCGGCTATGTGATCGCCGCCGTCTTCGTGCTGGGGGTCTCGGCCTTCTACATGCTGAAGGGCCGTCACATCGGTTTCGCCAAACGCTCGATGACCGTGGCGGCCGCCTTCGGCCTGGCGGCCTCCCTGTCCGTCGTCGTGCTCGGTGACGAGAGCGGCTATGCCCTGACCGACAACCAGAAAATGAAACTGGCCGCGCTCGAGGCCATGTGGGAGACCGAGCCTGCACCGGCCGGCCTGACCGCCTTCGGTATCCCCAGCCTTGAGGACCGCAAGACCCATTACGAGGTCAAGATTCCCTATGTGCTGGGCCTGATCTCGACCCGCAGCATCGACAAGCCGGTCGAGGGCATCCTGGAACTGGTCGCCACGGCCGAGACCCGGATCGAGCGGGGTGTCCTCGCCTGGGACGCGGTCGAGCGGCTGAAGGTCGATCCGACCGACATGACCGCCCGGGCCGATTTCGAGGTGAACCGCAACGACCTCGGCTATGCGCTGCTGCTGAAACGCTATGTCGCCGACCCGCGTCAGGCCACGCCTGAACAGGTCGTCCAGGCCGCCTGGAGCACGGTGCCGAACGTGCCGCTGATGTTCTGGGCCTTCCGCATCATGGCCGGCATCGGCTTCCTGATGATCGGCCTGTTCGCCACCGCCTTCGTGCTGTGCACCCTGCGCAGGCACGACACCCGCTGGTTCCTGTGGCTGGCGGTGCTGGCCATGCCCCTGCCGTGGATCTCGACCGAGCTGGGCTGGATCCTGGCCGAGGTCGGTCGTCAGCCCTGGGCCGTCGAGGGTGTCCTGCCCACCTTCCTCGGGGCCTCCAGCCTGACCGTCTCCCAGCTGTGGGGCACGATCATCGGCTTCACCGTCCTGTACGGGGCGCTGGCGGTGGTCGAGGTTGGCCTGATCCTGCACGCGATCCGGAAGGGTCCGTTTGCCGAACAGGAGGCCTTTGCCGACAGCGACTCCCCGACCCCCACCCCCGCGCCCGCCGTCGCCTGACCGTCGATCCCCAGGATACCGAACATGGAACTTCCCATCGACTACGCCACACTCCGCCTGATCTGGTGGGGCCTGCTGGGTGTGTTGCTGATCGCCTTCGCCCTGACCGACGGTTTTGACCTCGGGGTCGGGGCCCTGTTGCCCTTCGTCGCGAAGACCGACGAGGAGCGCCGCATGGTGATCAACACCGTCGGGGCCACCTGGGAAGGCAACCAGGTCTGGTTCATCCTCGGCGGCGGGGCCATCTTCGCGGCCTGGCCCTTCGTCTATGCGGTCAGCTTCTCCGGCTTCTATCTGGCGATGTTCCTGGTCCTTGCGGCCCTGATCCTGCGGCCGGTGGCGTTCAAATACCGCTCCAAACGGCCCGGCAAGTCCTGGCGTAGCTTCTGGGACTGGGCCCTGTTCGTCGGCGGCTTCGTGCCGGCCCTGGTGTTCGGCGTCGCCGTCGGCAACGTCCTGATCGGGGCCCCCTTCCGGCTCGACAGCGATCTGCGCAGTTTCTACGACGGTACCCTGCTGGGCCTGTTCACCCCGTTCAGCCTGCTGTGCGGCCTGCTGTCGGTGGCCATGCTGGTGCTGCACGGCGCGGCCTGGCTGGGCATCAAGGCCGAGCGTGGACCGGTCGCGACCCGGGCCCGCACCTTCGGCACGATCGCCGGACTGCTCGGTATTGTCCTGTTCATCGCCGGCGGCCTGTTCGTGGCCTGGGGCGACCTCGGCTTCCGCATCGTCGGCGTCGCGGATCCGCAGGGCATGTCCAATCCGCTGCGCACCGCCGTGGTCGCCGCCCCGGGGGCCTGGCTCGACAACTATGGCCTTTATCCGTGGATGATCGCCGCCCCGGTGCTGGGACTGGTCGGGGTCGTCGCCGCCCTGGTCGGGCTGTGGCGCCGGTCCGAGCCCCTGGCCTTCGCCGGTTCAGGCGTGTCGGTGATCGGCATCATCTCCACCGTCGGCCTGTCGATGTTCCCGTTCATCCTGCCCAGTTCGATCGATCCGGCGTCCAGCCTGACGGTGTGGAATTCGTCGTCCACCCATCTGACCCTGTTCATCATGCTGGGGGTGACGATCGTCTTCCTGCCGGTGATCCTGATCTACACTGCCTGGGTCTATAAGGTCCTGTGGGGCCGGACCAGCACCGCCGCCCTCAAGACCAATCCCGACCTGTACTGACCGAAACCGAGGACCTGATCTGATGTGGTATTTTGCCTGGATTCTCGGCCTCGGCCTGGCCGTCGCCTTCGGCGTCCTGAACGGCGTCTGGCATGAGTTCCGCCTGTTCGACGAGGGCGATATGGGCCAGTCTGAGCCGGACCCCGTAATCCCGGACGCCCCGGACAGCCCGCGGTTCTGACCGCCAGTCGCCAGAGGGAGAACACCACCATGACCACGGACATCACCCCCATCCACGGCGGGGCCGTGGCCGCGATCGTGGCCCTGATGGACTCCCAGCGCCTGCTGACGCTCGGCGTCAACCGGCCGGACGGCTGGCCGCAGGTGACCACGGTCGGCTACGTCAATGACGGTCTCAACATCTATATGAGCGTCGCCCGCGACAGCCAGAAACTGGCCAATATCCAGGCCGATCCGCGGGTCTCGATCGCCATCCGCAGCGAGGCTGACCGCGGCGACGCCGTCGGCCTGTCCCTGGCCGGTCGCGCCACCGAGGTGCGGGATCCGGACCTGATCGCCGGCATCAACAAGCTGGTGGCGGCCCGCTACCCCGATGTGAATGTCTATTGTCCCAGCGGCGCGTCGATTGCCGTGATCCATGTCGCGCCGTTGATCATCGCCCCGGTCGCCGTGGCCGACGGCCGCAGCCGCCCGCAGACCTTCTCGGTCGGCGAGGGGATCGGTGACGTCGCCGGTCCGGACGGGGTGTCACGACTGTTCTAGAGCGAACCCGGTTGAGCTGGACGCGGTCCAACCCGGCCCCGATTTCGCTCCGGTTTGAATCCGGACCCTATTCCGGTTTCAGGTCGATTCGACCTGAAGCAAAAATGGTCCGGGGGCTGCGGCCCGGCCGGCGCTGATCTGGATCAATGCCTGCGCCGGCGTGAGGTCGCAGTTTGACGCCACGGGCATCCAGGGACCCGGGCGGACTGCGGGAGCGATCACCGTGAGCTACAAACTCATCATGGCCCTGGCCGGCGGCGGCCCCGAGGACGACGAGACGATGGCCTTTGCCGCCGCCCTGGCGGTGCAGCACGGGGCGGTGGCCCACGTCCTGCCGATCCATCCGGATGCCGCGGTCGATCTGATGGCCCTGGGCATGACCCTGGGGGCCCCGCTGTCGCCGGATGTCAAACATGCCCTGTCCGAATACCGGCGCGACTGCCAGCGACGGGTCGAGGCCGCCGCCCGTGGCGCAGCCGCGGCTGCCGACCTGGTCTACGGCGACGGCGAGGGGGGACCGCGCATGGTCGTGCATCCGCACGGCGTCGTGCCGGCCGAGGACCTGGCGCGCGCCCTTGTCCTGGCCGATCTGGTGGTCATTGGTCAGGGTTATCTGCGCGGTCCGGGCCGCGACGGCCGGGTTCTGGGTCAGGTGCTGCTGGATCAGCGCGCGCCCGTGCTGATCGCCCGGGGCAAACCGGACCGGTTGTCCGGACGCGTCGCGGTTGCCTGGAACGGCAGTGTTGAGGCCGGGCGGGCCGTACACGCGGCCCTGCCGTTGATCGCCATGGGCTCGGACCTGCTGCTTCTGCAATCCGCCCGCGGCGTGGTCGAGCCGGACGGGGCCACGGGCATGACCCAGCTCAATGACTGGCTACGCCTGCATGGAGTCGGGACCGGTCGACCCGTTCCGGTCACCGGCCCGTCGGCGGGCGAGGCCCTGATCAAGGGGACACGCGACCACGATGTCGGTCTGTTGGTGGCCGGGGCCTGGGGCCATTCGCGGCTCAGGGAGGCGATCCTCGGCGGGGCGACGCGCGCCTTTCTCGACGATGTCGACGGCCCCAGCCTGCTGCTCGCCCACTGATGCCGGCTGCGTCTGTCTGGCCCGTCGATCCGTTAATTCTGCCGGCCTTCCTGCTGGCCATGGTGCTGATCGAACTCACGCCGGGACCCAATATGGGCTATCTCGCCCTGGTCTCCACGACGCGTGGCCGGATGGCCGGCCTGCTCACCGTCGTCGGTATCACCATCGGTCTCAGCCTCTATCTGGCCGTGTCGATCTATGGCCTGACCCGGACGCCCCTGGCCTCGCCGACGGTCCTGTGGGCGCTGAAATGGGCCGGAGTCGGCTATATGTTGTGGCTGGCGATCGAGGGGCTGCTGCCGCCGCGCGCGACCGGTCCGAAGGTCCCGATCATCCCCTTTGCCGCCAGTCGCCAGGTGTTGCGCGGGATCATCGCCAATGTCCTCAACCCCAAGGCGGCCCTGTTCTATGTCGTGATCCTGCCCGGATTCATCCAGCCGGGCTTCGCCCCCACGCGGACCCAGATGGTGATCCTGGGCGGCACCCACATCCTGATCAGCATAGCCGTCCACCTGTCGATCGTCCTCGGGACCGACGGGGCCGCCACCCGCCTGTCGGACCCGGCCCGCAAGGCCCTGCGCCGGGGCCTGGCCCTGGGACTCGCCGCCGCCGCCGTCTGGGTAGCCTTCGCCCACGGTAATCCTGCTGGAGCGCCCGCCCGATGAGCCTGTCCCTGACCTTCCACGGTGCCGCCGGCTGCGTGACCGGATTCTGCGCCCTGCTGCAGACCGACCACGGCCGCTTCCTGGTCGACTGCGGCCTGTTCCAGGGCCCCAAGACGCTGAAGGCCCTGAATCATGGAGACTTTCCGTTTGAGGCCCGCGACATCGACGGCGTCTTCCTGACCCATGCCCACATCGACCATTCGGGCCTGCTGCCCAAGCTGGTGCGGGCCGGTTATCGCGGCCCGATCCATGCCACCCGGCCGACCCGGGACCTGTGCGCCGTGATGCTGGAGGACTCGGCCGGAATCCAGGAGGGGGACGTCGCCCATCTGAACCGCCGCAACGAACGGCGCGGTCTGCCGCGGGTCGAGCCGATCTATTCCAGCGCGGATGTCGAGCCGACCCTGCGCCTGTTCGAGACGGTGAAATTCAATGAGGAGGTCGAGATCGTGCCCGGGATCACGGCCCGCTACTGGCCCGCCGGTCACCTGCTGGGGGCCGCCTCGGTCGAACTGGTCATCGAGGATGACGGCGTGCCCGTGCGGCTGTTGTTTTCCGGCGACCTCGGCTCGGGTCACCAGCCCTTCCTGCCCGCCCCGGACGGGCCGGCCGGGGTCGACCACCTGGTTCTCGAGTCCACCTATGGCGACCGTGAGCGCGTCGACCTCGACCTGGCCGGGCGTCGCGCCGCCCTGGCCGAAGAACTGCGTCAGGCCAGGGCCGCCGGGGGGCCGCTGCTGATGCCCACCTTCGCCGTCGGCCGGGCCCAGGAACTGATCATGGACCTGCTGGCGGTGATGGAGGCCGAGCCCGACCTGGCCGGCGACATCTATCTGGACTCGCCGCTGGCCATCGAGGCGACCGACGTCTTCCTGCAGCGCGGCTGGAACATCGACGCCTCGGAAAATCCCTACCGGGTGCTGCGGCACGCGCCCCGGCTGCACTATCTGCGGCGCTATCAGGAGAGCGACCGTCTGGACCGGCTGCGTGACTGGCATGTGATCCTGGCCGGCAGCGGCATGTGCGACGCGGGCCGGATTCGCAAACATCTGAAGCGGCTGCTGTGGCGACGCGAGACCACCCTGCTGATCACCGGCTTCCAGGCCGCGGGCACCCTCGGCCGGCTGTTGATGGCCTCGCCCGCCCAGGTGCGCATCCAGGGGGCCGATATCCGCGTCCATGCCCGGATCCGTACCCTGGACGTCTATTCGGGCCATGCCGACGCCCCGGGGCTGGTGGCCTGGTTGCAGGCCCGCGAACCGATCGCCGGCAAGGTCTTCCTGGCCCATGGCGAGCCGGACGCGGTGGCCGCCCT
>CAXBHG010000124.1:0-6278 GCA_963975385.1 uncultured Brevundimonas sp.
CATGACCTCGGTGATGCGAGGCCGGCCCTCGGTCAGGGTGCCGGTCTTGTCGAACGCGATCGCATTGAGCGAGCCGAGATTCTCCAGCGGTGCGCCGCCCTTGATCAGAACACCGGCGCGCGCGGCGCGCGCCACACCGGACAGGACGGCGCTGGGGGTGGCGATGGCAAGCGCGCAGGGGCTGGCCGCGACCAGCACGGCCATGGACCGGTAGAAGCTGTCGCGGAACGGTTCGTCGACCACCACCCAGGCGAACAGCAGCACGAAGGCCAGCGCCAACACCAGCGGCACGAAGATGCGCTCGAACCGGTCCGTGAAGCGCTGCGTCGGCGACTTCTGCGTCTCGGCCTCACTCACCATCCGCACCACCTTGGCCAGGGTGGTGTCGCTCGATTTGCGGGTCGTCTCGATCTCGATGGCGCCGGCGCCGTTGATGGTGCCCGCGAAGACCAGGGACCCCGGTCCAACCTGGGCCGGCCGGGCGCGGGCGGCGGCCGCGTCCGCGACCGGCTGCTTGTCGACCGGCATGCTCTCGCCGGTGACCGGCGCCTGATTGATGCTCGTCGTTCCTTCCACGACGAAGCCGTCGGCCGGAAGCCGTTCGTTCGGACGAACCACCACGGTGTCGCCGACCCGCAGATCCTCGACCGGAAGTTCGACGACCTGCCCGTCACGCCGCACATGGGCGGTTCGGGGCGCCAGTTCAGCCAGGGCCTCGATCGCACGCCTGGCCCGCCCCATGGCGTAGTTTTCAAGGGCATGGCCGATGCTGAACAGGAACAACAGAAGGGCTCCCTCCGCCCACGCGCCGAGCGCCGCCGCGCCCGCCGCGGCGACGAGCATGAGGGTGTCGATCTCGAACCGCTTCTGCCGGAGGTTCTCGAACGCTTCACGGACGGTGAAGAGACCGCCGAAGCCGTAGGCGATGAGGTAGAGCGCGAGCGGGCCCCAGTCCGGAACGCCCGCCGCCAGTTTTTCGAGGGCGAAGCCCAGGCCCAGGGCTCCGCCGGAAGCCAGGGCGAAAATCACCTCGGTGTTGGGACCCAGAACGCCCCCGTGGCCATGTTCGTGGCCGCCACCCGCCCCTTCGGCATGGGCTTCGCTCTTCGGCCGCGCGATATCCTCGGACGTCATTCAACGGTCTCCTGACGGGCGTCTGCCGGCGTGGGTTCCGGCCAGCGCAGGACCTCCACGGCCTCAAGAGTGACGGGGCCGAGGTGTTCGAGATCGGACAGGGTTTCCAGAAACGCCCTGAGCCTGGATTCGCGGTCGAGCAGTTCGACGATCAGGGACTGGTCGTCGTCGAGCAGATGGCGGCGATGAAGGTGGGGCGTGTGGCCGAAACCCACGAGGGCTCGCAGGACCGTCGCGCCCGCCAGGCCGGCCGCCTGGGCGCGTTCGGTCACGATTTCGAAGACCTTGCGGTCGCCGAAATAGGCGGCCTCATCGGTGTAGAGTCGCATCAGTTTGATCGGGTCAGGCATGGTCGCCTCCTTGAATGGGGAATCCCCGCCGCCGGGACGACGGCGGGGACCGGGACTATTCCGCCGGGACCGGCTCGATGGCCGGCATGTCGGTGGGTTTGGGACGTCGCCCCTCGGTGAGGCCGAGGACCAGCCGGCTCATGGCCGGCAGGACCAGCAAGGTCAGCAGGGTCGCGGTGACCAGGCCGCCGATGACGACCATGGCCAGGGGTTTCTGCACCTCGGCGCCCGTGCCGTGAGCCAGGGCCATGGGCACGAAGCCGATGGCGGGCACCAGACCGGTCATGATGACCGGTCGCACCCGTTCCATGCAGCCCTCGATGATGGAGCGGGATAGCTCCATGCCGTCATCGAGCCGTTGCCGGATCGACGACATGACCACCAGGCCGTTCAACACCGCCACCCCGGCCAGGCAGATGAAGCCCACCGCCGCCGATACCGAGAAGGAGATGCCGGTAAGAGCCAGGGCGAAGACCCCGCCGGCGAGACCCAGAGGCACGGTCAGGAAGACCGCCACCGCGCGCCCGAATGTGCCGACCGCGAGGAACAGCACCGCGAAGATGGCCAGGAAGCAGATCGGCACCACCAGCGACAGACGGTCGGAGGCCGCCTTGAGGTTCTGGAACTGGCCGCCCCATTCGATCCAGGAGCCGGCCGGCAGAGCGACGGCCTCGACCCTGGGCATGGCTTCCCTGACGAACGATCCCACGTCCCGGCCGCGCACATTGGCCTGGACCACAACACGGCGCTTGCCGTTCTCACGGCTGATCTGGTTCAAGCCCTCCGTGAAGTTGAACGACGCCACCTGACGCAAGGGTACGGAGCTGCGGGTTCGACCTTCCTGTTCAGGCAGCATGACCGGGATCGCGCCGATGGCGTCGAGATCATTGCGACTGGCGCCGGGCACCCTGACCACCACATCGAAGCGGCGATCGCCTTCGAACAGCTGCCCGGCCTCGCGACCGCCCATGGCGGCGGCGACCGTATCGGCCACCTCCTCCACGGTCAGACCGAAGCGCGCGATGGCGGGTCGGTCGAAGGTCACATCCAGCGACGGCGCGCCGTCGGTCTGTTCGACCTTGACGTCGGCCGCGCCCGGCGTGGCGTTCAACTGCGCCGCGATCTGGTTGGCGGTGGCGGTCAGCTTGTCGAGATCGTCGCCATAGATCTTGATGGCCACGTCGCCACGCACGCCGGCGATCAGTTCGTTGAACCGCAGTTCGATCGGCTGGCTGAGCTCATAGCCTTGCCCCACCTGGGCGTTGGCCGCAGCCTCCACCCGTTCGATCACGTCTTCCTTGTTGTCGACGCCCTCCGGCCATTGATCCTGGGGCTTCAGGATGATGAAGCCGTCAGAGATGTTGGGCGGCATGGGATCGGTGGCGACCTCGGCGGTGCCGGTCTTGGAGAACATGACCTCGACCTCGGGCAAGGCGGTTACAGCCCTCTCGACACCGAGCTGCATCCGGATGGACTGCTCAACCGCCGTCGACGGCACGCGCTGGGAAGCCATCGCCAGATTGCGTTCATCAAGCGTCGGGATGAACTCCTGGCCGAGCATGGTGAAGATCACCCCCGCCACGGCGAACAGGGCCAGACCGCCGCCGACAAACGGCCAGGGGCGGGCCACGGCCCGGTGCAACACGGGTTCGTATTTCGCCTTGATCCAGCGGATGACGAACACGTCCTTTTCGGAGACCTTGTTGCGCATCACCAGGGCGACCATGGCCGGGATGAAGGTGATGGACAGGATGAAGGCGGCGACCAGGGCCAGCATCAGGGTGATGGCCATGGGTGAGAAGGTCTTGCCTTCAACGCCCTGGAAGGTCAGCAGCGGCGCGAAGACCAGCAGGATGATGGCCTGGCCGTAGACCGTGGGCTTGATCATCTCCTGGGTGGCGATGGTGGTTTCCTCGAGCCGTTCACGCAGGCTGAGCAAACGGCCTTCGTGATGCTGGCGTTCGGACAGTCGTCTCAGGCAGTTCTCGATGATGATCACCGAGCCGTCGACGATGAGGCCGAAATCGAGCGCGCCGAGACTCATCAGGTTTCCCGACACCCCCAGGTAGTTCATGCCGATGGCGGTCATGAAGAAGGAGATCGGGATGATCGCCACCGCGATCAGGGCGGCGCGGACATTGCCGAGCAGCAGGAACAGGGCGATGGCGACCAGGATGGCGCCCTCGATCAGGTTGCGCTGAACGGTAGCGATCGTGGCGTTGACGAGCTTGGAGCGGTCCAGAACCGGGGTGACCTTGATCCCCGGCGGCAGGGATCGAACGGTCGCTTCCAGCTGTTCGCCGACCGAGCGCGCGACGGTACGGCTGTTCTCCCCGATCAACATCAGGGTGGTGCCGATGACGACCTCGTGGCCGTTCATGGTCGCTCCGCCGGTCCGCAGATCGCCGCCGAGACGCACCGTGGCGATATCGCGCACGGCGACGGGAACGCCGCCGCGCGTGGCGACGATGGCCTCCTCGATCTGGCTGAGGCTGCGGATGCGCGCGTCGGCGCGCACCAGATAGGCCTCTCCCCCGCGTTCGACGAAATTGGCGCCGACCGAAAGGTTGGCCGCTTCCAGCCCTTCCGCCAGCTCGCTGTAGGACACGCCGTACTGGGCCAGGCGTGTGGGGTCCGGTTCGACCACATACTGTTTCTCGAAGCCGCCGATGGTGTCGACGCCGGCGACGCCGTTCACCGTCCGCAGCTGCGGCGCGATGATCCAGTCCTGCACGGTCCTCAGATAGGCCGCGCGGGAGACGTCGTCAGTCAGCCGGTCGCCCTCGGGCGTCAGGAACGACCCATCGGATTGCCAACCCGGCTGACCGTTGCGCACAGTCGCGCCGCGACCGCCCGGGTTCTCGTAGTCGATGGCGTACATAAAGACTTCGCCCAGGCCCGTGGTGACAGGCCCGATCTGGGGCTGGACTCCGGCCGGCAAGCTTTCCTGGGCCTGGACGAGGCGTTCGCTAACCTGCTGGCGCGCGAAATACAGGTCGACATTCTCGTCGAAGATCACGGTGACCTGGGAGAAGCCGTTGCGCGACAGGGATCGGGTCGATTGCAGGCCGGGAATACCGGCCATGGCGGTCTCGACCGGGAAGGTGACGCGTTTCTCGATCTCGACGGGCGAGAGCGAGGCGTCGGAGGTGTTGATCTGCACCTGGTTGTTGGTGATGTCGGGCACGGCGTCGATCGGCAGTTGGGTCAACTGCCAGGCGCCGTAGGTGGAGACGACCAGCACGAGGGCGATGATGATCCATCGCGCCCGTACCGACAGGGCCATGAGGTTGGCGATCATGAGCTAGTGCTCCACTTCGCCGGCACCCAGCGCGGCCTTCAGCAGGAAGGCGTTGCGGGTCGCCACCGTCTGACCGGCCCGGAGCCCGGATGTGATCTGGGCCCGTCCGGCGCTGCGCTGGCCGACAATGACCGGCACGGCCGTAAAGCCGGAGGCGGACCGCACGAACACCACCTCCTGGCCCTCGACGGTCTGGATGGCTTCCTCGGGCACCGAGACGCCGTCGGTCGTCCGGGCGTCGCGTGTGAAGATTCTTACGGCGATCGCCTGACCGGGACGCAAGCCCCCGACCCCGGACACATTGAGCAGAACGGTGGCGGCGCGGCTTTGCGCATCCACGCCCGGCGTGATCGATCGCACCGTGGCCTGTACCTCCCCTTCGGGCAGGGTGATGGAGGCCCGGTCACCCGGCGCAATGCGGTTGGCGTCATCGGCGGAGACCGCTGCCTGGATCTGGATCTCGCTGGAGTTGGCCACGCGGAACAGTTCGGTGCCGGCGCTCACGAAGGCGCCCAAGGTCGCGTTGGAGACGGTCACCCGGCCACTGATCGGGCTGACGACGCCCGTACTGCGGCCGTCGCCGGAGACCCGCGCGGCGGCGGCGGCGGATGAGGTGCGCCGCGCCTCCGCCTCGGCTTCCGCCAGGACGGTCTGGGCCGCTTCCAGATCCTGCCGGGCGGTAATCTGGGCGTCGAACAGGCGCTGCTCACGGGCCAGAGCCTGCCGGGCCGCGGTCAGCCGGGCCTGGGCCGTCGCCCGTTCGGCGGCGATCGCGGAGGCTTCGCGGCTCTCGATAAGCGCGACGGTCTGGCCCGCGCGGACGCTGTCGCCGAGGCGAAGCGAGACGCCGGTGATCACCCCGTCGGCGCGGGCCGCCAGAACGGCCTCGCCCCTGGGCGTCCCCGCGACGGTGCCCTGGGCCACGATCTCGGCGCTGAGCGAACCGCTGCCGACGGGTGCCAGGACGATGCCGGCCGCCTGAATGCGGGCGGCGTCCATTTCCAGGGCCTCGCCGGCACCGTGGGACTCCTCAGCCCCGGCGGCGGCTTCCGGTGCGGCGTCCGCACCGCGGGTCATGCTCCAGACGGCGTAACCGCCGCCCAGAACCAGGACCGTCGCGGCCGCGCCCGCCAGGAGGCGTTGCGTGTTGGTCAATCTCTTCATCGGGCGGATCCTTCGGTTTCGGAGGCGCGGGTCAGGGCGGCGACGGCTTGCGCCCGCTCCAGCTCGGCGGTGATCATGGCGGCCTGAACGGTGTTGAGCGCCTCTTCGGCGTCCAGCACGTCCAGCAGGGTGAAGCGGCCGGCCGAGAAGCCTTCGCGAGCGATGCGTACGGCTTCGATCGCCTCGGGTTCGGCCTGGTTTTCAAGGAAGGCGAGTTGCGCCTCAGCCGTGCGAAGCGCGGCCTGGGCGTCACGCGTCCGCCGGATAGCGGCGGCGAGGGCGGCGTTGCGGCGGGCTTCGGCCCCGGTCCGCTCGGCGTTGGCCGCGGC
>CAXBHG010000125.1:0-6261 GCA_963975385.1 uncultured Brevundimonas sp.
GCGCAGGTGTCCGCGCAGGCGTCGCGGCCGGCGTGGGCGCAACAAAGGGTGGCCCGCCGTTCAGGGCCCGGGTCAGGTCAGTGGCCGAGGGGGTCTGGGGCGGCGAGGCGGTCGCCTCCCCGGACTGCGCCGCCACCGGGGTGGCGAGCAATGTCAGGATGACGACGCAGGCAGGGACGGAAGTTTTCATGGCCTGACCATCGCGCCGTATCAGGGCGATCGCAAGGCGGCAGCGTGCGTTCAGGAGAGGTCAGGCCGCCGGGAGCTCAACCCAGAAGGTAGCCCCGTGCCCGGGTTCGGAGGTGACGCCGATGGTCCCCCCCTGCAATTCGGTCAGCCGCTTGGCCAGGGCCAGGCCGATGCCGTGCCCCTCGACCGCTGAGCGCTCCAGCCCCAGCCGGTTGAACGGTTCGAACAGCTGCGCCTGCTTGTCGGCGGACAGGCCGGGCCCGTTGTCGATGACCTCGATCCGGACGATATCATGGACCCGGCAGGCCCGGAACACGACGGTCCCGGCAGCGGCCCCGTATTTGACGGCGTTCGACCCCAGGTTGGCGACCACCTGGGCCAGGCGTTGGGAATCGGCAAGGGCCACCAGTCCGTCACCCTGGCAGACCAGCTCCAGGGTCATGGTCCGGGACTCGGGCCGCAGGGCCATGGCGCGGCGGACGTCTTCAAGAACGCCGCGCACGTCAGTGGGGCGCAGCTCGACCTTGACCGAGCCGGATTCGGCCCGGGCGACGTCCAGCAGGTCATGGGACAGGGCCTCGACCTGACGCGCGGTCTTGACCAGCATTTCGGCCATCTCGGACTGAACCGGGGTGATCGGCCCCAACTGTCCGGTCTGCCACAGCTCGCCAATACCGATGATGCCGCCGACCGGACTCTTGACCTCATGCGCCACATTGGCCAGCAGCCGCGACTTGGCCTCGGAGGCGCGCTCGGCCCGCGCCTGCCCCGCCCTTGCCCGGGCGGCCAGCCGGTCACGCTCTTCCAGCAGGGAGGCAACCAGCAACACCGGCAGATAGCCCAGCAAGACCAGCATTTGCGCCATCAGGGCCCGGTCCGCCCCCTCGAACCGCACCGCATAGGGACCGAAACCGGCCATGCTGCCGCCGACCGCCAGGATGGTCACGATCAGCAGGGCGGCGGTCACGCCCAGAATCCGCAACCGCACCGCAATGACCAGCAGGATCGGCAGCACGACAAAGCCCAACGGCAGGCTCAGCCGGGAGAAGATGGCTGTGGCCACGCCGGTCAGCAGACCCAGCAGGATCACGGCCTCCACAATCTTCACCGGACGCGCCAGACCCGCCAGATTCTGCCGGGTCAGGGCCAGGCCGAAGGCCCCGATGACGGCGATCCCCATCGCATGACCCAGCCACCAGGTGCCGAACGAATAGCCGAAATTGGCCCCGGTCAGGATGCCGAGGGCGATGGAAACGAACGCGCCGGCCGGGATCGGGGCCAGGACGGCGGCGCTGATCAGGAAGCGACAGGCCCCCTCCACGCTGGACAGGTTCAGGTTCGGCGCGAACCGCCGGGCCAGCAGCACCGCCCCGACGATCTCGATCATATTGGCCACGGTGAACAGGATCGACAGCTGGCTCGAATTTCCGGCCAGGAATTCGCCGGCCATGACCCCCACCGTGATCAGGCTACCGAAGCAGAGATCGTACATCGGCCCGCGAGCGTTTCTCAGCCAGACGACGACCGCCAGCCCTCCGGCCCCCCACAGGGCGGCGACCAGACCCGCCGAGCGGGAGAATTCGATTGCCAGAACAATGAGGATGACCACCCCGACCGTCGCGATAACCGGCGCGATCGGCTCGTTGAAGAAGGCGGCCGCACTACTCCGCCCGGAGACGGCAGGACGGGGTGCAACCGGCTCCTCTCGAGCAGGTTCGGCGGGCTGGGCCGCGGGGCTGGCAGTCATCTGGTCAGGTCTCGGCACTCGTATACAGGCCGCCACACTGCACAAGCTTCACTAATATCCCCTGAAATTCAGGGGTTCGTGGCCAAAACCGCATTCAGCTCCGCGACCGCCGCGGCCGGCCCTTGCGGATGCGCCCAGACCGCAGCGCTGACCGCCACGAAATCCGCGCCCGCCCGCGCCAGGGCCCCGGCATTGGCCGCCGTGATCCCGCCGATGGCCACGCAGGGGATTTCGACTGTCTCCTGCCAGATGGTCAGGATTTCCGCATCGGGACGGTGGGTCGTCAGCTTGGTCGCTGTCGGAAAGAAGGCTCCGAAGGCGACATAGTCCGCCCCGGCATCGGCGGCGTCCATGGCCAGTTCACGGCTGTCGTGGCAGGTGACGCCGATCATGGCGTCCGGTCCCATCAGTCGCCGGGCCTCGGCCACCGATGCGTCGCCCTGACCCAGATGAACCCCGTCACAGCCGGCGCGGACCGCAAGGTCAGGACGATCATTGAGGATCAGTGCCACCCCATGACGGTCGGCAATCGGCCCCAGCCGGTCCACCGCCGCCAGCACCGTCACGTCGTCGACGTCCTTGAGCCGGACCTGCAGCGCGGCCACATCGCCCCCTCCCAGTGCCGCGTCCAGCGCCGTCGCGAAGGCCTCGAGATCCGGGACCGCCGGCGGGGTGATCAGATACAGGCGACAGGGCGGACGGGACGGAATCTGCGGGGTGCGGGCCATGGCTCTCGCTGGGACAATCGGCGGTCCACGTCAACGGCCGGACCGCAATGCGAACGATTTGCAATCGCCTTTATCGGTGCTATAGAGAACCATTATCAACGCCTCACGGGATTCGCCTTTCGTGTACGTCTGCAACTGCAACGGCCTGCGCCAGCGTGACGTCGCCTTCGCCATCGAGGCCGGGGCCACCCGCCCGCGCGAAATATTCGCAACAAACCAATGTGCCGCCCAGTGTGCTAAATGTGTGTGCGAGATGCGGCAGATGATTCAGGACAGCCAGGAGGCGTTCGCTCTGGCCGCCGAATAGCAAGGCGAAGACCATGAAGGGCGACCCCGCGATCATTCGCACCCTCAATGCGGTGCTGACCAACGAGCTGACGGCGGTCAACCAGTATTTCCTGCATGCCCGCATGTTCGAAAGCTGGGGTCTGAAACACCTCGGCCAGATCATCTATGACGAATCGATCGGCGAGATGAAACACGCCGACATGCTGATCAAGCGGGTGCTGTTCCTCGACGGCCTGCCGAACATGCAGGACCTGCACAAACTCAAGATCGGCGAGACCGCCTTTGAATGCCTCGGGGCCGATCTGGCGCTGGAGCTGGGCGGGCGCGACACCCTGATCGCCGGCGTGGCCCAGTGCGAGGCGGCCAAGGACTATGTCAGCCGCGACCTGCTGATGCGTATCCTCAACGACACAGAGGAGCACATCGACTTCCTCGAGGCCCAGACCAGGCTGATCGAACAGCTGGGTGAGCAGAACTATCTGCAGTCAGCCATGACCGAGATCGCCCCGGACAGGAGCGCGACGGGGAACTGATCAGAGCACCTCGCGGCGGGCCAGATGGGCCACCGCGAGGATCAGCACGATGAGGCCCAGACCGCCGCCCAGCCCGAGGGCGGTGTTCACCCGCCACGCCTCCTGCGCCAGCATGTTGACCGGCATCTGCCAGGGGAAGAAGACGCCCGCCTTCGCCGCCGTCGCCACCACGGCGAAGAAGGTGCCGCCGATGCCCAGCGTCAGGGCAGGCACGAAGCTGGCGAAGCGCAGCGCGGTCCAGAACTGCAGGGCCACCATCAGCAAGCCGGCCAGCCAGACCCTGCCCAGCAGCAACAGGGCCGCGGTCAAATCGGGATCACCGGCCGGGGCCAGCACCGGCTTGATCGCCGCCGCCGCCGAGACCGCCCCATAGGTGATCGCCAGATTGAGCAGGCTCATGGCCGCCACCAGGCCGAGGACACAGGCGGCCTTGGCGGCATAGATCTGCCAGCGCGGCAGCGGCAGGGCGCGCAGGTGATCCCAGGACCGCGGCCCGTGCTCCATATGGGCGACCAGGGCGGTCAGGGCGGTGACGCTCATCGGCAGCATGAAGAAGGCCCAGATGGCGGTCGAACTGCCCAGCCACATCTCCCACGGCTGGGCCGCCTTGCCGCGCATCATGTTGAAGAAGATGAAGATGCCGATCAGCGACGGGGCCGCCAGCGCCAGTAGCAGGGCCAGGGACCGGTTGAGCTTGCGCAGCTCGACGGACAGGACGGTCAGCATCAGACGAACTCCGGTTCGGGGCGGGCGGGTGTCGGCGATGACACCTGTCGATAGATGCCCTCCAGCGAGCGGGCCCGGGGCGCGAGGGCGAAGACCGCGACCCCGGCCTCGACCAGGGCGCGGTTCAGATCGGCGCAGACGCGGTCGTGATCCTCGCCGCGCCGAAGCTGCGCGATCAGCGCGCCGCCCTGCTCCGACAGGGTCAGGTCGCGGCCGCGCAGAACGGCCGCAGCCCGCGCCGGGTCGTCGACCCGCAGCGCGATCTCGGGGGCCAGGTCCGCCTTCAGCCGGGCCAGTTCCCCTTCCAGCACCAGCCGCCCCTCGTGGATGATGCCGATATGGCTGGCGGTCTGTTCGATCTCACCCAGCAGATGGCTGGACAGCAGGACGGTGGCCCCGGTGCGCTCCGGCAGGGCCTTCAGGAAGCGGCGCATATCGGCGATACCGTCCGGATCCAGCCCGTTCGTCGGCTCGTCCAGCACCAGCACCGCCGGGGCCCCCAACAGGGCGCGCGCCAGCCCCAGTCTCTGGCGCATGCCGAGCGAGAAGTCCGAGACCCGGCGGCGGGCCGGTTCGGCCATCTCGACCACCTCCAGCACCCGGTCGATCTCGCTGGCGGGCAGCCCCAACAGGGTGCGGGTCAGGTCCAGGTTCTCGCGCCCGGTCAGATTGCCGTAGAAGCCGTGCGCGTCCAGCAGGGCCCCGACCCGGCGGGCGGCCCCGATGCGGTCACGGCTGACGTCGATCCCCGCGACCCGGGCCGTTCCCGCGCCGGGCCGGATCAGGCCCAGCAGCATCTTCAGTGTCGTCGTCTTGCCCGCGCCGTTGCGCCCGAGAAAGCCGTAGACAGCCTTGTCCGGCACCGACATCGACACGGCGTCGACCGCGAGATGGCGACCGAAGCGGCGGGTCAGGTTCCGGGTTTCGATGGCGGCACTCATGGCTGCGGCCTCGTTCTGTTTAACTCTTAGATAAAGTTGCAAACCCCGCATCTTTAAGTCAAGATTAAAGATCAGACAGATTTGGAGCCCCGCATGAACCGGACCGACCTGACCCGATTCCGTTCCCTGTGCGGGCAGTTCCGCTGGCTGGCCGTCTTCATGGTGACCAGCGTCGGCACCCTGCTGGTGCTGATGTATCTGGTGGCCCCCGGCATTCTGATGGCCCGGGGCGACTATGCCGGAACCCCGTCCCTGTGGCGGACGGAGGTTATTCGCGTCCTGCCCACGGTCTTTTATCTGTTCGCTGTCTGGTCGATCGGTTCGGCCATGGGGCAGCTGGCGAAGGGCCGTCTGATCCAGCCGACCCTGGTCAGCGCCCTGCGCCGGGTCGGCCTGTCCCTGGGCTTCGGCGGCCTGCTCAGCGTCTTCGGCGTCACCAACCTGATCCGCATCATCGAGGGCGGCCGCGGCGGCTGGGCCTGGTTCGACGTGCCCGGCATGACCCTGGGCATGATCGGCGGGGCCCTGTTCCTGCTGGCGGGCGTCGTCGAACAGGCCGGCCACATCCAGGCCGAGCTGGACGAGATGGTCTGATGCCGGTCCGCGTGACCCTCGACGCCCTGATCGTCAAAAAAGGGCTCAAGGCCCGGGATCTGGCGGCGGAAATCGGCCTCAGCGAGACCCAGCTGTCCCTGTTCCGCTCGGGCAAGGTCAAGGGCATCCGCTTCAGCACCCTGGCCCGCCTCTGTGCCGCCCTGGGCTGCCGCCCCGGCGACCTGCTGGACTACGACCCTGACCCGGCCGATCTGGCCGTGCCGGACGACGACCCGGGGTGATCGCCGGGCACTGACGCCCCGCCCCGCCCCGTCCCGGCCCGTCCCGGCCCCGATCGGCGGCGGGGAGCGACTGGCCAATCGCCTCGAGGACCGGCCGGCAGAGACGACCCCGTCAGATCACTGATCGCCCGCCGTCTTGCCGGATGGCACGGCATCCTCTACGGACTGCGCCCGTTCGCGCGCCGTCGCAGGCTGCGCCCAATCCTTCCGAGACACCGATGAAAATCAACGGCAACACCATCAAGCCCGGCATGGTCCTGCAGCACAACGGCG
>CAXBHG010000126.1:0-6155 GCA_963975385.1 uncultured Brevundimonas sp.
CTCCCGCACCCAAAGTTCAGAACCCCATGGCCCAGGCTGTGGGGTTTTTTTGATTCCGGTGCCGTCGGCGACCGTCCGGGAGCCTTCGGGCGGTCAGATCGTTACACGGCCGGCCCCGCTGCCCCCCTGCGAAAGCGGAGGCGGCGTCCACCCGGCTTCGGACTTCCGGCAGCCGCAACGCTGGAACCGCCGACGAAAACCGCGTAATCCGCCGCCTTAACTGCCGACCGAGGCCCCATGACCACCAGCTTTTATGACCGCATTACCGCGGAACTGATCGACATCGACGCCCAGGGGCTGACCAAGCCTGAACGGGTGATCACCTCCCGTCAGGGTCCGGTGATCGAGGTCGGCGGTCGGCAGGTGCTGAATTTCTGCGCCAACAACTATCTCGGCCTCGCCGGCGATGAGCGGGTGGTGCAGGCGGGGATCGCGGCGCAGGAACGCTGGGGCGCGGGTACGGCCTCGGTGCGGTTCATCTGCGGCACGCTGGAGATTCACAAGACGCTGGAACGCGCCATCGCCGACTATCTCGGCTTTGAGGACACCATCCTGTTCGCCGCCGCCTTCGACGCCAACGGCGGAATCTTCGAACCCCTGTTCGGGGCCGAGGACGCCATTGTCTCCGACAGCCTGAACCATGCGTCGATCATCGACGGCGTGCGGCTGTGCAAGGCCAAACGCTATCGCTTCGCCAACTCCGACATGGACGAGCTGGAGAGCCGGCTGAAGGAGGCCCGGGCCGACGGGGCGCGCAATATCGTCATCGCCACCGACGGGGCCTTCTCGATGGACGGCTATATCGCCAGGCTGCAGGATATCCGCGCGCTGGCGGACAAATACGACGCCCTGATCATGGTCGACGACTGCCACGCGACGGGCTTTCTAGGTCCGCAGGGGCGTGGATCCTATGCGCATCACGGGGTCGAGGTGGATTTCGTCACCGGCACCTTCGGCAAGGCACTGGGCGGGGCCATGGGCGGATTCATCTGCGCGAAGGCGAACGTCGTCGCCCTGCTGAAGCAGCGGGCCCGGCCCTATCTGTTTTCCAACGCCCTTGCCCCCGCGGTCTGTGGTTCGAGCCTCGAGGCGATCCGTATCGCCCGGGGCGACGAGGGCGACGCCCTGCGCACCCGGCTGACCGCCAATGCCGCCCGCTATCGCGCGGCGATGACCGAGGCGGGCTTTGACCTGCTGGCCGGGGAACATCCGATCATTCCGGTGATGCTGGGCGACGCCAAACTGGCCCAGACCCTGGCGGCGCGATTGCTGGAGCTGGGTGTCTATGTGATCGGCTTCTCCTTCCCGGTCGTGCCACGCGGCGCGGCGCGGATCCGGACGCAAATGTCGGCGGCCCATACTTTCGACCATATCGATCAAACCGTTGCGGCCTTCACCACGGCCGGTCGCGAACTGGGAGTCATCTGATGGCTGACATGATGAAGGCCCTGGCCAAGACCTCGCCGACCGAAGGGCTCGATCTGATCGAGGCCCCGATTCCGGTCGCCGGTCCCGAAGAGGTGCTGATCCGGGTGCACCGCACCGCCGTCTGCGGCACGGACATCCACATCTGGAACTGGGATGAGTGGTCCCAGAAAAATGTGCCGATGCCGATGATCACCGGGCATGAGTTCGCCGGCGAGATCGTGGCTATCGGCAAGGACGTCGACCGTCGCCTCAAGGTCGGCCAGCGGGTGTCGGCCGAGGGCCATGTCATCGACCTGAATTCCGAGGCCGCCCGCGCCGGTCATTTCCACCTCGACCCCGACACCCGCGGCATCGGCGTCAATCGTCAGGGCGCGTTCGCCGAATTCGTGGTGGCCCCGGCCTTCAACGTCATCGAGCTGCCGGACGAGGTGCCCTATGAGATCGGCGCGATGCTGGATCCGTTCGGCAATGCCGTGCACACGGCGCAACAGTTCGACCTGTTGGGCGAGGACGTGCTGGTCACCGGCGCGGGACCGATCGGCATGATGGCTGCCGCCGTCGCCCGTCACGCCGGGGCCCGGACCGTGGTGCTGACCGATATCAATGACTACCGCCTGGAGCTGGCGCAGAAGGTCGCACCGGGCGTGCGCACGGTAAATACGACCAGGGAAGACCTGCACGACGTGATCCACGAGCTGGGCATGAAGGTCGGCTTTGACGTGGCGCTCGAGATGTCCGGCTCGCCCGTCGCCTTCAAACAGTGCGTCGACACCCTGATCATGGGCGGCGGCATGGCCATGCTGGGTATTCCGTCGAAGCCGATGGAAACCGACTGGGGCACGATCATCCTGAAGGCGTTGACCATCAAGGGCGTCTACGGGCGCGAGATGTTCACCACCTGGCGCAAGATGCTGGGCCTGCTGAAGGCCGGTCTGGACCTGCAACCGCTGATCACCCACCGCTTGCCGTATGACCAGTATCGCGACGGCTTTGCCGCGATGAAGTCGGGGCAGTCCGGCAAGGTGATCCTGGACTGGGATCCTGACTGACGAGTTTGGCGGCGACCGCCGCCGGTCGCCGCCGGTCGTCGTCAGGCGTCCGCGAGGGCCGCCTTGGCTGATGTGCTTCGGAACACGATCACGGTGAACAGCAACACCGACACGACCAGGGCGATTTCGGCCAGGGGCAGGATCGGGGCCACGGCGGGGTTGCCCAGCACCAGCACGGTCAGGGCCGGCACGAGGACGACGAAGCCGAGGACGTAAAGGGTGAAATGCCCGATGGCGAGCTTGCTGCGGGCAGCCTCGGGGAAGGCCCGGTAGAACAGGCCGAACAGCATCATCGCGACGAAGCCGAGCAGGTTCACATGGGCATGGACGGGACGGAGGGTGAAATTCTGGTTGGGCCCCATCCACATGCCCAGGGCCATGCCGCCGATCAGGGTGAGAACGCCGAGGCGCATAAAGGTGTTGGAGATGTTCACGGTGTGGTTCCTGTTGAGAGGCAGGCTGTAAATCGATGTTCTCCAGGCAGATCAACTTAAATTCCCGTCATGGTTTTACTTGACCGTGCGGGCAGCGAGGGGGAGGCAGGGGGATGAATTATCGCCACAGTTTTCACGCCGGAAATTTCGCTGACATCGTCAAACATGCGCTGATGCTGTGGCTGCTGGAGCAGCGGCAGGCGGCGGGGCCGGTGACGGTGCTGGACACCCATGCCGGGGCGGGGCTGTACGACCTGGCCGGTGACGCGGTGCGGTCGCGCGAGGCGGAGGCGGGGATCGAGCGGCTGATGGCCAGCGATGACCGGCCGCCGCTGATCGAGGCGCTGGCCGACGCGGTCAACGAAACCAATCCGGACGGCGGGACGCGCTTCTATCCAGGCTCGCCCCTGCTGGTGGCGCGGCGGTTGCGACCGGGAGACCGCTATATCGGTTTCGAGCTGAACCCGCCGGTGCTGGCGCTGCTGGCCGAGGTCCTCGAGCCGGTCGCGGGAGCCGGGGCGCGGGGCGGGGACGGCTATGACCAGGTGCTGGCCGAGGCGGCGGCGAATCCGGGGAGTTTCGTGCTGATCGATCCGCCGTTCGAACAGCCGGACGACTATCACCGGGCGGCGGATACGGCGGCGGCCATTGTGTGCGCCGATCCGAAGGCGACGGTGGCGGTGTGGACGCCGATCAAGGACATGGAGACCTTCGACGGTTTTCTGCGACGGCTGGATCAGGGCGGGGCCGGCCGGGCGTTGGTGGCCGAGGCGCGGTTGCGGCCGTTGACCAATCCGATGAAGATGAACGGCTGTGCCCTTGTGGTGCTGAACCCGCCGCCCGGGAGCGAGGCGGCGGCGACCGAGGTGTGCGGCTGGGTTACCGAACGGCTGGGCGAGGCCGGGGCCCGGGCCGAGGTCTGGACGACCGGCTAGGTCGGGGTGATGACCGTGCCCGGTTCGTAGAGGTGGGGCTCGAAGGTGGCGATGGTCATGATCGGGTCCATGGCGGCGGCGACGGCGGGGTGGCGGGACATGGCCTTCCAGGCCTCGGCCGAGGCCCAGACCGCATGATTGACCACGACCTTGCCGTTCAGGCCGCGATGCACGGTCTGGGAGACGAAGCCGTCGAGGCCCGACTGGATCCGGGCCATGGCGGTCAGATGCTCCATCAGGGCCGCCTGATTGGCCGGGGCACATTTGAAGACATTGATCAGGACGACGGGTTCGGCTTCGGTCATGATCCGCTTCTAGACCCGGTTTCGTTAAAGGTCTGCCCGCAGGGCTGACGTGGAACCGACAGCAGGAAATTGAATGACCCGGATCGCCATCCTGAAAACCGGTGCGCCGCCACCGGCCCTGGCCGCGGAGCATGGCGACTATCCGGCCATGTTCCAGGCCCTGCTGGGCGAGGGTTTCGAGACCCGGGCCTTTGACGTGGCGGCCGACGACTGGCCCGATCCGGTCGAATTCGACGGGGTCCTCATCACCGGCTCGGCCAGCGGCGTCTATGAGTCGGACGTCTGGATCGGGGCCCTGCTGGACTGGATCCGGTCGGCGCGCGGGCGCACCCGGCTGGTCGGAATCTGTTTCGGTCACCAGGCCATGGCCCAGGCCCTGGGCGGGCGGGTCGAGAAGTCCGACAAGGGCTGGGGCGTCGGCCTGCATCGCTATCAGGTGGTCGCCAGCGCGCCGTGGATGGAGCCGCCGGCAACGACCGTGGCCCTGCCGGCGTCGCACCAGGACCAGGTGGTCGAGCAACCCGCCGATGCGCGGGTCTGGCTGCGCAGCGACTTCACCCCGTTCGCCGGACTGGCCTGGGGTGAGGACGCCATCTCGATGCAGCCGCATCCGGAGTTCACCCCCGCCTATGCCTCGGCCCTGACCGGGGGGCGGGCCGACCGGATCGATCCGGACCTGATGCGCGCGGCGCTGGATAGTCTGAAGGCCCCGGACGATCGCGCCGTCGTCGGTGGCTGGATCCGGCGCTTTTTCACCGGCTGATCACGGCCATTTCACCACGGGCGGCATGGAGCTGAGGATCGAGTCGACATTGCCGCCGGTCTTGAGCCCGAACATGGTGCCGCGGTCGTAGAGCAGGTTGAACTCGACATAGCGGCCGCGGCGGATCAGCTGCTCCTCGCGCTCGGCCCCGGTCCAGGCCTCGGTCATGCGGCGGGCGACGAGCCGGGGATAGATGTCGAGGAAGGCCAGGCCGACGTCGCGGGTGAAGGCGAAATCCTTCGCATAGTCGCCGCTGTCGTGGTGGTCGTAGAAGATGCCGCCGGTGCCGCGCGGTTCCTTGCGGTGGGCCAGCCAGAAATAGTCGTCGCACCATTGTTTGAATTTGGCGTGCCAGTCGGGGTCGTGGGCGTCGCAGGCGGCCTTCATGGCGGCGTGGAAGTCCACCGTGTCGGGCGCGTCGGCATGGCGGTCGACGTCCAGCACCGGGGTCAGGTCGCCGCCGCCGCCGAACCAGCTTTTGGTCGTGGCGATGAAGCGGGTGTTCATGTGGACGGCGGGAATGCGCGGGCTGACCGGATGGGCGATCAGACTGATGCCGGTGGCGAAGAAGCGCGGATCCTCGGCCGCGCCGGGCACGGTCTTCGCGTAGTCGGCGGGGAAGGTGCCGTGCACGGTCGAGACATGGACCCCGACCTTTTCGAACAGCCGTCCGCTCATCATGCCCATGACACCGCCGCCGCCGTCGGCGCGGTCCCAGGGGGTGCGCACGAACCGGCCCGGTTCGCCGGGAAACAGATCGGCGGGGGCCTGATCCTCGAGCGCTTCGAAGGCGGAATGGATACGGTCTCGCAGGGTTTCGAACCAGGCGCGGGTCTCGGCCTTCTTCAGGTCCAGCGGGTCGGTGTGATGGGTGTCGCTCATGGTCAGGCTTGAACCATATCGGGGCGGTGTCCGCTACAGGACAGGCGGTCGCGCCGCCCCGGCGTCCGGGGTGGTGATGGAAGGGCGGCGGAGCGCCGGGCCTTCGCCCGGTTGAACTCTGAAAAATACCGTTTCGACGAAGGCTGACGCTCCGCGTGGCGAGTTTTCAGGAGCTTGCGTCGGGTGGCGGTCTTATCGCCTTACCGCAGCGCCCCTGACGGGCGGGCCGTGCTTGCGACACAGTCCCCGGACCGGATGCGTATCCCCCGCACCCCTGGCCCCGCTTCACCACCCCCGCCGCACGCCAGGTCGCAGGCCAGGCGGCCCTTCCTTGCGACGGGACAGGGGGAGTGTGGGGC
>CAXBHG010000127.1:0-6137 GCA_963975385.1 uncultured Brevundimonas sp.
CGCCGTCCCGCCCGGGCCCTGAACAACCGAGACCATGCCGCAGCTACCCGCCCACAGACTCTCCGTCGCCCCGATGATGGACTGGACCGACCGGCATTGCCGGGCCTTTCACCGCGCCCTGACGACGCGTGCCCTGCTCTATACCGAGATGGTCACGGCGCCGGCCATCCTGCACGGCGACGTCGAGCGGCTGCTGGGCTTCGACCCGGTCGAACATCCGGTGGCCCTGCAGCTGGGCGGGTCGGATCCGGCCCAGCTGGCCGAGGCGGCGCGCATCGGCGCGGCCTGGGGCTATGACGAGATCAATCTGAACGTCGGCTGCCCGTCGGACCGGGTCCAGTCGGGCCGGTTCGGGGCCTGTCTGATGCGCGAGCCGTCGCTGGTGGCCGAGTGTATGGCGGCGATCCGCGAGGCGGTCGATGTCCCCGCCACGGTCAAATGCCGCATCGGCGTCGATGACCAGGACCCGGCCGTCAGCCTGTTCGAGACCGTCGACGCCTGTGCCGCCGTCGGCATCACCACCTTTATCGTCCACGCCCGCATGGCCTGGTTGAAGGGGCTGTCTCCCAAGGAGAACCGCGACGTGCCGCCGCTGGACTATGCGCTGGTGCGGCGGCTCAAGCGTGAGCGGCCGCAACTGACCGTCTGCATCAACGGCGGCATCGCCTCGCTGGACGCGGCCGAGGCCCATCTGGATGACAGCGACGGCGTGGCCCTGGACGGGGTCATGCTGGGCCGGGCCGCCTATCATGAGCCGGGCATCCTGGGGCAGGTCGACCGCCGGCTGTTCGGCGAGCCGGTCGAGGACATCGACGCCTTTGCCGCCATCGACCGCTACCGCCCCTATCTGGCGGCGCGGCTGGACGAAGGGGTGCATCTGCAGGCCATGGCCCGCCACATGCTGGGTCTGATGCACGGGCGGCCGGGGGCGCGGGCGTTCCGGCGCATCCTGACCGTCGAGTCGATCGTGCCCGGGGCCGGGCTGGAGGTCGTCGACCGCGCGGTCGAGGCCGTGCGCGAGGCCGAGGCGCGGCGTGATCGCGCCGAAGAGGCCGCGTGACAACCCTGCCCCTGAACGACATCCTGCTGCTGCTGGCGGCCCTGACCGGGGCCGGTCTGGTCGGCGGCCTGATCGCCGGCCTGTTCGGTGTCGGCGGCGGCACGGTGATCGTGCCGGCCCTCTTCTATGCCTTTTCGGTGCTGGGGCTCGGGGGCGAGGCCAATCTGCACACCGCCATCGGCACCTCCCTGCTGACCATCGTCGCCACCTCGTGGCGCTCGCTGCGGGCGCATCGCAGCCACGGGGCCGTGGATGAGGTGGTGCTGCGAACCTGGACGCCCTGGGTCGCGTTCGGCGGGCTGGTCGGGGCGGCGGTGGCGGGAGTCACCTCGATGGAGGGGCTGGCCATCGTCTATGGCACCTGCGTGCTGGTGGTCGCGATCCAGATGGGGCTGTTACCCGAACGGGTCGTGCTGCGACCGGACATGCCGACCGGCTGGGGACGGCGGGTCGTCGCGACCCTGATCGGCCTGCTGTCGGCGATGATGGGCATCGGCGGCGGCAGTTTCGGCGGCATGACCATGACCCTGTGCGGGCGGCCCATCCACCAGGCGGTGGCCACGGCCTCGGGCTTCGGCCTGGCCATCGGGGCGGCGGCGAGTCTCGGCTTTGTCGTGTTCGGCTGGGATGCGCCCGGACGGCCGCCGTTTTCGCTGGGCTACGTCAATGTGCCGGCGGCGCTGGTGATGGGGCTGCTGACCACGCTCGTCGCCCCCTATGGCGCGCGGCTGGCGCACAGTCTCGACAGACGCATTCTGCGCAAGGCCTTCGCCGTCTATCTGCTGGTGACCGCAGCCTCGGTCGTTCTGAAAGCGCTTTAGGGCTGCAGGGTCAGGGCCGCCGGTGTGGCCTGGAAGCCTGACAACCGTCCCAGATAACTCATGCCCAGCAGGGAGTTGGGCAGGCCGGACTCGACCACCAGGGCGGCGACCTTTTCGACCCGCGCCCCGGCGACCGAGACGCTGTCCAGCTCGACTGCGGCAGCGCGCGCCGGGCCCGAGGCCGTGGTCACCGTGGTGGTGAAGTCCGCCGGTTTCAGCCTCAACCCCAGACGCAGGGCATCCTCGCGGGTCAGGGCCACGACACTGGCTCCGGTATCAACCAGAACCCGGATGGCATGACCGTCGATATTGGCCTGGGCCCAGTAGTGACCGTCAGCCGCCCGCACGATCTGGGCCGCGTCACCCGAGGCCGACGGGGCCATGGCGACATAGGCGGAGGCCGCCTGGGCCTCGCCGTTGTGATCCAGATGGTTCAGCCAGAAGGCCGCGCTCAGGGACGAGGCGACCGCCAGGGCGACGACGACGACGGAGGAAAAATCGAAGCGGACCATGCACACTCACACCACACAACCGCTTCTGCGGCCGGGATCACCATGACGCGGACCGGTTGGGATGCGGTGAACCGATGTGGCTGACCATTGGTTAAGACCGCCGTCGGCTCGCCGGATCAGCTCGGATTCAGCAGCGCCGGATCGATCCGGGCCCGACGTTCGGGCAGTTCGGCCATGATCGCGGCCCGCTGGTCATCGCCCAGGCCGCTCCAGCCGCCGATCTCGGCCAGGGTTCTGAAACAGCCGAGACAGAGGCTGGACGCCCCGTCGACTATACAGACCTTGATGCACGGGGTGGCGATGGAACGGGGCGGTTGGGTCACGTTAGATGACGACCTTGCGAATATTGCTCTGAAGACGGAACATAAAACTTGAAAATTCCACCGACCCTGCTAGGGTTGTCATGACGCGAAACGACTATGACGGTGAGATTCCCGATCAGCACGACGCGTCTCTTTTCATCGTTCTGCGAAAGGAGACGCCAAGATGAACGATAAGGAGCGCAACCTCCAGCACGCCATGATGTCCTTTGCCCTGTGGGGCGGGATGCTGGTGAACACGAAGAACAACAACGGGGCCGGTGATCGTGTGATCAGCCACCCGTCCAACTTCGTGCCGATCAAACTCAAGCGACCGCACAGCCAGTCGCACTGACATCGATTGACAGAGCCCCGGACCGCAAGGCCGGGGCTTTGCAATTGGGGCTCCGACCGCTAGCCCTGCGCACCAGCGCAAGGAGCGGACATGGGCGATCTGATCAGACAGGAACGACGCGGACCGGTGATGGTCTGGACCCTGGACCGCGGGGACCGGCTCAATGCCCTGCCGGACCTCGGCGACGGCGAGGCCTTCGCCGCCGCCTGTGAGACGGTGAATGCGGACCTGACCGTGCGCTGTGTGGTCCTGACCGGGGCGGGCAGGGCCTTCTCGGCGGGCGGCGACCTGAAGGCCATGCGCGACCGGCGCGACATGTTCGCCGGGACCGGCACCGATATCCGCGAACGCTACCGCCGGGTGGTGCACCGGATCGTGCGGTCGCTGTACGGGCTGGAGGTGCCGCTGATCGCCGCGGTCAACGGTCCGGCCATGGGGCTGGGCTGCGACATCGCCGGTCTGGCCGATATCCGCATCGCCTCGGACGCCGCCAGTTTCGGCGTGCCCTTCCTGAAGCTGGGCATTCTGCCGGGTGACGGCGGGGCCTGGCTGATGCCGCGCAACATCGGCTACGCCCGGGCCGCCGAGATGCTGTTCACCAGCAAGGTTCTGGACGCCGCGACCGCGCGGGAGTGGGGCCTGGTCAACCGGGTGGTCCCGGCCGACCGGCTGATGGACGAGGCGATGGCGACGGCCGCCGAGGTCGCCGCCCAGGCCCCCCAGGCCCTGCGTATGACCAAGGCCCTGCTGCGCCAGGGGCGGGACGCGACCTTCGACCAGATCCTGGAAACCACCGCCGCCATGCAGGCCCTGGCCCATCTGACGGACGACCACCTGGAAGGCGTCAACGCCGTGCTGGACAAGCGGCCGGGCGACTTCACCGGGGGCTGATGTTGCGCGCAGAAAAAGGGCCGGTCGGACATGGTCCGGCCGGCCCTCGTCTTTCCGGCAGGCGGCCGCCCTAGCGGGCCGGCGGCACCCGCATCGCGCGGTCTGCGGGGACGCCGACGGCGGCGTCGCGCGGTGCACCGGCGGTCTGCCCGGGCTTCATGAATTTCACCAGCACCCGCTGGCCGATCAGCAGGGGCGCATCACCGGCGGTGACCACGACCTCGATGACGCGTTCGTCCGAACGCTGGGACGGATCGTCCGAGGCCAGTTTGCGGGCACCGAAGACGGCGGCGCGGCGCAGGACGGAGCCGACATAGACCTTGGACGGATCGCCCTCGGGCGTGATCTCGACGGCCTGGCCGGTGCTGACATTGGGGATGTCGCTCTCGACGATCTCGGCCCGGGCGATGCGCGGCGAATCCGGCTCGAGGTCGAACATGGTCGAGACGTTCAGGGTCGAGGCCCCGGCCCCGGGATTGGCATAGCGGCGCACGATCCGGCCGTTCTGCGGCGCGCGGATGATGGTCAGCTCGACATTGTAGGCGGCCTGGTCCCGGCGGGCGATGGCGGTCTGGACGGCCGCCTGCTGGCTGCCGAGCCGGGCCTGGGCCGTGGCGATGGCGTCCCGCGCCTGGTCGATCCTCTGGGCGGCGACGAAATTGGTCGCGACCAGTTTTTCGAGACGATCATATTCGCGCTGGGCGGTGCGGATCTCGACCTGGATCAGGCGCAGCTGGCTTTGCGCCTGGGCGACATCGGCCGTGGCGCTCTGCAGGGCCAGCCGTGCCTCGTCGTCTTCCTGGCGGGCCAGGATCTGTCCGGCGACCACCCGGTCACCCTCCTGGACCAGCACGTCGCGAACGATGCCGCCGCGGCGGGCGGCGATCTGGATGATACCGCCCTCCACGTCGACCTTGCCGTTGGCGATGGCGGCATAGGGGCTCTCGACCTTGCGGGTCTCGGCCTGTTCCGCCTCGGCCTTCTTCCGGGCGGCACCGGCCTGCATGACGTTGAAGCCGACGACGCCGGCAATGAGCAGGACCAGGCCGATCCAGAGCCATTTGTTCTTGAGAAAGCGGGGCATGATTTCAGTCCTTGGGATCGGTCAGTGCGAGGCCAGGGTGGCGTCGGGATTGGGGGTTCGGCGTTGATCGTCGATGATCACACCGTCTTCGATATGGATGACCCGGTCGGCCCAGGCCTCAAGGCGCGGATCGTGGGTCACGCAGATGACAGCCGCGCCGTGTTCGGTGGCGGCGCGCCGCAACAGGCGGATCACCACCTGTCCGTTTTCACCGTCCAGCGCCGAGGTCGGCTCGTCCGCAAACAGGATCTGGGGGTCCTTGGCCAGGGCACGGGCGATGGCCACCCGCTGCTTTTCGCCGCCGGACAGGGCGGCCGGGCGCTGATGCAGGCGCGGTCCCAGGCCGACCTCCTCGAGGGCCTCCCGGGCGCGGTCGCGCGCGGCCCCGGCCGACAGCCCCTGGTATTTCAGCACGACCTCGACCTGCTGCAGCGCGGTCAGGGCGGGGAACAGGTTGAAGCCCTGGAAGATGAAGCCGCAGTGCTCGAGGCGGAATTTGTCGATCCTGCCCGAGGACAGCTTCCAGAGATCGTTGACATCGAGGGTGTCGACATTGCCTTCCTCGGGCCGAAGCAGGCCGGACAGGGCGGCGATCAGCGTCGACTTGCCCGAGCCGGACGGACCCATGACCATGGTCAGGTCACCGTGGCGCGCATCGAAATCGACGCCTTTCAGCACCTCGACGAAGCTCTTGCCCGACTTGAAGCGCTTGACGATCCCGGTCGCCTCGATGGCGAAATCGCCGTGTTTGCCGTGTCCCTTGGTCGTCATCATCGCAGCAGATCCGCAGGCTGGCTGTTCTTGAGGATGCCCAGCGAGAGGAAGCCGGACATCATGGCGATCAGGATCAGCCCGCCTCCGACGACGACCAGCAGTCCAACCGGCAGGGCGATGATCACGGCACCCCAGGCGGCAAGCGCCTGGACCCCGAAGGTCAGCAGGATCGCGGCCAGGACGCCGAGGCAGCCGACCCAGAAGCTCAACTCCATCACGATCCGGCGCAGCGAGCCCATGCTGACGCCGAGGGCGCGCAGCGAGGCGAATTCCTTGATATTGGCCATGATCGCCCCCTGCAGGGTCTGCCAGGTGATGGCCACGCCGATGATGGTGCCCAG
>CAXBHG010000128.1:0-5976 GCA_963975385.1 uncultured Brevundimonas sp.
GCCGGCATCAAGATCCTGACGATGATGCGCGAAGAGACCTACACCGAATATCGCGAGGAGATCGTCCAGTCCTCCGGCATTGCGGTGTCCGGTGCCAGCATCACCCTCGACGGCGGCGTCGGCGGCCGGGTGTTCTGAATTCGCTGTTCAGCCGGGGGTCATCCGGGACCTGACATGATGTGATCGTCGATCTCCATCGACGAACCCGGGAAACCAACTGGCCCCGATCCGCATGGACCGGGGCCATTTTCGTGGGATCTAGGGGGCCGCAACCGCCGGCACCGACGACGTCACCGTCGCCCTCCAGGCCGTGTCCCCGTTCAGATACTGGCGGGCCAGTCGCTGGATGTCGGCCGGGGTGATGGCCTCAAGGTCGCTGACGTGGGTCAGGGTCTGCTCGACCGTCTCGGGCCGGGCGGCGAGATCGGCCAGCTGGGTCAGCCAGTATTCGTTGCCGGCCTGGCTGCGACGCAGCGACTCGATCACCGGCAGACGGGCACGGTTCAGCTCATCCTCGGTCACCGGCGTATCCCGCAGCGACGTTGCGATCACGTCGATAGCGTCAAAGAAGGCAGGCAGGGACTCCGGCGTGGTCTGGGCCGTGACGGAGATTGACCCGTAGCCCGGGAAGACGGTCGAGGCACTGGACCCGGCGTTGGGTGAATAGGCCAGCGCCTGGCGCTCGCGGATCTCCTCGAGCACCCGCAGCTTCAGCACATCGGCCAGGATCGCGACCTGGCGGGCCTCGGTCCGGTCATTGACCTGGTCGGTGGTCGGCCAGGCGATGTAGCCGAGGGCCTGCTCAGCCGGTCCCGTATGGAACAGCTGGACCGGCTCGGCGGTGCCGGCCGGGAATCGCAGCTGGTCAGCGCCGGGGGCGACGGCGAGGTCAGGCCCGCGTGCGGGCAGGGCCCCGAAGGTCGAGGCCACGGCGGCGATCGCATCATCGACGGTCACGTCGCCGACCATCACCACATCGATCGGGCCGGTCGACAGTCCGCGTTTCACGCCCGCCTGCATCGCCTCGTTGGTCCAGCCGGCCACCTCTTCGGCCGTCGGGAAGGCTTGCCGCTTGTCACCACTGGCCAGCAGGCCGGAACCCTGAAGCTGGAAGGCTCCACCCGGCGTGGCCGATTGCTGGGCCAGGATCTGGGGGAAGAAGGTCTTGATCTGCTGGAACGGGGCCGGCCGCAGACCGGGATCGATCAGATAGGCGGCCAGGACCTGCATCTCCAGCGCCAGATCCTGCGGACGGGTTGCGCCGGACAGGCGATAGCTGTCGCCGTCGACCGCGAAATTGGCGGAATAGATGCGCCCGTTCAGAACGCGGCTCACGTCATCCGCTGTAAGTTGGCCCAGCCCACCCTGGGTGAAGACCATCGGGGCCAGGGCCTGGGGATCGGCGCGGTCGGTCGGCAGACCAAGGTCGCCGATGCCGGTGTCGACGCGGACCAGAATCTGTTCGTCACGGAAGGTCGTCGGCTTGACGGTCAGACGCACACCGTTGGCGAAGGTGACCACCGTGGCTCCGACCGAGGCGACGTCGCGGCGGTCCTGAACCGTTCCGGCGGGACCGAAGCTGGCATAGGGCCAGTTCATCTCCGTCTGGGCGGCGGGCGCGGACACCGGGACCAGACGCGAGGCCTCCAGCGCCGCCGTCACAGCGGTTTCCCCGCCATCGATCTCGACCGGGGTGACGACGAGGGCCAGCGGACCCCCGCCTTCAAATACAGGCTTGATCGCCTCGCTGACCTGCGCGGCGGTCAGGCCGCTCACAGCCGCGTTGAACAGGTCCAGATTGGTCTGCGGGGAGGTGAAGACGTTGTCGTCGTTGACCGCGCCCAGCAGGCCCATGGCCAGGGCCGGCGTGCTGCGCGTCTCAGCCGCGGCGACGGCATTCTCCAGGGCCACGCGGTTGTCAGCGATTTCCCGTTGGAGCTCGGCCTCCGAGACGCCGAATTGAACCAGACGGCGCTGCTCCTGTTCGATCGTCTCCAGTGCGCGCTGCCATTCGCCGAGGTGGAAGGCCGCGGTCACCGTGGCGATCTCGAGGCTCCTGACCAGGGTCGACTGGCCGCCGCCGCCGCCGAGGAACGGCGGGTTGTCGCTGCGGGCGAGCTCGCCCATCCGGCGGTTCAGGACGGCGATCCCCAGACCCCGCAACAGGGAGTCGCGGCGTTCGGCGACGGTGTCCGGATCGTTGTCCGGGGCCTTGATCCAGTTCAGCTGGATCGAGGACTGGACGCCCGGCTCCACCAGAATGCGCGTCTCGGGTTCACGCGGTGCCACGGTGCCGAGGTCGGGCTCGGGTCCGTCGGCGGCACGGGGCTGCCACGACTCGAACGCCCCGCGGATCCTGGCTTCCATCTCGTCGATGTCAAAATCACCGACCGCGATCATCGTCGCCCGCGAGGGGCGGTAGTAGGCGTCATAGAATTCCACGAACCGCTCGCGCGGTGCGGTGCGGATGACGTCGAGATCGCCGATGGGAAGACGGTGCGATATGCGCTGGCCGGGGGCGAGCAGGGCCAGCTGGGCCTTGAGGGATCGCAGGCCCGGCGTGTTGCGCAACCGTTCTTCGCCCACGATGACGCCGCGCTCCGATTCGACGGCCTCGGCGTCCATCAGGGCCTCGGATACCTGTTCACGCATGATGTGCAGGGCCGTGTCGACCGTCTCGTCATTCGTCCGGGGCAGCTCCAGCTGGTAAAAGGTCTGGTCGAACCCGGTTGCGGCATTGGTATCGGCCCCGAAGGCCAGACCCAGGCGTTCAAGGATGCGCAGAAGCTCGTTTTCCGGGACATTGGTCGTTCCGTTGAACGCCATATGCTCCATGAAATGGGCCAGACCCTGCTGGTTGTCGTTCTCCATCAGCGAGCCGGCGTCGATTCGCAGGCGCAGGGACGCCTGGCCCGGAGGGGTGGCGTTGCGCAGGATGGCGTAGCGCATGCCGTTGGCCATCTGGCCGAACCGGACCCGGGCGTCGACCGGAATGTCGCTGGCGTGTTGGGCCCAGGGATCGGACGGTGCGACGGCGGTGCCGCTTGATGCGCTTGCCGGAGCCTGCGCCTCCGCTGCGGCGGGCAGGGCCACAAGGCCAAGGACAAGGGTGCTCGACGCGGCAAGTAGAAGCAGACGGGCGGATCGCATACGGGACACTCCAGATTTCCGGTGCCTCACCCTTTGGGGGGCGCCGATGCTGAACAGACTGACCGTCAGCTCTAGGGTGTAAGTCGGGCAGCGTCACTCGCATGGCGAGGAAGTGATCGCTTCCGTGCCGTCAGGGGCCGGGGCGCGAGACGTAGAAGGTGGCCGCATTGCCCACGGCATTGGTGCCCGTGATCACGGCCCGGCCAGAGCCCGCCACCGTCGTATTGGCGGTGGCGGTGACGGAGCCGTTGTTGGTCTGGACATTGGTGGCCGTCAGATAGCCGGCGCACTCCGAGCAGGCATAGCCGGTCACCGAATTGCCCACGGCGTCGGCCCCGACATAGACGTCGTAGCCGTTGGTGCCTGAGAAGGTCGCTGTGGAGTCGACCCCGCCCGAGTTGAACTGGGTATTGTCGATCTCGACGTAGACGTCGTTGTTGCCGACCGACACCTCATTGCCCGCCGCCCGGGCATAGGCTTCGGCGGCCCCGTAGTCATAGGCCGTCGTGACCGCCGCGGCGCGAATCTCGGCCCCGTTGGCCTGATCGGTCCCGGCGAGCAGCGCGCCGCCCTGGTTCTGGAAATTCGCCTGGTTACCGCTGGCCCGGGCCCGCCCGGCCAGGTCCCAGGCATTGCCGGCATTGGCGCTGGTGTCGGCCTCGATCAGATCGCCGGTCGAGCGTTGGCGGACATAGAGGTTCTGGTTCGATGCGGCGTCGCTGTTGACCGCGACGGCATTGGCGATGGCCTGGCTGCTGAAGGCGGCCTGGGCCGGAATATACTGGGTACTGGCCAGATTCGAGGCGCGAATCGTCGCCGACGACTCCTGGCTCACGGAGCCGGTGACGCTCGACCCGTCGGCCCCCACGGCGGTCGTATTGGCGATGGCAGAGGCCTCGACGGTGGCCCCGGCCAGCAGGCGGGCCGAATCGTCGGTGATGGTCGAGTTGGCGGCGACCTCTCCGTCCGTGACCCGCTGGCTGGCATCGACACCCAGGTCGGCCCCGTAGGCGCTGGCGGCCAGGTAGTTGCCACCCGCCTGTGTGGTCGCGGAGAGTCGCCCGTCGGTATCGCCGCCCAGGGTCATGGTCGTGGTCGCCAGGGCGTCGCCGTTCATGTCCTGGGTCGAATCGACAGTGATGGTCCCGTTTTCGACGGCCCCCGAGAAGCTGTTGCCCCGGGCCGAGGTCGAAACCGTGACCTGTTCGTCGGCGTCGACGACGTTCAGCGTCTGACCGGCGACGACATCGCCCATCTGAATCTGGTTGTTCAGGACGATCGCGCCGTCCTGCGCCATCGCCTCAGTAGCGGCTGCGGCGCACAGCAGTGTCACGCCGATCGTGCCAGCGAGACGGATCCGAGCGGGTCTGGCCATTGTTCGTGTCCGTATTGGGGTAGGCGGGGTAGTAGCCGCCGGTGAGGCCGGTGGTGCCGCCGAGCGGGTCGTTTGAGGCATTGAGGCAGATCTCGGGGCCGGGGGCGCCGTACAGATTGGCCATGATCTCGACCGTGGCCCGCTCGATCAGGGCGCGGACCGCCAGTTGCACCGGCTCGAATCCGCCTTCACCCGCAGAAATGTCGAAGACATTGCCGTTCAGGAAGTCGAACACCCCGGCCGAAATCTCCCGGCCGATGATCTGCTTCTGGTAGGAGACGACATCGACCACCTCCAGCGTGGTGGTCTGGACCAGGCGCAGGTCGATGGCGATGTTCATGACGAAGGATTTGCCGCTGAACGCCACCGACAGCGGCGTGTCGGACGAGGCCTGACCGGCTGCGGCGTCGAAACCGCCCGAGCGGATATTGTAGTTCACCTCGGTGATGCCGCCGACCAGATAGAAGTCCGATCCCGGCACCTGACCGGCGAGAATGCGGCGATACTGCTGGTCCTCGGCACCGCCGGGGCCGTCATCGCCGATCAGGCGGTTGTTGGCGTAGCGCAGCTCCAGCTCGGACACCGAGGTGTCATAGCGTTCGACGATCCGGGCCCCGGATTTGGCCAGCGCCGAAACCGCCATCAGGGATGCCCCGCCGGTGACCTGTCGGCCGCCGTCGGCGGAGACCGTGCCCGTGTAGTCGCTGATCCGGCCGACCGCCATGCGCGGCGACGGCAGATTATAGCGACGGGCATAGTCCGCCATACAGTACAGGGCGGTGGAGTAGGGGGTCGGGTTGGCGGTCACCGGGGCATTGCCGATCGGCGTGGCATAAAGACCTGCAGGGCTGGCGGTGGCCGAGATACAACCCGTCAGCAGGGCCGCTGCGGTGCAGGCCGCGCCGACAGCCTTGAGTCGGCTCTGGCGAATGCTCATGGGAACCTCAGGGTGCCGTTCAGGGCCGTTCCGGCGGTGACTGCGCCGGTGTTGGTCTGGGTGGAGTTGACGATGACGGTGTTGTGGCTGCCCTGGACGACGACGTTCAGGCTGTTGCCGATGGCGGAGGCTCCGCCGATGGTGGTCTGGCCACCGGCACCACTAAAGCTGGATGAGACGCCGCCGGACGCGCTGCTGTAGGCGCTGGCCCCGTTCTGTATCAGGCCGTTGACGATCAGGCGGTTGCCGTTCGCGTCGCGGGTCGATCCGGTTTGCGGACTCGCTGTCGTATAGCGCGCGCCGCCGTAGCCGGCCTGGTAGGTCGCCGCACCGGATGAGCCGGCCGACTGCGCTGCCGCAGCCACGGGCAGGCCCAGGACGGTCAGGATCACGACGGTCTTCAGCTGAAAGGGTGACATTACAGCGCTCCACACGCGAACGTGGTTTACGGATCGACAGGCAATCCGCGTGCCAAAATGGGATAGGGATATTAAGAAGCGCTTGAGATTGCGGT
>CAXBHG010000129.1:0-5975 GCA_963975385.1 uncultured Brevundimonas sp.
TGCGACGATCGCCGACGTGGTCGCCCACATCCAGCATGTGCGCGACGTGGCCGGGATCGATCATGTCGGTCTGGGCGGCGATTTCGACGGGGTCGGCACCCTGCCGGACGGGATTGACGGGGTCGACGCCTATCCGCGCATCCTGGCGGCCCTGATGGCCGACGGCTGGAGCGAGGCGGACATCCGCAAACTGGCCGGAGACAACATCCTGCGGGTCATGCGGGCCGTGGAGGCCGTGGCGGCGCGCAAGGCGGGCGAACGCCCCTCGCTGGCCGCTCCGGCCGTGAACGCCACCCCCGAATAGGGCGCGCGACGACCTGTCACCTTGCCTCGGGACGGTCGGGCGGCGAAGGCGGGGCATGCACCCGGGGGAACGCCTGACATTGAGGTTTGCGGCGACGCTGCTCGCCCTGCTGTTCAGCGTCACCCTGGGGGCGCTGATCCCGGTCGGCTATATGCCGGACGTCGCCGACGACGGCTTCCATCTGGTGATCTGCAGCGGAACCGCGCCGGCCGGGGCCGACGGCGGCACCGACCATGGCGAGCCTGCCGACCCGGCACCGGCCTGTGCCTTCGCGTCCGTGGCGTCGGTCGCGGGGCCGGACAATCCTCCGCCCGTGCTACGTCCCATGGTTCCCGCCGTCGTCCGCGAGTCGGGACCTGCCCTCCGTGATCCGCCAACGGCCGCCCGCTCTGAAGGTCCGCCGCCACCGGCGCGGGCACCCCCCCTTTCGATCTGAAGCATCGACCCTGCCGGGCCGCCCCGTCGTTGACGGAGGGGCGGTGCCATCTGTCGCCCTGTCGGCGACCTTCAGATTTCAGATCGAGACCTTTCCATGAGAATGATGCCCGGGGCCTGTGCCCTGCTGTTCGGCGCGCCCCTGATGGCCGCCCTGCCTGCCCATGCGCAGGATGCCTCCCTGCTGGACGAGATCGTCGTGACCGGCGTTCGCCCCGATACCGCGATCCATGCCGCCCGGCCCGAGGGTGTGGCCGCCGTGGCCCCCGACAGTGCCGGTCTGGTGGCTCGCCTGCCCGGGGCCGCCCTGATCGACAACGGCGGCCTGTCCGGTCAGGTCCAGTACCGGGGCCTGTTCGGCGACCGGGTGCTGACCCGGATCAACGGCCAGCGTTTCCATGGCGGCGGACCCAATGCCATGGACCCGCCGCTGCACTATGCGCCCATGCCGCTGGTCGGCACGGTCGAGGTCGACCGCGGCATCAGCCCGGTGCGCAACGGCCCGGGACTGGCCGGGGGTGTGAATGCGAAGCTGAAGGAGGTCGGCTTCGGCGACGGGGCGGCGTTCGCCCCGGCCTATGATCTGACCGCCACCTACCGTGGAGTCGACGACAGCCACAGCGCCGGCGGGGTTGTCGGCCTGGCCAGTGATCGCTTCCGGGTCAATCTGCTGGGGGCCTACGAGAGCGGCGGCGACATGCGCTTCCCCGGCGGGGTGATCCGCGACAGCGGCTTTCGCCGGGATACCTATGGCCTGTCGGCGGGCTGGCGCAGCGGGGCGGGGGACCTGGGGCTGGAGCTGAGGCGGCAGGAGACCGGCCCGACCGGCACCGCGCCGTTCGCCATGGACATCCAGTATTTCGACACCGATTTCGCCCGCCTGTCCTTTGCCGGTCCGGCGGAGTCGAGCGTGCGGCTGGAGGCGGCACTGGGGCATACAAGGGTCGAGCACGGGATGGATAATTTCAGCCTGCGGCCGGCCCCGGCCATGGCCGCGATGCGGCGGCTGGCCCTGGCCGACGCCGAGACGGTGGTCGGGGAGGCGCGGCTGATCCTCGGCACGCCCACGCGTAGCCTGAGCTTCGGGGCGGATTTCGAACAGGCCGACAAGTCAGTCACCATCACCCATCCGGACAATCCCGCCTTCTTCGTCACCTCCCTGCCGGGCATCGAATCGTCGCGTGTCGGCGGCTATCTGGAGTGGCGCGGGGCCGTCCGCGGTGTCGAGGCGGAGCTGGGGGTGCGGGCCGACGCCCATCGCGCCGCGGCGGATGGGGCTGCGACCGGCCCGGCCGTTGCCGCCGGGGCGGCGCTGCTGGCGGTTGCCTTCAATGCCGGTGACCGGGACTGGAGCGGTGAGACCGTCGATCTGGCGGCCCGGTTCTGGCGTGACCTCGGCGATTTCACGCCGCGCCTGACCCTGGCGCGCAAGACCCGGGTGCCCAATGCGGTCGAGCGGTTCTCATGGATGCCGACCGAGGCCAGCGGCGGGCTGGCGGACGGCAATGTCTATGTCGGGGACCGGGCCCTGCGCCCCGAGACGGCATGGATCCTGGAGGGCGGTTTCGACTGGCAGCGGGGCCCGGTCCGGGCCCGGCCGACGGTCTATTATCGCCGGATCGACGACTATATCCAGGGCGTGCCGTTCGACGCCACGCCCGGCATCGCCGACACCCGGGTCGAGATGGTGGCGGCCATGAGCGGGGACGCCACCCCGCTGCGCTTCGCCAATGTCGATGCGGAACTGTATGGCTTCGACATGGATTTCGGCCTGCAGGTCAGCGACCGGCTTCGGCTCGACGGGGTGACGAGCCTGGTGCGCGGCCAGCGCCGCGACGTGAGCGACGACCTGTACCGGATCGCGCCGCCGACCCTGCGGCTGGCCGCGACCTGGGAGGAGGCGGACTGGTCGCTGGGGGCCGAGGTGGCGGGAACGCTGCGCCAGACCCATGTCTCCACCGGCAACGATGAGTCGCCGAGCGGCGGCTATGCCGTGGTCAACCTGCGTGGCGCGTGGCGCGTGCGGCCGGGTCTGCAACTGGAGGCGGGTATCGAAAACCTGTTCGATCGCGACTATCGCGCCCATCTGGCGGGACGGAACCGGGTGGCGGACTCCGACGTCGGCCCGGGCGAGCGTCTGCCCGGAGCCGGGCGGGGGGGCTTTGTGACGCTGAAGGCGGCCATGCGATGAATGCGATCGCACTGGGCCCGCTGGTCCTGTCCGGCGAACGAGTCGCCATCCTCGTCGGCGTGGTCGTCTTCCTGCTGGGGTCGGGCCTGCTGGCAAGCCGCGTCAGCGACCGCTTCAACGCCTGGAGCACGGTGGCGGTGCTGGCCGGGCTGGCCGGGGCGCGGCTGGCCCATGTGGTCGCCAACTGGACCTATTTCGCCGATGACCCGCTGCGGGCGCTGGCGGTGTGGCAGGGCGGATTTATCTGGGCCTGGGCGCTGGTTCCGGTGGCGGTTGCGGCGGTCGTCATGTTGCGAGAGCGGCGGCTGATGCTGTGGGCGGTGGTGCCGGTCATCGCCTGCGTCCTCGCGGGGATGGCGACGGCGCGACTGACCTCGGGTACGGAGCCGACGCCGGCACCGGCGATGGTCCTGACCCGGCTGGAGGGCGGGGCGGTGAATCTTGCCGCCACCGAGGGGCGGCCCACGGTGATCAACCTGTGGGCGACCTGGTGCCCGCCCTGTCGGCGCGAGATGCCGGCCCTGGCCCGGGCCCAGGACGCCCATCCGGAGGTCCGCTTCCTGTTCGTCAACCAGGGTGAGGGCCAGACGCAGGTCGCCGGCTGGCTGGCGGGGGCCGGGCTCGAGCTCGACAATGTCCTGCTGGACCGGGCCATGGCCGTGCCGGGCCACTACGGCACGGTGGGTCTGCCCGTCACCCTGTTCCTTGGGGCCGATGGTCGGCTGGTCCGGGCGCATGTGGGCGAGATCGCGCCCGAACAGATCGACGCTGAGCTCGCGCGCCTGCGGTGACTGAGGGCTTCAGAGCAGACCGTCGGTCTGCCTGAGGCCCTCGAACAGGCCGATGCCGGCGCTGACCGACAGGTTCAGGGAGCGGGCGTCCGGGCGCAGCGGAATCACGACGCGGGCATTGACGGCCGCGTGCACCGGTTCGGGAACGCCCGAGGTCTCGCTGCCGAACAGCAGGGTGTCGTCGGGCCGGAAGTGGAAATCCGTCAGCGGCGTTGCGCCGCGGGTGGTGAACAGCACCAGCCGGCCGGGACCCCGGTCGGCCTGGAACCGGTCCCAGCCGGTGTGTCGGATCAGGTGTCCGAGCGGGCCATAATCGAGGGCGGCACGCTTCATCGCCCGGTCGTCGAAGGTGAAACCGACGGGCTCGATCACGTGCAATTCGACGCCGAAACAGGCGCTGAGGCGGATGCAGGCCCCGACGTTCTGAGGAATGGCTGGTTGAAAAAGGGCGAGACGCATTCTAAGGCCCTCATACGCGCGCCTCCGGGACTTGTCGCGACTCGAAATGCGACCGTTTCTCAGGAGGCGTGAGCAGCTTGCGGCGATGCGCCGCAAACCCGGGTCGCACACTGTCCAGCGGGGACGGGCTAAGGTTTTCGTGCTGCGGCAACGGCGTCCCCATCGGGCACGGGCGTGGCGTTCGAGGAGTAAGACGTGACCGAATCGGTCGTGACCACCGACGGCGAGGGCGAAGCCACCCGTCGCGATTTTATCCATATCGCTGCCGGCGCCGCTGCCGTCGGTGCAGGTGTGATGGTGGCCTGGCCGCTGATCAACACCATGAACCCGGCTGCCGACACCCTGGCCCTGGCGTCCATCGAATTTGATGTGAGCAAGGTCCAGGAAGGCCAGCAGGTCGTCATCAAATGGCAGGGCAAGCCGGTGTTCGTGCGCTACCGCACGCCCCGGGAAATCCAGGAAGCCGCCGCGACGCCGATGTCGGATCTGAAGGATCCGGAAACGGATGCGGCGCGCGTCAAGGAAGGTCACAGCCAGTATCTGGTCCTGATCGGGTCCTGCACGCACCTGGGCTGTATCCCGACCTTCGGGGCCGGTGATTTCGGCGGCTGGTTCTGCCCGTGCCACGGCTCGAGCTATGATACCTCCGGCCGGATCCGTAAGGGACCGGCCCCCACGAACCTTGTCGTGCCGGAGTACGCCTACCTCTCCGACACCCGCATCAAGATCGGCTGAGGGCGAGCCCAATGAGCGACCACGAATCCACCTACGTCCCCAAGACCGGCGTCGAGAAATGGCTCGACACGCGTCTGCCGATCATCCGCTTCGGTGCCGACTACATGTCGCTGCCGACCCCCAGGAACCTGAACTACTGGTGGACCTTCGGCGGCATCCTGGCCCTGTGCCTGGTGATCCAGATCGCCACCGGCATCGTTCTGGCCATGCACTATGTGCCGAACGTCGACCTGGCCTTCGCCTCGGTCGAACGCATCATGCGGGACGTCAACGGCGGCTGGCTCATTCGCTCTGTCCACGCCAACGGGGCCTCGATGTTCTTCATCGCGGTCTATCTGCACATGCTGCGCGGGCTCTATTACGGGTCGTACAAGGCACCGCGCGAGATGATCTGGATCCTGGGCTGCGTGATCTTCTTCCTGATGATCGCCACGGCCTTCCTCGGCTACGTCCTGCCCTGGGGCCAGATGTCCTACTGGGGTGCGGAGGTCATCACCAATCTGATCGGGTCGATTCCGCTGATCGGCGAGCCGGTGCTGATCTGGCTGCGCGGGGGTCCGGCCATCGATAACGCGACGCTCAACCGCTTCTTCTCGCTGCACTATCTGCTGCCGTTCGTAATCGCCGGCGTGGTCGTGCTGCACCTGTGGGCCCTGCACGTGGCCGGCCAGAACAATCCGGTCGGGATTCTGATCCCCAAGGATCGCCAGGCCAAGGACACCCTGCCGTTCCACCCGTATTTCACGGTCAAGGACGGCTTCGCCATCATCCTGTTCCTGATGCTGTTCGCCCTGTTCGTCTTCTTCATGCCGGAAGCCCTGGGCCACGCCGACAACTATATCCAGGCCAACTCGCTGCAAACCCCGTCGCACATCGTGCCCGAGTGGTACATGCTGCCCTTCTACGCCATCCTGCGCGCCATGCCGGACAAGTTCGGCGGCGTGGTGGCCATGTTCGGCTCGATCGGTGTGCTGTTCATCCTGCCGTGGCTGGATACGTCCAGGGTGCGCTCGATGCGCTACCGGCCGACCATGAAGGTCTTCTTCCTGATCTTCCTGGT
>CAXBHG010000130.1:0-5960 GCA_963975385.1 uncultured Brevundimonas sp.
TGCGCCAGCGCCAGCATGCGCGGCAGCTTGCGCGCCACCATCGCCTGAATGGCCGCGGGGTCGCCCTGACCCACGCGGCGCACCAGATCCTCGTCGGGGTCGGCGATACCTGCCAATCCGGCCTCTTTCCTTGCTGACCGAAAGGGCCGACAGGTCGATGACCGCCTTCCCCGACATCACCCTACTCCGAGGCGGACGGCGCAGGCGATGCCTGTCTGTTCGCGCGCCGCTCGTCCATCCGTTCACGCCGCTGTTCACGCATCTGCTGGCGCGCCGCCCGGCCCTCGTCGGCCGAGACATAGCCGTCACTGTTGGCGTCGAGGCGGGCAAAGGTTTCCGTCGCCCTGGCCTGGACCTCGGCGATCACCACCGGACCACGCTCAGCTCCGTGACGGCCGCCCCGGTGCGCCATGTCGCCACCGTGTGCGCCCTGCCGGCCACCGCGGTGACCGCGGCTGCGTTCGCCGCGGGCTCCCTCACGGCCGCCCTCGGCGCGCGCCGCATGGGCGGCATCGAACTCGCTGCGACTGATGGCGCCGTTGCTGTCGGCATCCAGCCGGGCGAAGTGGCTGGCGTTGCGTTCGGCGCGCCGGGTCTGCATGGCGGCCTGGCGTTCCTCGACGGTCACCGTGCCGTCGCGGTTGGCGTCGCTGGCCGTCAGGCGCTGGACGCGCTGTTGCACGAACTCCGCCTGGCTGATGCGGCCGTCATTATTGGCGTCCGCACGGGCGTGACGTTGCGGCGCGTTGGCCGGCGCTTGCTGCGCCAGGGCGACACCACCGGCGGCGGCGAGGGTCAGGGCGGCGAGGCCACCCAGCATGAGGGTCTTCTTCATAACGATCAGTCTCCAGAGACCGCAGAACTGGCGGTCGCAGTTTCCCCGTCTGAAGGTTCAAACGCTGCCCGGATCAGAATCCGTCGCTGGAGGCGGAAGCACGGTCTCGAAGGCCACCCGCGCCGCGACGCGAACCGCGGTCAGACGGCGCTGCAGCGTTGCGAAATCAGGTTCGCCCGCCGCCTCGGCCAGACGCTGCCGAAACCCTTCCGGCTCGGTCGCCGGATCCGGCCGGTCCTCGAAGGCGCAGCTGATCACCTGGGCGAGACGCTGCTGCATGCGCCAGGCCTCGGCCAGCGGCGGATCATCGGCCAAGGCCTCAAGGGTTGAGACCGTCAGGCCGCCCCCGGTCGTCGCCCGGACCAGCTGGCGGTACTGGGCGACGAATTCCGCATCAACCTGCCCGCCGCGCGCCAGCTTCAGGTCCCAGACGCCCCGGGCCGGACGGCCCCGGTCCATCCGGTCGCGCATTCGCCTGACGTCGCCGGCGACGTCCGCCCCGGGCCGGGGGCGGCGCAGGACCGCCTCAATCGCTGCGGCGACCCGCGCACCGAAGGCCGGGTCGCTGGCCCACACGACCCGTGCCCGGGTCAGGGTCATGAACTCCCAGGTGTCGGCGTCCTTCGCATAATAGTCCGCCAGGGTGCTGAGCCGCACCGACACCGGCCCCTTGGACCCGCCGGGGCGCAGCCGCATGTCGACCTCGTACAGGCCGCCCTCGGCCGTGTGCGATGACAGGGCGGCGATCAGCCGCTGGGTGAAGCGCGAGTAGAAGACCTCCGGGCTCCAGCCCCGGTCGGCCGAGACGGCGTCGGGCGGAGCCTCATAGACGGTGATCAGGTCCAGGTCCGAGGCCGCGGTCATCTCGCGCGAGCCGGCCTTGCCCATGGCCACCACCGCCACCCCGCCGGCCATCGCGCCGCCCATCCGCACCGCCTCGGCCATGGCCGCCGGCCCCAGGGCCCGCATCGCCCCGTCGGCCAGGGCCGTATAGGCGCGTCCCGCCGCCGCCGCCCCGGCCCGGCCGGTCAGGGTCTGGACGCCGATCCGGAACATCTGTTCGCGATGCACCCGGCGCACGACGTTCATGGCCGCCTCGAAATCCCCGGCATCGGCGACCTCGGCGATCATCTGGTCCATCAGGCCGGAATCCGCATCCAGATCCTGCAGGAAACGGGCGTCCAGAATACTGTCCAGCGCCGCCGGATACCGGCCCAGAGTGCGGGCCAACCGCGGCGCGAAGGCCAGAACCCCCAGCACCATCCCGAACAACTGCGGCTGGGCCAGGAACAGCGCCTGGACCTGGACCCCGGCGCTCAGGCCCGAGAAGAAGACGGCGAAACGCCGGAAGGCCGCGTCCGCTGCCCCGGTGCGCGCCACGGCCGTCAGCAGTTGCGGGGCCAGCCGGGTGAACAGCTCCCGCCCCCGGGCGCTGCGCGTCGCCGGTATGCGCCCGTGATGCCAGCTGCGGATGGTGTCGGCCACCATGACCGGCTCGCTGAATCCCATCCGGCCCAGGGTCTCGAGCGTGCCGGGATCGTTCTCGATGCCGGTGAAGACCAGACTGCCGTAGGGCGACGACAGGTCTTCGCCGTCCTCGAACAGCTCGCCGTAGCGCCGGTTGACGCCCAGCAGCAGGCCTTCGACCCTCGCGTCGAAACGGGCCAGATCGCCCTCCCCCGCCAGGGCCGCCACGGCCGCCCGGCCGCCGGTGTCCTGCGGCAGGCTGTGCGTCTGCTCGTCCTCCAGCATCTGCACGCGATGTTCCAGGCCGCGCAGCGCGATATAGGAGTGCGTCAACTCGGCCGCGACCGCCGGGACGATGTGGCCGGCCTCGCTCAGGGCCTGCAGGGCGTCGACGGTGCGCGGGGCCCTCAGGGCCGGATCGCGTCCCCCCAGAATCAGTTGCTGGGTCTGGGCGAAGAATTCGATCTCCCGGATACCGCCGCGCCCCAGTTTCAGATTGGCCCCGGCCGCCTCCAGACCCTCGCCGGTCTTGTGGACATGGATCTGGCGCTTGATCGACTGGATATCGAGGATGGCCGGGAAGTCGAGGCTGCGGCGCCAGACGAACGGCGTCAAAGCGTCCAGGAATCCGGCCGCCGCGACCGGATCGCCCAGAACCGCCCTGGCCTTGATGAAGGCGGCCCGTTCCCAGTTCTGGCCGACGGATTCGTAGTAGGCCAGGGCCATCGGCGCGGCGACGACCGGCGGCGTCGAGGAGGGGTCGGGCCTCAGCCTCAGATCGACCCGGAACACATAACCGTCCGCCGTCCGCTCGGACAGCAGCCCCGCCAGCACCTGGGCCGCGCGGTTGACGAATTTTTGCGCCTCGACGCCCGGGGCCAGGACCGACTCCAGCGTGTCGGGCTCGTAGAAGAGCGACAGGTCGATGTCGCTGGAATAGTTGAGCTCGAACGCCCCGTGCTTGCCCATGGCCAGGCCGAACAGGCCGGGCACCGGACCACGCGGATCGTCGGCGGCGGTGAGCAGTTTTCCGCCTTGGCGCGGCTCATAGGCCGCTGCCGCCAGCGCCGCCCGGGCTGCGGCATCAGCGAACCGCGACACGGCATCGGTCACCTGATCCAGATCCCAGACCCCGCCCAGATCCGCCAGGGCCGTCAGCAGATGCAGCTCGGCCTTGAGCCGGCGCAGCGGGGCCTTCAGCGCGTCCGGCGGGCCGTCCAGCGCCGCGGTCTCGGCCAGAATGGCCTGCAGGCGCGCCGCCGGATCGGCCTCAAGGATGGTGCGCAACCGCGCCGGCCAGCGGCGGGCCAGTCCGGTCAGATAGGGCGAGGCCGCGAACACCGGGGCCAGCCCCGGCCAGGCCGTTTCCAGAGATCCGCTCCAGCCGTCCGCGACGGCGGCTTCCGTCAGCCGCTCATGGATCCGCGCCGCCGCCCCGGCATCGTGAACCGGACCGCTGGGCGTCAGCCGCGACCCGAGCGGCCCGGTCACGCCACCGCTGCCGGCAGGATCAGGGCCACGCGCAGGCCGGGGCCGAAGCCGCCGTATTCACCCGGCCCCTCGTCCAGCTGTACCCGGCCGCCATGGGCCTCCAGCACCGCCGCGACCAGCGACAGGCCAAGGCCCGAGCCCGGCTCGGTGCGGCTGTTGTCCAGCCGCACGAACCGCTCCACCACCCGGTCGCGATCGGTATCGGGCACACCCGGGCCGGTATCGGTGATCGAGAATTCGATATCCCCCGACGAGCGCCGCCGCGCGCGCAGCATGACCGCCCCGCCCGTGGGCGTGTATTTGATGGCGTTGTCGATGACATTGGCCAGGGCCTGGGCCAGGAAGGGGCGGTTGGCCTCGATCATCAGCCCGGTTTCGATCTCGGCCGAAAACTCCAGCCCCTTGTCCTCGGCTGCGGGCTCGTACAGTTCGGCCATGTCGGCGGCCAGCGAGCCGGCGTCGAATTTCTCGGGATCGGGCGTGCGCCCCGCCGCCGCCTGCAGCCGGGCGATGGCCAGGACGGTGTTGAAGGTCTTCAGCAGTTCGTCGGCCTCGCCCAGCGACAGCTGCAGGGCGTCGACCCCGTCGATCTTGCCCGCCTCGGCATCGATCAGGGCGACCTCCAGCTTGGCCCGCATCCGGGTCAGCGGCGAGCGCAGATCATGGGCGATGGCGTCGCCCGCGTGACGGATCGAGGCCATCGAGGCCTGCAACCGGTCCAGCATGGCGTTGAGCCCGGCCCCCAGCTCGTCCAGTTCGTCGCCGCTGCGCCGCACCTCGACCCGGGCCTTCAGGTCCCCCTCCTGCACGGCGGTGACGACCCGGTTCAGCCGCCCCATGGCCTGTTCGACGTTGCGGCTCAGGATCAACCCGCCGCCGGCTCCCAGCAACAGTACCATCCCCATGGCCGCCCACAGGGCCTGGGTCAGGCGCGACAGGTATTTCTCGGTATCGCCCAGGTCCTGGGCCACCAGCAGCATCTCGCCCCCCGACAGGGTCACCTGCACGCCCAGCGCCTGGTTGCGCACGACATTGCCCGCCGCGTCGGTGTCGGTGAAGCGGAAGGTCGCCCACTGTTCTCCACCCCGGTAGTTGTCGATCGGCGAAACATTGAGCGGCTGTCCGTTGGTCGCGCCCGCCGCCGACCGCTCGGTGACGCTGAGGTCGCCGGTGATCCGGCTGCCGTCCGCCCGCATCAGCAGGTACAGATAGGGACTGCGTTTGGTGACCCGTTCCACCAGGGCCTGGTTCAGCACATCGACGCCGCGGGTCCGGTACAGGGCCGTCAGCACCGAGGTCTCGGCCCGGACGTCAGCCTCGGCCCGCGCGCGCGCTTCCGAGGCCGAGGCGAAATAGACATAGGCCAGCACCGCGCTGGCCGCTGCCGCGAACAGGGCCAGGAACAGCAGCGTCAGCCGGAACGGCGTCCGCCGGAAGAGCGACGGGAGCTTCACCGGTAATCAGGCTTCCAGCCGGTAACCCGCGCCGCGGACGGTCTGCAGCATCGCACGGTCAAAGCCCTTGTCGATCTTGGCCCGCAGACGGCTGATGTGAACGTCGATGACATTGGTCTGGGGGTCGAAATGATATTCCCAGACCTTCTCCAGCAGCATGGTGCGGGTGACGGACTGGCCGGCGTGGCGCATCAGGAATTCCAGCAGCTGGAACTCGCGCGGCTGCAGGTCGATCTCGGTCTCGCCGCGATGCACGGTGCGGGCGATCAGGTTCATTTCCAGATCACCGACCTTGAGCACGGTCTGGACCCCGCCGGTCTCGCGGCGGCGCGCCAGGGCGTCGACCCGGGCGATCAGCTCGGCAAAGGCATAGGGTTTGACCAGATAGTCGTCGCCGCCGGCCTTCAGCCCGACGATACGATCCTCGACCTCGCCCATGGCCGACAGGAACAGAACCGGCGTCTGGTCGCCGTCCTTGCGCAGGGTCTCGACCATGCCGATGCCGTCGAGGCGCGGCATCATCCGGTCGACGACATAGACGTCATAGCCGCCCTTCTGGGCCTCCAGCAGGCCGAAGGCCCCGTCCACCGCATGGACCACGTCATTGCCCGCCTCGGTCAGGCCACGCACCATCGCCGTGGCCGCCTCGGCGTCGTCCTCAACCACCAGAATACGCATCGATCAGCCCCCGGAATACAGATTCGCCGCCGATG
>CAXBHG010000131.1:0-5943 GCA_963975385.1 uncultured Brevundimonas sp.
AGGTTAACGGAACCTTGCCGTCGACCGTCAGGCCCGCAGAGTCGCGCCGGTTTTTCCGCCGCCGCCACGCCCTTCGCCCGGGCAACCATGGCTGTATCTGCCAGCAACACGAAACGTTGAGTTGCGGAAGCAGGGCCGTTCCCGCTCTCTACCTACGCGCGAAAATGCGCAGTTCAGGGAGGTCAGTATGATTGTAAAGTTCCGCAGTATTGCCGCGATCACATCCCTCGCCCTCGTTGCGACGGCTACCACGAGCCTGGCCAGGATGGACGACCCGGATCTGACCGGCTATCGCTACACCTATTATGCCGATGCGGCGAAAACCCAGTATCAGGGCGACGTCTATGACATTGGGTGTGGAGAATCCGGCGGCTACGTCTACGTCGTTCGCGCCTGGGTCCCGTCCGCATATTACGATGTGGAACCGATCTTCACCTGTGAGGGCGGCCAGATCGGTCCCATCGAATAGCGCATCCTGAAGGCGAACCGTGGAGGCCGTCCAGGCATGGGCGGCCTTTCACGCAATGCCGGCCAGATCAGCCGCGCAGGGTCGCGCCGGTTTTTTCCGCCGCGGCCACGATCTTCGCCGACAGGGCGTCGATCCCGGCCTCAGTCAGGGTGGCCTCGCGTGGCTGGATGACGACTTCGAGCGCCATCGAGGCCTTGCCCTCGGGCACGCCGGGACCGCGATAGAGGTCGAACACCCGGACCCCGGTGATCAGGGCCTTGTCGGCCCCGGCGACCGCCCGGACCAGATCGCCCGAGGCCTTGCCGTCCTCAACCAGGAAGGCGAAGTCGCGGGTCAGGGGCATCAGATTGGCGAGGTCGGCGGGGCCACGGGCCTTGCCACCCTTGCCGCGCGGCTCGGGCACCGACTCCAGCACGATCTCGAAGGCCAGCATCGGGCCGTCGGCATCCAGCGCCTTGAGCACACGCGGATGCAGGGCCCCGAATTCGGCGATGACCGTCTTCGGGCCCAGCTGCAGCCGGGCCGAACGGCCGGGATGCCACCAGTCGCGGTTCTGACCCTGGGTCAGCTGCAGCGAGGCCACCGGGGCCCCGATCTGTTCCAGCAGGGCCAGCAGGTCGCCCTTGAGGGCGAACAGGGCGTCCTCGCCCGCCCCGGCCCAGTGGCGGGCCGGATGCGGGGCGATCAGGCCGGCGATGACCGTGCGCTGATCGCCGGGGCCGTCGCCCAGATAGACCGGGCCGATCTCGAACAGGGCGGCGTCGGGATGGCCGCGCGCGGCATTGCGGGCGGCGGCCTGGATCAGATTGGGCAGGATCGACGGCCGCATACAGTCGAGGTCGGCGGCGATCGGATTCTCGAGCACCAGACGCTCGTCGCCGCCGCCGAAGATTTCAGCGATGGCGCGGCGGGTGAAGGACCAGGTCACGGCCTCGGCATAGCCGAGACCCGCCAGGGCGCGGCGGGCCAGACGGACGCGGGCCTGACGCGGGTTGAGCACGCCCTTCGAGGCACGGGCCATATCCGGCAGGGGGGTGTCCGGCAGGGCGTCGAAACCCTCGATCCGGGCGACCTCCTCGACCAGATCGGCGGGCCCCTCGACGTCACGGCGCCACGACGGCGGGGTCACCGACCAGGCGGTGCCGCGGGTCAGGCTGAAGCCGAGCGCAAGCAGGATTTCGGCGATCCGGTCCTCGGTCAGGGACAGGCCCGACAGACGCCGGACATAGGCGGGGTCGAAGGCGAAGGCGACGGGATCGGCCGGGGCCTGTCCGGTGACGACGACCTCCGACGGCTCACCGCCGCACAGGTCGAGGATCATCCGGGTCGCCAGCTCCAGCCCGGGCACCACGGAGGCCGGATCGACCCCGCGCGCGAACCGGTACTGGGCGTCGGAATTGATGCCGAGGGTGCGGCCGGTCTGGGCCGTGGTGAGCGGGTCGAACCAGGCGCTTTCGAGGAAGACGTCGGTGGTCGCCTCGGAACAGCCGGTCGACTCGCCGCCCATCACGCCGCCGAGGCCAACGATACGCTCGCCGCCGGTGTCCGAGATCACACACATATCGGCTTGCGTGAAATAGACTTTGCCGTCCAAGCCGATCGTCTGTCCCGGGACCCACGTCCCGGTGCCATAGCCCTCGGGCCAGTCGCCTCCCCGACGCACCACGATCTCGGCCCCTACCAGCCGGGCCGCATCATAGACGTGCAGGGGCCGGCAGCGGTCGTAGGTGATCAGGTTGGTGATATCGACCAGCCGGTTGATCGGGCGCAGGCCGATGGCGGTCAGCCGGGCCTGCAGCCATTCGGGCGAGGGGCCGTTCTTCACGCCCCGGATCATCCGGCCGGAGAAGACCGGGCACAGGTCGGGGGCATCGATCCGCACCGTGACCGGCGACGGGAAGGTGCCGGGCACCGGATCGATGGCCGGGGTCTTGAGCGGGCCGAGACCGGCGGCGGACAGGTCGCGGGCGATGCCGGCGACCCCGAGCCAGTCGGGGCGGTTGGGGGTGACCTCGAAATCGATGACCGGTTCGGCCCCGAACACCTCGGCGGCGGGGGTGCCGACCTTGAGGCTGTCGTCGAGGTCGAGGATGCCGTCGCTGTCCCCGGCCAGTTCCAGCTCGCCCGCCGAACAGAGCATGCCGTTGGAGACCACGCCGCGCACCGGCTTCTCGACCAGGGTGACATCCAGGCCGGGCACCCAGGCCCCGATCGGGGCATAGATGGTGACCAGGCCCGCGCGGGCGTTGGGCGCGCCGCAGACGATCTCCTTCATGCCGTCGACGGTCTCGACCTGGCAGACGCGCAGGCGGTCGGCATTGGGGTGCGGCACCGCCTCGACGATGCGGGCGACGGTGAAGGGGGCCATGGCCGCGGTCGGGTCGGTGACGTGTTCGACCTCAAGCCCGGCCATGGTCATGGCAGCGGCGATGTCGGCGACAGGGGCTTCGGTCTCAAGGTGATCCTTGAGCCAGGACAGGGTGAATTTCATGTCGTGTCCTCAGCTCAGGCCGCTGGCGGCGTTCGGGGCCGCGAAGGCGGAGAAGCCATAGTGGGCCAGCCAGCGGGTGTCGGCCTCGAACATCGGGCGCAGGTCCGAGACGCCGTATTTCAGCATGGCCAGACGATCGACGCCCATGCCGAAGGCGAAGCCCTGGTATTCGTCCGGATCGATGCCGCAGTTGCGCAGCACATTGGGGTGGACCATGCCGCAGCCCAGGATCTCGAGCCAGTCGGTGCCCTCGTTCAGCTTCAGCTGACCGCCCGAGCGGTCGCAGCGGATATCCATCTCGGCCGAGGGTTCGGTGAAGGGGAAATGGTGCGGGCGGAAGCGGGCGTCGACGTCATCAACCTCGAAGAAGCGGGCGATGAAATTGGTCAGGGTCGTCTTCAGATGCCCCATGTGGATGTCGCGGTCGATAACCAGACCCTCGATCTGGTGGAACATCGGGGTGTGGGTGGCGTCGGAATCCTTCCGGAAGGTGCGGCCGGGCGCGATGATGCGGATCGGCGGCGTCTGCGACATCATCGTGCGCACCTGCACGGGCGAGGTATGGGTGCGCAGCACCTTGCGCTCGCCCGTCTCGGGGTCGGGCTTGAGGAAGAAGGTGTCGTGCATTTCCCGCGCCGGGTGTTTGGGCGGGAAATTCAGGGCGGTGAAATTGTGGAAATCGTCCTCGATGTCCGGGCCCTCGGCCACGGCGAAGCCCATGTCGGCGAAGACGGCGATCATCTCGTCCATCACCTGCATGGTCGGGTGGACGCTGCCCCTGCGACGCGGCCGGGCCGGCAGGGTCAGGTCGACCCCCTCGGCCAGCAGGCGGGCGTCGAGTTCGGCGGCCTCCAGCTCGGCCTTGCGGGCGGTCAGGGCGGACTGGACCCGGTCGCGCAGGCCGTTCAGCCTCGGCCCCTGTTCGCGGCGTTCGTCGGGGCTCATGGCGCCCATGCCCTTGAGCAGGCCGGAGATGGTGCCGGACTTGCCGAGGGCGGCGACACGCAGGTCCTCGACGGCGGCCACGGTGGCGGCCCCGCCGATGGCATTGATGAGGTCGAGTTCGAGTTGGGCGAGATCGGTCATGGTGCGGACCGTCTAACCCGCCGACGCCGTCACGCAAAGCCTTTGCCCCGGACCGATGCGGCCCGGGGCCGAACGGCTCAGTCGTTGAGGATGAAGGTGATCTTCATGTTGACCCGGTATTCGACGATCTTGCCGCCGCGGACGACGACCTTCTGGTCCTGGATCCAGGCCCCCTCGACATTCTTCAGCGTCTTGTCGGCCCGGGCGATGCCCTGGCTGACGGCATCCTCGAAACTGGTGGCCGAGGAGGAGGTGATTTCGGTGACGCGGGCGATGGACATGTGGAGGTCTCCGTGAGGTTCGACCCGGTCACGACATAGCGTCGGACGGTCGGAACCGCGCGCCGGGGACCCAAGGCCAACGGAAAACGCCCGCCCCGGTTCCCCGGAGCGGGCGTCTGTGTCTTCGGAGCGTCCGACAGATCAGGCGGCGAGTGCGCCGCGGACCTTGTCAGCGATTTCCTTGAAACCGTTGCCGTCCATGGCCAGGGCGGCGAGGACCTTGCGGTCCAGCTCGATGCCGGCCTTGTCCAGTCCGTGCATGAACTGGGAATAGGTGAAGCCTTCGGCCCGGGCCGCGGCGTTGATGCGCTGGATCCAGAGCGAGCGGAAATTGCGCTTGTTGGTCCGACGGTCACGATAGGCGTATTGCCCGGCGCGATCGACCGCGGCCTTGGCGGCGCGGATGGTGTTCTTGCGACGGCCGTAGAAGCCCTTGGCCTGGGCCAGAACCTTCTTGTGCTTGGCGTGGGAAACGACGCCCCTTTTGACGCGAGCCATGTGGCTTAATCCTTGTCTGGGCCCCTGGCGCGGCGCGCGTGGCGCTCGGCGATGCCGGGGGCAGTGTTCAAATTCAGTGGGAGAAGATCAGGTCGAACCGCTGCGCCGATCAGGCGTAGGGCATGTAGGATTTGATCTTCTTGGCGTCGGCGTCAGCCATGACCGAGGTCCCGCGGTTCTGGCGGATATATTTGCTGTTGTGGCTGATCAGGCGGTGACGCTTGCCTGCCACGCCGGCCTTGACCTTGCCGGTCGCCGTGAATTTGAAGCGCTTCTTGGCGCCTGACTTCGTCTTCAATTTGGGCATTTCTACTCTCTTTTGAGTGGGTTACCGCCCGCTGGGCCGGTTGGGCCCAAGGGGTGCAGACCCTTGATTAAGAACCGCCCAGGCATGCCTGTTCGCCCGGCGGTTCGGTACGCGAAGGCGCGGCTTGTAGGCCAGGCCTGCACGGAAGGCAAGATGAGTCTGGACCGGCCCGGCCGGGTGCCGCCTCACGGCCGGAGCGCGTGAGGCGGCGGATCCGGTCAATGCGGCGGGTTGTGCCGCTCGAGGAACGGGACCAGGGCGTTGAACACCGCCAGACGCCCCGAGGCGCTGGACAGCCAGTGATCCTCGCCCACCAGATCGACCATTTCGACATCCTTGCCGGCCCGGCGCAGGGCCGTGGCGAACATCTCGGACTGGGCATAGGGCACGACACTGTCGTCGCGCCCGTGGATCAGCAGGATCGGGACGTCGGCGTTCTGGACCATCCGGGTCGGCGAGACCTCGGTCAGCGAGCCGTCATTGATCCGTGACGCCCCCATGAACCGCTTCCAGTAGCGCATCACCGGGGTGTCGCGACCGCCAGTCTGGTCCCGCTCCCAGTCCAGCATGCGCGGCAGGTCCGAGACGCCGGCCCCGGCGGCGGCACAGCGGTAGACGCCCGGGTCGATGGTCGGTCCGGCCATGGCGGCATAGCCGCCGTAGCTCCAGCCCCAGATGCAGACCCGGGCCGGGTCGGCGATGCCTTCGGCGGCCAGATGGCGGACGCCGTCCGACAGATCGGTCTGCATCTTGCGGCCCCATTCGCCGAAGCCGGCCTCATAGTGGGCCTTGCCGAAGCCGACCGAACCGC
>CAXBHG010000132.1:0-5786 GCA_963975385.1 uncultured Brevundimonas sp.
GACGATCTTGAGCGGCTGTATCCGGCTGCGGCGACCCGGGCCAAGGAAGACACGGAATTCCGCGACCGCGCCCGCAAGGCGACCGCCGAGCTGCAGGCGGGACGTCCCGGCTATCGCGCCCTGTGGGCCCATTTCGTCGCTGTCAGCCGCACCGCCCTGGAGCGCGAGTTCGCGGCCCTCGGTGTGACCTTCGATCTGTGGAACGGCGAGAGCGATGCCGATCCGGTCATGGCGGGCATGATCGCCGATCTGGAGGCCAAGGGCCTGCTGGTCGAGGATGACGGCGCCCGGGTGGTCCACGTGGCCCGGCCCGGTGAGACCCGCAAGCGCAAGCTGGCCGACGGCAGTGTGATGGAGGCCCCCAGCCCGCCGCCGCTGCTGGTGATCTCGCGCGACGGCTCGGCCATGTACGGAACCACCGACCTGGCCACCATCGTCGACCGGCGTCAGGCCATCGACCCGGACCTGATCCTGTATGTCGTCGACGAACGGCAGGCCGAGCATTTCGAACAGGTGTTCCGCGCCGCCGTTCTGGCCGGCTATGCGACGCCCGGATCGCTGGAGCATCTGGGCTTCGGCACGATGAACGGGCCCGACGGCAAGCCGTTCAAGACCCGCGCCGGCGGGGTTTTGAAGCTGCATGACCTGATCACCCTGGCCACCGAAAAGGCCCGGGCGCGGTTGCAGGAGTCCGGACTTGGGGCCGACCTGCCGCCGGCGGAGTTCGAGGCCATCGCCCACAAGGTGGCAATCGCGGCGCTGAAATTCGCCGACCTGTCGAACGCCCGCACCACCAGCTATGTCTTCGATCTCGACCGGTTTATGAGCTTCGAGGGCAAGACCGGGCCGTATCTGCTGTACCAGGCGGTGCGGATCAAATCCCTGCTGCGCAAGGCGGTCGAACAGGGCGTCAACGCCGCGGCGATCGTGGTGGCAGAGCCGGCCGAGCGCGACCTGGCCCTGACGCTGGACGCCTTCGACCAGGCGGTCAGCGACGCCTATGACAAGCGCGCCCCGCACCTGCTGGCCGAACATGCCTATCGCCTGGCCCAGGCGTTCTCGAAATTCTACGCGGCCTGTCCGGTGCTGGTGGCCCCGGACGCGGCCAGCCGGGGTTCGCGCATCGCCCTGTCGCAGGCGGCACTGGACCAGCTGGAGCTGACGCTGGGCCTGCTGGGGATCGACACGCCCGAGCGGATGTAGGTTAGAGTGGAGGCTCGCTTACGGAGCCTCCCATGTCCCTCGACGCCTATATCGCCGGCCTGCCCAAGGCTGAACTGCACCTGCATATCGAGGGCAGTCTCGAGCCCGAACTGATGTTCGAACTGGCGCGGCGCAACGGGGTGGCGATTCCCTATGATAGCGTTGAGGCGGTGCGGGCCGCCTATGATTTCTCCAACCTGCAGGACTTCCTCGACATCTATTATGCGGGGGCGGCGGTGCTGCTGCATCGCAAGGATTTCGAGGACCTGGCCTTCGCCTATTTCCAGCGCGCGGCGGCCGACAATGTGCGTCACGCCGAAATTTTCTTCGATCCGCAGACCCACACCGACCGCGGCGTGGCCATGGCGACGGTGATCGAGGGGCTGCTGGACGGGATGGGCCGCGCCGAGAGCGAACTGGGGCTCACCTCGAAACTGATCCTGTGCTTTCTGCGCCATCTGGATGAAGACGCGGCCTTCGCCACCCTGAAGGCGGCCCAGCCATGGCTGGACAAGATCGCCGGGGTCGGGCTGGACTCGTCCGAGGTCGGTCATCCGCCGTCGAAATTCCAGCGGGTGTTCGACGCGGCCGGAGCCCTGGGCCTGAAACGGGTGGCCCATGCCGGTGAGGAAGGACCGCCGGCCTATGTCGCCGAGGCGCTGGACCTGCTGCACATCGACCGGCTGGACCACGGCAACCGGTCACTGGAGGACGCGGCTCTGGTGGCGCGGCTGAAGGCCAGCCAGATGACCCTGACCGTCTGTCCGCTGTCGAACCTGAAACTGTGCGTGGTCGGGGACCTGAAGGATCATCCGGTGCCCGAGATGCTGCGCCAGGGCCTGCATGTGACGTTGAACTCGGACGATCCGGCCTATTTCGGCGGCTATGTGAACGACAACTACCGCCGGCTGGCCGGGGCGGTCGGCCTGACCCGTGAGCAGCTGACGGCCATCGCGCGCAACAGTTTCGAGGGGGCCTTCCTGTCGGAGGCCGAGAAGGCCGTGTATCTGGCCGAGGTCGAGGCCTACGCCGGAGGCGTGTGAGGCGGCCCGGCGGCGGGCAGGACCCGGACGGTCAGGGTGTAGCGGCCGGTGATCTGATCCGGCTCCCACGGCCGGGCCTCGATCAGGGACAGGGTTTCATTGCCCGGTTCCACCGCGCGATAGACGAAGACCTGCCAGTTGTCGGAGCCGGTGGCCGCTCCGTCGCGTCCGGCCCGGTCGGACGGACCCCAGAGGATGTCGTCGCGGCGGAGCAGGACAGGGGGCGTGACCTCACGCCATTCGAAATGGGACTGCATCTCCAGCGCCAGGGTCTGGCCGACGGCCAGCTCGACCTGACCATGGTCGCCAGCCGGCCGGACATGGATGGCGGTCGCGGACGGGGATGGCGGGTCCACCGGAGTCGGGTCCGGCCCCGCCGGCCGGTCACAGCCGGCCAGGCAGAGGGCGAGGCCGATCAGGAAGGGACGGGTCATGGGTCCGCCTCGCGCAGGCCTGCGGCCACGACATCGCGCAGGTTCCACTTTTCGTTGCCGTCGGGTGCGAGGGACCGGATGTTGGCGATTACCCAGTCAGAGCCCCAGTGAAGCTTGAAATCCAGATCAACCGGCTGACCGAAATTGGAGAACCGTACGCGCATGCCCGGCTGGCCGTCCGAACCAGCCTCGTAAAAGGTGTAGGTGATCGCTGACAGGTCCGAGTCCTGACCATCGACCAGATAGCCGAAGCCGACGCCAATCCCGTCGTTCGCCTGATGTAGCCGGGTGAGGGCGGCGGCCAGGTCGGGGGTGAACCAGGCGGATACGCTGGACGGATCAGACTCATCGATCTCGGTGTCTGGCCCGTAGAGCCGGCGGATACGAAACTCCGGTGCCGGCCGGTTCAGTCTCGGACCATCGCCAATGGCCGTCGCCGGTCGGGTACTGGTGGCCAGCCAATATGGACCGGTCTGGCCCGGGGCCATGCTGCTGGCGATGAGCAGGTACTGACTCGACTGGGCCCGGAAATGCAGGCCGGCCTGGCGGCGGTCGCCCCGGTCGCCGAGATCGAAATAGAGAACCCCGCCCAGAGTCGCGCAGTCTGACCCCTGGGCGACCATCAGCACGGGCTGGAAGGTTGATGACGTCATGCCGAAGCCGAGAATGCTGCCCGGCTCGGCCGGCACCACATAGCAGTCGAAACGGGAGCCATCGTTCATGATCGGGTCGGTGGCGGCGAGGGACCCGGTCGTCGGCAACGGGTCTGCCTGTCGCGCCGTAGCCGTTTGCGTTCCTGTCAGCGCGGTCGCGACGGCGATCAGAGCCAATAGGCCCGGGCGGTGGTGGATCATGGCTGGGCTCCTTCCGGCGCGGTCTCAGCCTAGGTCAGGTGAGGCGACGGCGTAAAGACCGGTGGTTTTTGGAGGTTGCCAACCCTTCTTCCCGGCCCCTAGGCTGGTGCCGGGTGGTTGCGCGAAGGAGGCGAGGATGAGCCATCGGTTGACTGTGTGGCTGGTCGCCCTGACCCTGGGCCTGCCGATGGTGCCCCGACCCGTGCGGGCGCAGGAGCCCCTGCCGGCGGCGACCTTCCGGCTTCACTGTTTCGATGACGGGGCGGAGACGACTGCGGTCGAGGCAGAAGGGGTTATGGCCCTGCTGGAATTTGCCGAGGCGCATGACGGTCGGCCGGTCTATCTGGACGCGGTGATCGCGGCTGATGCGGGGGCTGGGGGCTGCAGTCGCGATTTGTCGAAATTTCCCGGTCAACCCGCGCCCGGGCCTGGTCGCGCCCGCATCACCATCGACCCCTGTCGCGTCGAGCCTCGCCGCCGCGAGGCGGGCCGACATTGCTGGCGCACCGGCATGGTCGATGTTCAGGCCAGCGGGCCGCCGATGGTCCTGACCAATTCGATCGTGCTGCCGGCCCAGGCGGATATTCCGCAAACCCTGCCGTACCGGATCGGTGGCTATGGAGACTGGCTCAACTACCAGGGGCCGTTCATCGTCCATTTCTACGGCGGCACCGGCTACAGCTATGCCACCTTCCATGTCCCGGACCCCGCCCTGCCCGGCGTCTGGGACCGGGCCGGGGTCAATGCCCGGAACCGGTCGCGGGATTGAGCGAGGGGCAACGGGTCCGGCCTGCGGGCCAGACCGGAAATCGACGGGAGCGGACCCCTTTCGGGCCCGGCCTCGCTTGACTTGCGCGCGGAGTCGGGCTCAGGGTCCGGCGCTCTCGCGGGAGAGATCGGCGGGCCTTCGGGACCGCCGGAGCCGAAGGCGCAACCGCCCCGGAAACGCTCAGGCAAACGGACCGCGAGAACATTCGGACGCTGGAAAGTCGCCCAGGGATCACGGTCCCGGGGGCGCGCCGACGGAGCAAGGTGACGAACGGGGCGGACGCCCCTGACGGTGCCGGAATCTCTCAGGCTTCAGGACAGCGGGGGCGCGAGGACGGCGGAGCTTTCCGCTTCAACACGCGACTCTGAAAGACCGAAATGACCGACCAGACCCTCAAGACCACCGCCCTGAACGCCGCCCACCGGGCCCTGGGCGCGCGCATGGTCGGCTTCAGCGGCTATGACATGCCGGTCCAGTATGAGGGCGTGCTGGCCGAACACCGCTGGACCCGCGAACATGCCGGCCTGTTTGATGTTTCCCACATGGGCCAGTGCAAGCTGACCGGGGCGGACGCCGTGGCCCAGTTCGAACGCTTTGTGCCCGGCGACTATGCGATCCTGAAGGCCGGGCGGCAGAAATACTCGCTGTTGCTAAACCCCGAGGGCGGCATCCTCGACGACCTGATGGCCGGGCGGCCAGATCACGACGGCCTGTTTATCGTCTTCAATGCCGGCAACAAGGACGCCGACGTCGCCTTTCTGAAGGCGCAGCTGACCGGGGACGCGACCCTGACGGTGCTGGACGACCGGGCTCTGATCGCCATCCAGGGGCCCGAGGCGGCCGAGGTCATGCTGAAGCATGAACCGGTGCTGGCCGAGTTCGGCTTTATGGACTGCGCCCGGCTGATGCTGTTCGGGGTGGACTGCTACGTCTCGCGTTCGGGCTACACCGGCGAGGACGGCTACGAGATCTCGGTGCCGGCCGCCGATGCCGAGCGCATCTGGAACACCATTCTGGAGGATGCGCGGGTCAAGCCGATCGGTCTGGGCGCGCGGGATTCCCTGCGACTGGAAGCCGGCCTGCCGCTGCATGGCCACGACATCGACGCCACCACCAGCCCGGTCGAGGCGGCCCTGACCTTCGCCCTGTCGAAGAGCCGCAAGGAACGCGCCGACTTCAACGGGGCCGACCGCATCCTGAAGGAACTGGCTGACGGCCCGGGCCGCGTCCGTGTCGGCCTGAGCGTCAAGGAAGGGGCCCCGGCCCGCGAGGGGGCCGGGATCGCCGACATGGACGGCAATCTTATCGGTACCGTCACCTCGGGTGGCCCGTCGCCGACCCTGGGGCGCAACATCGCCATGGGCTATGTGCCGCCGGCCTTCGCCGAACTGGGCACCGACCTGATGGTCATCGTCCGCGGCAAGCCCTCCGCCGCCGAGGTCGTGGCCATGCCCTTCGTCGCCCAACGCTATTATCGCAAACC
>CAXBHG010000133.1:0-5760 GCA_963975385.1 uncultured Brevundimonas sp.
ATGGCCGGGTCCAGCCTCAACATCTACAGCCAGATCGGCCTGATCATCCTGATCGGGGTGGCGGCCAAGAACGGCATCCTGATCGTCGAGTTCGCCAACCAGCTGCGCGATCAGGGGCGGACCATCCAGCAGGCGATCATCGAGTCGTCGACCCTGCGGCTGCGGCCGATCATCATGACCTCGATCGCCACCGCCTTCGGGGCCCTGCCGCTGGTGCTGTGGCAGGGGGCGGGGGCCGGCAGTCGCCAGACCATCGGTGTGGTGATCTTCTCCGGGGCCATGTTCGCGACCCTGCTGACCCTGTTCGTGGTGCCGGTCATCTATGGGGCGCTGGCGCGGTTCACCCGCTCGCCGGAATACACCGCCCGCAAGATCGAGGAATGGGAGGCCCGGGAGGTCGCCGAGGGGGCGGCCCGCCCGGCCGATGACCCGGCTACGGTGCCGTCGTAGCCGGGACCGCCGGCACATAGCCGGTCTCGACCTTGAGGAAGGCGATCACGTCGCGGCGGTCGGTGGCGTCGGCCAGGCCGGGGAAGGTCATCTTGTTGCCCGGCAGGAAGCCGCGCGGATTCTGCAGCCAGTGGTCGAGGCGGTCAGCGTCCCAGACGAAGCCGGCGCTCTTCAGCGCGGGCGTGTAGTTGTAGCCGGTATGGCTGCCCGCCGTGCGGCCGAAGACGCCCCACAGATTGGGGCCGGTCATGTCGGGGCCGCCCTCGGTGATCGTGTGGCAGGAGCGGCAGCGGGCGAAGGCGCGGCGACCGTTGTCGAGGTCGGCGGCATTGTAGGGCGCAGGCAGGGCCGCCAGCAGGGCGGCCTTTTCGGCGGGGGTCGCCTCGGGCCGGGGCGGGGCGGCGGACGCCGCGTCGCCGGATCCGGACTGGCCGCAGCCGGTAAGGCCCAGGCCGAACAGGGTCAGGAGGATGAGGGGGCGGATCATGAGGTGCTCCTGTGGCCGGAAGCCTTTGATAGCGCATACGCCGGATGCGGCAACGGGTGCGACGATGCAAGGCTGGACGGCGGGCCGTCGCACCTGATAATCAGTGTCAGAAGCAAGGGCGCGGGATCGCGTCGCCAGTGAGTCTCATGACCGATACCATTCAACTGAGCCTGGCTCGCTGCGGTGACCGGGGCGTCATCGTCCAGGTGGGCGACCATTGTCACCATGACGAACACGCGATCGAGCTGGAGCGGCGGCTGCTGGAGCTCGGCTTTGTCGAGGGGGCGCGCGTCGAGATGCTGCACGAGGGCCTGTTCGGTCGCGACCCGATCGCGATGAAGGTCGATGACATGCGGGTCGCCCTGCGCCGGCACGAGGCCGCCAGCCTCAGTCTCCGCCTCGAGTGTGTGATCGCCGCCTGATGGACATGGCCACGCGTCTGACCCGGATCGCCCTGGTCGGCAATCCCAACAGTGGCAAGACGGCCCTGTTCAATGCCCTGACCGGGGCCCACCAGAAGGTGGCCAACTACGCCGGCGTCACGGTCGAGCGCAAGGAAGGCCATATCCGGTCGCCGAGCGGCCGCACCCTGTCGGTGCTGGACCTGCCGGGCACCTATTCGCTGCGGGCGCGCAGTCCGGACGAGGAGGTCACCCGCGACGCGGTGCTGGGCCGGCTGGCGGGCGAGACGCCGCCGGATGTCCTGGTCTGCGTCGCCGACGCCACCAATCTGCGACTGGTGCTGCGGCTGGTGCTGGAGCTGAAACAGGTCGGCCGGCCGATGCTGCTGGCGCTGAACATGTACGACATCGCCCAGCGTCAGGGTCTGCGCATCGATCTCGAGGCGCTGGAAGCCGAACTGGGCATGCCGATCGTGACCACGGTGGCGACGCGCAAGCGCGGCATCGACGATCTGATCGCCGCGGTCGAGGCCCGGATCGACGCCGGACTGCCCGCCGGTGACAATCTCTGGCTGGCCCCCGACGCGGCCGGTCTGCGGACCGCCGCGCGCGAGGCCGAGCGGATCATGAAGGCCTGTGTGAAGCCACCGTTGCGGCCCGACACCCTGACCGGCCGGATCGACACCGTCCTGCTGCATCCGGTTGGGGGTCTGGCGATCCTGTTCGCCCTGCTGTTCGTCATGTTCCAGGCCGTGTTCAGCTGGGCCACGCCGCTGATGGACGGCATCGAGGCCGGGTTCGGTCTGCTGGGGGCCGGGGTCGCCACCGTGGTGCCGGACGGCCTGCTGCAGAGTCTGCTGATCGACGGGATCATTTCCGGTGTCGGCAGCGTGCTGGTCTTCCTGCCGCAGATCGTGATCCTGTTCGCCTTCATCATCGTGCTGGAGGATTTCGGCTATATGGCCCGCGCCGCCTTCCTGATGGACCGGATCATGGGCGGGGCCGGGCTGCACGGGCGGGCCTTCATCCCCCTGTTGTCCAGCTTCGCCTGCGCCATCCCCGGCATCATGGCGACGCGGACCATCGACAGTCGCCGCGACCGGCTGACCACCATTCTGGTGGCGCCGCTGATGACCTGTTCGGCGCGGATTCCGGTCTACACCCTGATCATCGCCGCCTTCATTCCGCAGCAAATGGTGTGGGGGTTCGCCAATCTGCAGGGGCTGGTGATGTTCGGCCTCTATGCCGCCGGCATCGTCAGCGCCCTGGTGGTGTCGTTCGTGATCCGCCGTGTCTTCTGGCGCGGCGCGGTCGAGCCCTTCATGATGGAACTGCCGTCCTACAAACTGCCCGACCTCAAGTCGGTGCTGATGAACCTGTGGATCCGGGCCCGGATCTTCCTGACCCGCGCGGGCCGGATCATCCTGCCGCTGATGATCGTGGTCTGGGTGGTGTCGACCTTCCCCTATCCGCCCGAGGGCGCGACCGGCCCGGCCATCGACTACAGTTTCGCCGGCATGATCGGCCATGCGCTGGAGCCGCTGTTCCGGCCGATCGGCTTCAACTGGCAGATGGTCATCGCCCTGGTGCCCGGCATGGCGGCGCGCGAGGTGGCGGTGGCCGCCCTGGGCACCGTCTATGCCATCGCCGACGCCGAGACCCAGACCGGGGCCCTGTCGTCGGTGCTGGCCAGCCAGTGGTCGCTGGCCACGGGCCTGGCCTTCCTGGCCTGGTATGTGTTCGCGCCGCAGTGCATGCCGACCCTGGGCGTGGTCAAGCGCGAGACCAACAGCTGGAAATGGATGTGGATCATGGTCGCCTATATGACGACCCTGGCCTATCTGGCGGCGCTGGTGACCTATCAGGTGGCCTCGGCCCTGGGCGCGGGCTGACGCCCGGGCGGCCGGCCGTGGTGCCGGTTGCAGGATTCGAACCCGCGACATCCAGTTTACAAAACTGGCGCTCTACCAACTGAGCTAAACCGGCCCGGTATGCACGGACGGCGGCCCTTATGCTGGTGCACGGACCGCGATGCAAGATGGCTGTCAGCCGGGCTCGAGGGCGGCGGCGATCCGGTCGGCGAGCGGGCGCAGGGCCGCGGCCCCGGCCATCGGGCCGTCGCCGTGCGCCTTCAGCGAGCGGTCGGCCCAGCGCGGGATGATGTGGACGTGCAGGTGGAAGACGCTCTGGCCCCCGGCCGCGCCGTTGAACTGCATGATGCTGATGCCGTCGGGCGACAGGGCGCGGTCGACGGCGCGGGCGGTGCGCTGCACGGCGGCGGCCAGCCGGGCCAGGACGGCGGGGTCGACCTCGAGCAGGTTGCGGGCTTTCGAGGTCTTCGAAATCACCAGCACATGGCCCTCGGACTGGGGGAAGACGTCCATGAAGGCGAGCACGTGGTCGTCCTCCCAGACCGTCACGGCGGGGATCTCGCCGCGCAGGATTCTGGCGAAGATGTTGTCGGGGTCGTAGGGGCCGGTCAGACTCATGGGAACTCCTTGTCCGGCCCAGCCTATCAAAACGGGGCGGGCAGGGGGAGCCCGGCGGCGCGCGATGCGCTATCGTCGCGCGGCTAGCGACAGGAGACGTCATGCTGAGATTCCTCGGACAGGCCGTGATCACCGCCCTCGGACTGTGGCTGGCCGCGCGGCTGATACCGGGGGTGAGCTTCGCCTCGACGGGATCCCTGCTGGCGGCGGCCCTGCTGCTGGGCGTCGTCAATGCCCTGGTGCGGCCGGTGCTGGTGTTCCTGACCTTTCCCATCACCCTGGTGACCTTCGGCCTGTTCCTGCTGGTGGTGAATGCCGCGACCATCGGCATCGTCGCCTGGCTGCTGGGCGGGTTCACGGTGGCGGGCCTGTGGCCGGGGATCGGCACCGCCGTGGTCACCGGCCTGGTCAGCTGGGTCGCCGGCTCGCTGATCGGCGATGACCGGCCCACCCGCCGCGCAGACTGACGCCCCGCGCGCCGGACCGGCCGCGGTGATGGGGGCGTGGGGACCGGTGCGGGTATCCGCCCCGCCCCCTCGGCCGTCCGGCCTTGCACCCGGCCCGACCTCGCATCCCCCTTCTTGCTTTCGTCATCCCGGGGGCGCGAAGCGAACCCCGGGACCCAGCGGCGCCGCAGCGGAGCGGAGGCGACCTCGCCCCCGCACGACCCGCGGTGTTCGCGACAGGGTCGCGCTATCGCGCGCCGCTGGGTCCCGGGGTCTGCGCGGCTGCGCCGCTTGCCCCGGGATGACGAAAGCAATTTGGTGGGGTGTCGAGCGGCGCGCGACACGGTCTCGCACGGTGCGGGGGACAGGGTTCACGATCGCTGCGCGACCGCGCCGCTGGGTTCTCCGGTCTGCGCCGCGATGCGGCTTGCCGGAGAATGACGACAGCTGGTTTTGAGCCAGGTCACGGTGCGACGCGGGGACCACCGCACGCCTACACCCCAACCCCAATCCTCCGCGAGAGGTGTCGGCCCAAATTTCACCCGGGTAATATTGACGCCCCGTTTTCATCCGGGTAAATCCGCCCGATGACCCAGGCTCCTGACAACACCTGCACCGCCTTCGCCGGCCATCGTCTGATCGGGCGGGGGCCACCGCGCGAGGTGGTGGCCGCAGTCAAGGCGGCGAGCGAGGCGGGGGAGGCGGCGGTGCTGGTGTTCAACGACGCCGACGCCCGGCCGCTGGAGTTCGACCTGCGCGGCGACCTGGCGGCGGTGCGGGCGCGACTGGCTCCGGCGGCCGCCGCGCCGGAAAAGCGCGGGCCGGGGCGGCCGAAACTGGGGGTGACGGCGCGCGAGATCACCCTGTTGCCGCGCCACTGGGACTGGCTGGCGAACCAGCCGGGCGGGGCCTCGGTGGCCCTGCGCAAACTGGTCGAGGCAGCGGCGCGGGCCGGCGAGGGGCCCGACCGGGTGCGGCGGGGACGCGAGGCCGCCTATCGCTTCATGACCGCCGTGGCCGGGGATCTGCCGGGCTATGAGGATGCGACCCGGGCCCTGTTCGCGGGGGATGTGGCGGGGTTTGCAGCGGCGACGGCGGTGTGGCCGGAGGCGGTGCGGGACTATGCGGCGGGGTTTGTGGCGGGGGAGTAGGGGTTGAGCGCCCCCTGTCGTCATTCTCCGGCGCTCGCAGAGCGACCGGAGAACCCAGCGGCGACCGCGCGTCAGCGTGGGCGAAAACACCGCACCGACCGTGCGTGAACAGATCGCGCTGGCGCGCGCCGCTGGGTTCTCCGGTCTGCGCCGCGATGCGGCTTGCCGGAGAATGACGACAGCTGTTTTGAGCGAGGGTTCGCTGCGCGCCCCCGGGATGACGATAGCGAGAGGGAGGTTAGCCGATCTTCACCCGCGTCGCCGCTTCGGGGAGATCTTCCCCGAACGCGCGCTGGTAGAATTCCGCGATCGTCGGGCGCTCCAGCTCGTCGCATT
>CAXBHG010000134.1:0-5718 GCA_963975385.1 uncultured Brevundimonas sp.
AATGCTGGGTCAGGAAGAAGATCAGGATGCCGCGCATCCCGTAGTAGGAGAACCGTTCCCACATCTCGGCGAAGAACAGAATGATCAGCCCTCGCGGGTGATTTTTGAGGATCTGCATCAGCACCGGAACGCCCGTAAGCAAGGTGATGACCAGACCCAGGATGATGACGATATTCATGCCTGCCCTTTGGTTGGCGGACCCCCGGGGGGTCCGTATGTCCTGCGGAAAGAGTCGGCGAACCCCTCGCGACCCGCCCCCCGACGAAGCGGCGATAGGACCACCGGGATCGTTACTTTACAAGTCGTAACCTCTCGTGAGGAGGTGGGCGCGTGATTCCGATGACGCCCCCGTCAGTGGAAGTCGCGTGATCCCGGCAGCACCCGCACGTCACGGGGATGCCGGCCCCGCCCGGGTGCCACCGGGCCCGACGGGCCGTCGCCGGTCAGATGACCCAGCATCGGGGTCCAGTCCTGCAGATCCTCGACCACCAGATGGGTGACCCCGTCGGCCTGCTGCACCCGCCCCTTGGCCAGAACCATCCGCGCGCCCATGGCCACCGGCCGCAGCCGCTCGAACACATCGGCCCACAGCACCAGATTGGCCCCGCCGGTCTCATCCTCCAGCGTCAGGAACACCACCCCCCTGGCCGTGCCGGGGCGCTGGCGCACCAGCACCACCCCGGCGACGGTGACGCGGCGGCGGTCCGGCACCCCGGCCATGGCCGCGGCCGTCATCGCCCCCGCCGCCGTCAGTCGCTCGCGCAGGAAGGCGACCGGATGGCCCTTCAGTGACAGGCGCAGGGTCTGGTAGTCGCCGACCACCTCTTCCGAGGCGCTGAGCCGGGGCAGGGCCTCGGGCGGGGCCCCGTCACTCTCGCTCAGCCCCATGGCCTCGAACAGGGGGGCCGACGACGCCGGCGGCGCGCCCCGGGCCGCCCACAGCCCCTGACGCCGCGACAGGTCCAGCGAGCCACAGGCGTCGGCCCCGGCCAGCCGGTCCAGCGCCGGCGGTGGCAATCTCGCCCGCCGCCGCAGGTCCTCCAGATCGGTGAAGGGACCGTCCTGCCGGGCCGCGACCAGGCTCCGGGCCCAGTCCTGACGAAAGCCGCCGATGGTGCGCAGGCCCAGGCGCACGGCGTGATGATCACGGTCCGCGATGGGCTCGAGACCGGAATCCCAGTCACTGGCGTTCACATCCGGATGCCGGACCTCGATGTCATGCTGGCGCGCGTCGCGCACGATCTGGGCCGGGGCATAGAAGCCCATCGGCTGGCTGTTCAGCAGGGCCGCGGCGAAGACATCGGGGTACCAGCATTTCACCCAGGCCGAGACATAGACGAGGTGGGCGAAAGAGGCGGCGTGGCTCTCGGGAAAACCGTATTCGCCGAAGCCCTTGATCTGGTTGAAGCAGTTCTGCGCGAACTCGGGGTCATAGCCGCGTCGCACCATCCCCTGGACCAGCTTGTCCTCATAGGCGGGCATGGTGCCCAGATGGCGAAAGGTGGCCATGGCCCGGCGCAGGCCGTTGGCCTCGGCCCCGGTGAAGGCGGCGGCGACCATGGCGATACTCATCGCCTGTTCCTGGAACAGGGGCACGCCCAGGGTCCGGCCCAGCACGGTTTCCAGTTCGTCGGGACGGCCGATACCCGGGGCCGGCTGCGGGAATTCGACCTTGAAGGCCGCCCCCTTCGCGCGCCGTTCGGCCCGGCGCTGCAGATAGGGATGGACCATCTTGCCCTGGATCGGGCCCGGCCGGACGATGGCCACCTGAACGACCAGATCATAAAAGGTCTCGGGTCTCAGGCGCGGCAGCATGGCCATCTGCGCCCGGCTCTCGACCTGGAAGACGCCGACGGAATCGGCCTTCTGCAACATGGCATAGACCGCCGGGCATTCCGGCGGCACCGTATGCAGGTCCAGGTCGCGGCCATGGCTGTCGGCGATCATGCCGAACGCCCGCTTCAGCGCCGTCAGCATCCCCAGGGCCAGCACATCGACCTTCATCAACCCCAGATGATCGATGTCGTCCTTGTCCCATTCGATGAAGGTCCGCCGGTCCATCGCCGCATTGCCGATCGGCACGGTCTCGCTCAGCAGGCCGCGGGTCAGGACGAAACCCCCGACGTGCTGCGACAGGTGGCGGGGAAAACGGATCAGTTCGGCGGTCAGGTCCAGGGCCAGTTTCAGTCGTGGGTCATCGCGGCCCAGGCCGGTCCGGTCGACATGCTCGTCCCGGACCTCGCTGCCGTGTGAGCCCCAGACCGTGTCGGCCAGCCGGGCGGTGACATCCTCGCTCAGCCCCAGCGCCTTGCCCACGTCGCGGATCGCCGACCGGGGCCGATAGTGGATGACGGTGGCGACGATGGCGGCGCGGTCACGGCCATAGCGGTCGTAGATGTACTGGATCACCTCCTCGCGCCGCTCATGCTCGAAATCGACGTCGATGTCGGGCGGCTCGCGTCGCTCGGCCGAGATGAAGCGTTCGATCAGCATGGCCTGCCGGGCCGGATCGACATTGGTGATGGCCAGACAGTAGCAGATCACCGAATTGGCCGCCGAGCCCCGCCCCTGGCACAGGATCCGGCGCGGCGCGGCCCGGGCCCAGCGGACGATGTCGTGCACGGTCAGGAAATAGGGGGCGTAGTCCAGCGTCCTGACAAGACGCAGCTCCTTGACGATGGTGGCGACCACATCCGGCGGCACGCCCTGCGGCCAGCGCTCGCGTGCACCCCGGAAGGTCAGCCGGATCAGATAGCGGTGCGACGAATAGCCGGGGGCCACCGGTTCCTCGGGGTATTCATACCGTAGTTCGCGCAGGGAAAAGCTGCAGGCGCGGACCACCTCCAGGGTGCGTTCCAGCGCCGCCTCATGCCCCCGGAACAGACGCGCCATCGCGGCCGGGGACTTCAGATGGCGTTCGGCACCGGCCTGCAGCCGCCGCCCGGCCCGGTCGATGGTGGTGCCCTCGCGGATACAGGTCAGGACGTCCTGCAACGGACGGCGGTCGGGGTGGTGATAGAGGACGGCATTGGTGGCGATCAGCGGCGCGCCGGTCCGCCCGGCCATGCCCGCCAGACGGTTCAGCCGCGCCCGGTCGCGCCCGTCCCACAGGGGCCGGGCCGCCAGATAGAGGGGGTCGGGCCAGGCCCGTCGCCAGTTCGCCAGCCGGGCCTCAAAGGCGACGTCGGGCCGGGCCGGGGCCACGGCCAGGGCGATCATCCCCTCGCCCAGACCACAGGCCTGGTCGAAGGTCAGCCGGGTCTCGCCCTTGGTGATCCGTTCGTCCTCACCATCGTCAGGCAACGCCGCGGACACGATCTCGCTCTTGCCCAGGGACAGCAGGCGGCACAGTCGGCCATAGGCGGCCCGGTCGCGCGGGAAGACGATCAACTCGCTGCCGTCGGTGAAGACCAGCCGGCAGCCGACCACAAGGCGGAGATCGTGGGTCTCGGCCGCCATCAGGGCCCGGACCACACCGGCCAGGGTATTGACGTCGGCCACGCCGATCGCCGCCAGGCCGAGGACCTTCGCCTGTTCGACCAGTTCGGCCGGATGCGAGGCCCCCTCCAGAAAGCTGAAATTGGTCCGCACCCCCAGCTCGGCATAACCGCCGCTCCAGCCGCCCGCCCCGGCGCTCATGCGAACACCCCGTGCATCCACCATGAGGGGGCGCGTTCGTCGTCATGGCCGGCGTATTCGCGGCCATACAGACCTTCGCGGAACAGCCAGTAGCGCCGCCCCCCGTCGTCCTCGACGCAATAGTAGTCGCGGGTGCGGACCTGACGGCCGTCGGGACGCGGTCGCCACCATTCGGGCGACAGCCGCTCGGGACCGTCGGCCCGCCTGACTCGCCGCGACACCCGCCGCCAGGTGAAACGGGCCGGGGCCCCGTCGGGCAGTTCGGCCAGGGCCTCGACCGGTTCCGGGGGGTCGAACATCAGGACCGGACGACGCCGACCCTCGCCGCTGTCCGCACGGGGCGGGACATACCCCAGGGCCGGACGCAGCCGCTCGGCCCGTTCCGGAATCCAGCTGTCGACCGGTTCCGGCCGGAGCACCCGCGCCTCGCCCAGCCGGGCCGACAGCCGGTCGATCAGCGGAGCCAGGGCGGCGGCGCGGTCATCGACGACCTGTGCCTCCATCTCCCCCTGCCGGTCGGTCAGCGGCTCGGTCAGATCGGCGCTCAGCATCAGGGCGTCGATGCCGAAACCCGGATCGATCCGCTCCAGCCCCCGCTCGCGGAACAGCCGCAGCCAGACGGCCGGATCGCGACCGGGCCGCCCCATCCGCACCGACAGGCCGCTGACCGTGCCGTCCGTGCGAAAGCCGCTCAGGGTCAGGGTGCGCGCGCCCTGACCGTCCCGGTCCAGCGCCGCGACCAGGTCCGCCGCCAGACCCGGCAGCCGGGCGGTGATCCCCGCTGTCTCTGTCAGCGGCTCGGCATGGGCCTCCCGGACGCGATAGCGCGGCGCGGCACGGACCGGCACCAGGGCCTCGGCACCGAGGCCGAGGGCCTGATCCAGCCGCCGCACCAGGTCGATCCCGTCGCCGTCGCGAAACCGCCGCGCCAGCCCGGCGCGGGGCATGGGATAGAGGTCGCCGATCCGCTTCAGCCCGAACCGGCGGGCCTCGGCCACGACATCCGGGCTGATCCGCAGGGCCGCGACCGGCAGGTCGGCGAGGCTGTCCCTGAGACTGTCCTCATCCACCGGCAGGGTCCGGCGCTCGGGGTCGCCATAGCGGGCCAGGGCCCAGGCCGCGCCGATCGTCGGGGCCACGGCCACCCGCGCGGGGATCCCCGCCTCAGCCAGCCGCGCCGTGATCCGCTCCGGCAGGGTGGCCGCCCCGCCGAACAGATGGGCGGCCCCGGTCATGTCAAAACAGATCCCGTCCAGCCCGTCGCCGGACGCCGACACACTGACCGCCGGAGACCAGCGCTCGGCCCAGACGGCCAGGGCCTCCAGCGCCCGCCGGTCGGCCTCAAGGTCAGCCGGACAACAGGCCAGGGCCGGAATCATGGCCAGGGCGTCGGCCTGGGTCTGGCCGCGCCGCAGGCCCGCGGCCCGGGCCGCCGGATTCAGGGCGTGGATCACCGCCCCCCGCGCCGTCCTGCGGATCAGGGCCAGGGGCATGGCCGGGTCCGGGGACGGATCAGGCGGCGAGAGTCGTCCGGCCGATCGCGTCCGGACCGTCACCGGCCAGTCGATCAACCAGACGGAGACGATGCGTCTCATCAGCCTGCTCCAGCATCCAAACGCCCGGCCGCTCGCTGCGACTGCGCACCAGTTCGGCCCACAGACGCCCCGCCCCCGGGGCCCGAAGGTCCGCCGGTTCCACCGCGCTGGGTGCGGGCATGATGCGCCAGCGCCGTCGTGCCGCACTGAGTCCCCCGGGGCGGTCCCGCAGCATCACCCCGACCGATCCGCCCTCGCGCGCGGCGAACTCCAGCCTGCGGCTCTGGACCAGGCTGACCGCCTCGCCCCCGCCAAGGGCCACGGTTACCGCACCGGATCGCAGCGCCTGCTCCATCGCCCACAGCGCCTCGGCCCCGGTGTTAGTCACGGCAAGGAGCAGGTCGATCCCGGGCAGGCCACGGCCGTAAGGCCGACCATGTTCGGCCAGCCAGGCGCGGGGCGCAGCGAGGAACACCACGGGGCGCACCGCTGCCGGGGCGCGCGACAGGGCGAAGGCGAAGGCCGTCGCCAGGTCACCGGGGCC
>CAXBHG010000135.1:0-5714 GCA_963975385.1 uncultured Brevundimonas sp.
TCGCGACCAATTTCAATCCCGAGATCAACATCCGCGAAGTGACCGCCCCGTCGCGCCACTGGGAGAACGGCCAGTGGATCGAGGGGCCGGCCCTGGCCCACAAACAGGTGTTCGACTTCGATCAGGTCGGCCAGAAGAACATGTACCTCATGTACCATGAGGAGCTGGAGTCGCTGGCGAAATTCTATCCGGAAATCAAACGCATCCGCTTCTGGATGACGTTCGGTGACTCCTATCTGAAACACCTCGAGGTGCTGGAGAACGTCGGCATGACCAGCATCGAGCCGATGATGTTCCAGGGCCGGGAGATCATCCCGATCGAATTCCTGAAGGCCCTGCTGCCCGAGCCGGCCTCGCTGGGGCCGATCACCAGGGGCAAGACCAATATCGGCACCATCGCCACCGGGGTGAAGGACGGTCAGCAGAAGACGGTCTACGTCAACAATATCTGCGACCACGAGGCCGCCTATGCCGAGACCGGCAACCAGGCGGTCAGCTATACCACGGGCGTCCCGGCCATGATCGGGGCGGCGCTGATCCTGACCGGCCAGTGGCAGGGCGCGGGCGTGTTCAACATGGAGCAGATGGACCCCGATCCGTTCATGGACATGCTGAACCAGCATGGCCTGCCGTGGCAGGTGCGCGAACTGGACGCCCCCCTGGCCTTCTGATCGACCGTGACGATGGAAACCCAGGCCGCCGGACCCGGCGCATTCGCAGACTTCGACCTGAGCCGCGTGCCGTCGCCCTGTTTCGTGGTCGACGCGGCGGCGGTGCGACGCAATCTGGGCATCCTCAAGGATGTGGGCGAGCGGTCGGGGGCGAGGGTGCTGCTGGCGCTGAAGGCGTTTTCGATGTGGTCGCTGGCCGATCTGGTCGGGGAGTATCTGGACGGCACCTGTGCGTCGGGCCTGTGGGAGGCGCGGCTGGCGCGCGAGCATTATCACGGCCACCTGACCACCTATTCGCCGGCCTACAAGCGGGCGGACCTGCCGGAAATCCTGCGGCTGTCGGATTCGGTGATCTTCAACTCGCCGGACCAGATGGCGCGGTTCGCCGACCTGATCGCCGAGGCGCGGGCGGCGGGTGAGGTGTTCGACATCGGGCTGCGGCTGAACCCCGAACACAGCGAGGCCGAGGTCGCCAAGTACGACCCGTGCCAGGCCGGGTCACGGCTGGGCTTTCCGGTGTCGCAGTTGAAGCCGGAGCATCTGGAGGGGGTCGACGGCCTGCATATCCACGCCCTGTGCGAACAGGGGTTCGAGCCGCTGGAACGGATCTGGGCCTCGCTGGAGCCGAAGCTGGCGGGGCTGCTGGGGGGTCTGAGCTGGCTGAACCTGGGCGGCGGCCACCACATCACCCGGGCTGACTATCGCCGCGATGACCTGATCGCCTTTGTGCGCGGGATCCGCGAACGCCACGGGGTGCAGGTCTATCTGGAACCCGGCGAGGCCATCGCGCTGGATGCGGGGATTCTGGTCGGCGAGATCCTCGATACCTTCGACAACGGTATGGCGGTGGCGATCAGCGACCTGTCGGCGACCTGCCACATGCCCGATGTGATCGAGGCCCCGTACCGGCCGGCGTTGCTGGGTGAGGTCGCGGGCGGGGTCACGGTGCGGATCGGCGGGCCGTCCTGTCTGGCCGGGGATATCATCGGTGACTACGGTTTTGCCACCGCGCCGCAGCCGGGGGATCGCATCGCCTTTCTGGATCAGGCCCACTATTCGATGGTCAAGACCAATACCTTCAACGGCGTGCCCCTGCCGGCCATAGCCCTGTGGGACAGCGCGACCGACGCCCTGCGGCTGGTGCGGAGGTTTGACTACACCGACTTTCGCGACAGGCTGTCCTGAGCGCATCGCCGGCGCGGATTCGCGCGTCAGGGCCGCTGTGACACCCGCTGTGTCTTGACCCGTCCGCCCGGGGCGGTCATGCCGCCTGAATGATTATCCTGCTTGTTGGATCGGGCGGGCGTGAACACGCCCTAGCCTGGAAGATTGCCCAGTCGCCGCTGGTCAGGAAGCTGGTCATCGCGCCGGGCAATCCGGGCATGGTCAAGCTGGGCGAACTGCGCCCGGTCAAGGGCGACGATGCCGAGGGGCTGGCGGCGCTGGCCCGCGAGATCAAGGCCGATCTGGTCGTGGTCGGGCCCGAGAGTGCACTGGAGAAGGGTCTGGCCGACCGGCTGGCGGCGGCGGGCATCCCCTGTTTCGGCCCGACGAGGAAGGCGGCGCAGCTGGAGACCTCCAAGGCCTTTTCCAAGGCCTTCATGGAGCGGCATGAGATCCCGACGGCCGGTTACGGCGTCTATGAGCGGCTGCACGAGGCGCGGCAGGCGCTGGATGTGTTCAAACCCCCCTATGTGATCAAGGCCGACGGTCTGGCCGCCGGCAAGGGGGTGGCGATCAGCCCCGACAAGCGCGACGCCGAGGCCGAGATCGAACGCATGCTGGGCGGTCGCTTCGGCAGTGCCGGGGCGCGGGTGGTGATCGAGGAGTTCATGGACGGCGAGGAGGGCTCGCTGTTCGCCCTGTGCGACGGGGAGCGGGCGGTGCTGCTGGGCGGGGCCCAGGACCACAAGCGCGCCTTTGACGGCGACATGGGACCGAATACCGGGGGGATGGGGGCCTATTCCCCGGCCCCGGTGTTCACGCCCGACCTGGTCGAGGCCGCCGACCGGCTGGTGGTGCAGCCGACGCTGAAGGGGATGGTGGCCGAGGGCGCGCCCTATCGCGGGGTTCTCTATGTCGGCCTGATGGCCACGGCCGACGGGCCGAAGGTGGTCGAATACAATGCCCGTTTCGGTGACCCGGAATGCCAGGTGCTGATGATGCGGCTGGACGGGGATGTGGTGCCCTATCTGCTGGCCTGCGCGCGGGGGGATGTTTCGGGCCTGCCGGGGCTGGGGTTCCGGGACCAGACGGTGATCTGTGTGGTGCTGGCGGCCAAGGGCTATCCCGACAGTCCGCTGGAAGGCTCGATCATCCGCGGGGCCGATCAGGATTTCGGGCCGAATGTGCAGGTGTTCCATGCCGGGACGCGGCGTCGCGACGACGGCCAGCTGGTCGCGGCCGGGGGGCGGGTGCTGAACATCTGTGCCGCCGGGGACGACATCGTCCAGGCGCGCGAGCGGGCCTATGCCGCCATCCGCAAGATCGACTGGCCCGGCGGCTTCTGCCGCACCGACATCGGCTGGCGGGCGGTTGAGCGGGGGTAGGGCCCTTACCCCTGGGGTGAAGCCGGGGCTTTCGACCTGATCGAAGGTTGAGCACGCGTGAGCCGGGTCGCGCGCCGTGGTAAGGTGTCTCCATGACCAGGCCGCCCCATGAATTGGACGAGGAGGCCGGCGTCTTCGACGCCGAGGACGCGGCGGCGATCGAGGCGTCCGACCAGCGCGCGCTGGCGGACTTTGAGGCCGGTCGTTTTGTCAGCCATGAGGCGGTGATGCGTTGGCTGCTGTCGTTGTCGACGGATCACCCTCTGCCCCGGCCGAAATGTGGCGAATAGGCCAGTCCGACGCCCCGCGTTCAGGCCGGGGTGAAGACGAAATTGTTGCAGTAGGTCGGGGCGGTCCAGTAGCGGTCGCCGACCGGGGCCTGATGCACGGCCGGCTCGAACAGGGCGACGGGCACGGCGCGGCCGCGATCGAGGAAGCTGCCGTCATAGCCGAGCGCCGCCAGATACTGCAGACAGTCGGCGACCGTGCCATGGGCCAGATGGCGCTGTTCGCATTCGATCAGCAGGACGGGGCGGTGCTGGCGCAGGATGCGTTCGGCCCCCTTGAGGACGTCCAGCTCGCCACCCTCGACGTCGATCTTGAGCAGGGCCACCCGTTCGTGCGGACCGAAATAGTCGTCGAGGGCGACCACGGAGATGGGGATCGCGCGGGCGTCCGTATGCTGGACCAGACTGGCCTCGGGCGAGTTCTCTGACGGCATGTACAGGTCGCGGGTGCCGGACACGTCGGACACGCCCGCGCGCTCGATCGTGACATTGGACATGCCCACGACCCGGCAGGCGTCCGACAGATAGGTGGCCAGGCCCGGCTGGGGCTCGAAGGCGACGACCCGTCCGGCCCAGCGCGACATCCAGTAGAGGTAGCTGCCCTTGTTGGCTCCGATGTCGCAGGCGACGTCATCGGGGCCGAGGTTCCTGCGAATGGCCGCCAGTTCCGCGGACTGGTCGCGGAAGCGCGCGCGCCATGCCCGCCAGAGAAACCTTGCCTTCATCTGCCCGCCCCGAGACTGGACCCCGGGACCCGCCTCGGCGGGTCCGCAATCGTTGCCATACGTCTTAGGGCCTTAACCGCAGGGGGGGAACCGGATTCCGGCCACCGCGGGACGCCCGTGCCGGGACCGGGAAAAGGTGTCGACGGCCCGGTGTCGCAAGACCGGGACACATGTCATGTAGCAGGAACCCATCCGGCCGCCGCTATGGAGATCCGCCCCCGTGCCTGACGCCCTGAGCCCTGAACCGCCCAGCCACTATCGCGACGGCCGCGAGCGGCTGGCCGACCTGATCGTGCATCTGACCGGGCTGGCGCTGGCGCTGGTCGGGGGCGGGATGCTGCTGGGGCTGGCGATCGGTTTCGGTAATGCCGGCAGCCTGACGGCGGCGGCCATCTATGCGGTCGGGCTGCTGACCATGCTGGGGTTGTCGACGGCCTATAATTTCGCCGCGCCCCGGTTCCAGCCGCTGCTGCGGCGCTTCGACCACGCCGGCATCTTCATCATGATCGCGGGCTCCTACACCCCGTTCACGACCCAGCATCTGACCGGGCCCTGGGCCTGGGGGATGACGGCGGCGGTCTGGACCACGGCGCTCGTCGGGGCCGCGGCCAAGCTGTTGCTGCCCGGTCTGGGCAAGGGGTTCTGGATCGCCATCTATATGGCGCTGGGCTGGCTGATGGTGATCGCCATCCAGCCCTTCATGCAGAGCCTGGGGCTGGCCCCGCTGGTGCTGCTGGCGGTCGGGGGGCTGCTGTATTCAGTGGGGGTGATCTTCTACGCCAACAAACAGATGCGCTACCGGCGCGCGATCTGGCACGGCCATGTGGTCGCGGCGGCGGCGGTGCACTGGGTGGCTGTGCTGCTGGCCGTGCTGAGGTAGGTACCGGCCGGTCTAGGGCGCGGTCGGGACCGAAGCGGCGAAGGCCTGATGCGTCGGGAAGCCCGGGCCATCGAGGACCTCACCGTGACAGGCCGTCGCGGCGATCGATGCCCCGCCGGAGTTCGCGTCATAGGCCTCTGGTTCCCCGGACGGCTGGAAGCCGTAGATCAGGTCGCCCCCGGGGGCGCGGATCGCGAACCAGAGGGGCCGGGCGGTGCCCGCAGCGCAATCCAGTTCCAGCCGCGAGAGCGCGTAGGATCCGGGCGGCCCTGCCGGGGCCCACCCGGCCACCGCGATCCAGACAGTGCGCAATGATCCCTGCTCGTCGATGTTCGCGACATCGATAGCTGTCGCGCCTTCCGAGGTGGATTGCAGCACCCGCCAGTCGCCGCCGGCCGGCGGGATGTTCGGTGCGAGGGCCGCCACCGCAGCGGCGGAATCCTCCGGGGCGCCGGGCCTTACGACGGCCTGAGGCTGGTCTGACCAAGTCAGGGAGGCGGCGATGAGTGCAACGATCATTCAGGATTGCCCGGGAGGTGCGTCGGTCTCAGGCCCCGGCGAACAGCAGCCGGCCCTCGCCCATACGCTCGCGCAGGGCGGGC
>CAXBHG010000136.1:0-5710 GCA_963975385.1 uncultured Brevundimonas sp.
TGTCGAGCATGGGTTTGCTGACGCTGGTACTCGGCTGGGTCGTGGCCCTGGCCCGTGGTGCCAAGCGTCTGGACGAGGAACTGTCTGATGGCTGACGGCCACACGCCCGAGAAACAACCGCCGCTCGGTGCCGAGCTGGCGACCGACGTCTTCGACACCCCGCACGACGGCCGCACGGCCGAGGCGAAGGCGCTGGACGATCGCAAATTCACGATCAATTTCGGCCCGCAACACCCGGCCGCCCACGGCGTGCTGCGTCTGGTGCTGGAGCTGGACGGCGAGGTCGTCGAACGCGTCGATCCGCACATCGGCCTGCTGCATCGCGGCACCGAAAAGCTGATGGAGGCGCGGACCTACCTTCAGAACGTGCCCTATCTGGATCGCCTCGACTATGTCGCGCCGATGAACCAGGAGCACGCCTTCTGCCTGGCCATCGAACGGCTGCTGGGCATCGAGGTGCCGTACCGGGCCCAGCTGATCCGCGTCCTGTATTCGGAAATCGGCCGCATCCTGTCGCACCTGCTGAACGTGACCACCCAGGCCATGGACGTCGGGGCCCTGACCCCGCCGCTGTGGGGCTTCGAGGAACGCGAGAAGCTGATGGTGTTCTATGAGCGCGCCTCGGGTGCGCGCCTGCACGCCAACTATTTCCGCCCCGGCGGCGTCCACCAGGACCTGCCCAGCGCCCTGATCGATGACATCGGCCGCTGGTGCCTGGGATTCCCGGCGGCCCTGGCCGACATTGAATCCCTGGTCACCGAGAACCGCATCTTCAAACAGCGCAACGTCGACATCGGCGTGGTGTCGAAACAGCAGGCGCTGGACTGGGGCTTCACCGGGGTGATGCTGCGCGGCTCGGACATCGCCTGGGACCTGCGCAAGTCGCAGCCCTACGAATGCTATGCCGATCTGGATTTCGACATCGTCGTCGGCAAGAACGGCGACTGCTGGGACCGCTACCTGTGCCGCATCGAGGAGATGAAGCAGTCGGTGCGGATCATGGAGCAGTGCATCCACGAACTGCGCAACCGTCCCGGCGAGCCGGTGATGGTCGAGGACAACAAGATCGTCCCGCCCAAGCGCGGTGAGATGAAGCGCTCGATGGAGGCGCTGATCCACCACTTCAAACTCTACACCGAGGGCTTCCACACGCCCGAGGGCGAGGTCTATGCCGCGGTCGAGGCCCCCAAGGGCGAGTTCGGCATCTATCTGGTCAGCGACGGCAGCAACAAGCCGTACCGGGTCAAGATCTCGGCCCCGGGCTTCCGCCACCTGCAGGCCATGGACTGGATGAACCGCGGCCACATGCTGGCCGACGTTTCGGCCATCCTGGGCTCCCTCGACATCGTTTTCGGAGAAGTGGACCGATGAGCGTTCGTCGTCTCGCCAAGATCCAGCCTGCCTCGTTCGCTTTCTCCAAGGCGACCAAGGCTAAATGCGACTGGTGGATCGCCAAATATCCGGACGACCGTCGACAGTCGGCGGTGATCCCGATCCTGTGGCTGGTGCAGAAGCAGGAGGGCTGGTGCCCCGAGCCGGCGCTGCGCGCCATCGCCGAGCTGCTGGACATGCCCTATATCCGGGTGCTGGAGGTCGTCACCTTCTACACCATGTTCATGCTGGAGCCGGTCGGTTCGGCGGCCCTGATCCAGGTGTGCGGCACCACGCCGTGCGCCCTGCGCGGGGCCAATGACCTGATGAAGGTCTGCAAGGACAAGATCGGGCCGAAACAGGTGCTCAGCGCCGACGGCCGTTTCACCTGGGAAGAGGTCGAATGCCTGGGGGCCTGCGCCAATGCGCCGATGGCCATGATCAACGACTACTATTTCGAAGACCTGACGCCCGAGACGATGGCGCAGATCATCGACGATTTCGCCGCCGGCAAGACGCCCAGGCCCGGCTCGCGCGTCGGCCGTCACAGCTCCGAGCCCGAGGGCCCGGCCCTGACCCTGACCGACAAGAAGCTTTACGACGGCTCGGCCGCCAAGCCGATCAAGTCACTGCCCAACAGCAAGCCGGTGCCGGCATGAGCCGTCCCGACCTCAGCTCCGACGAAGCCATCGCCGCCTACAAGGTCGAGATGCGCGCCGTCGGCCGCAAACAGCGTTTCGCGGGCCTGATCTGTGTCGTGCTGGGGGCCATACTGGTCTGGTCGGTCGGCCAGGCCGGGGCGGCCGGTCCCACCGTTCTGTGGGCGGGCTATGCCCTGCTGGCGATCGGCTGGGTGCTGATGCTCGCGGCCATCTTCATGCGCACTCGTTATCATCGCCGCCGTATGGCGGAACTGGACTGAACCATGGTCGGAATCCTCGAAGACAAGGACCGCATCTTCACCAATCTGTACGGCTTCCATGACTGGACGCTGGACGGGGCGAGGAACCGCGGCTGCTGGAACGCCACGAAGGACATGCTCGACCTCGGGCGCGACTGGGTCATCACCAACGTCAAGAATTCGGGCCTGCGCGGACGCGGCGGTGCCGGCTTCCCGACCGGTCTGAAATGGTCCTTCATGCCCAAGGAGGTGAAGGACCGTCCCCACTATCTGGTGGTCAATGCCGATGAGTCCGAGCCCGGCACCTGCAAGGACCGGGAGATCATGCGCCATGATCCCCACCTGCTGATCGAAGGCTGTCTGATCGCCTCCTTCGCGATGCAGGCGCACGCCTGCTACATCTATCTGCGCGGCGAATATGTGCTGGAACGCGAGCGTATGGAGGCCGCGGTCAAGCAGGCCTACGACGCGAAGCTGATCGGCAAGAACAACATCCACGGCTGGGATTTCGACGTCTATATCCACCACGGGGCCGGGGCCTACATCTGTGGTGAAGAGACCGCTCTGCTGGAGAGCCTGGAGGGCAAGAAGGGCCAGCCGCGGCTGAAGCCGCCGTTCCCGGCCGGGGCCGGCCTCTACGGCTGCCCGACCACGGTCAACAATGTCGAGTCGATCGCGGTGGTCGGCACCATCCTGCGTCGCGGGGCCGAGTGGTTCGCGGGCTTCGGTCGCGCCAACAACACCGGCACCAAGATCATGTCGATCAGCGGCCATGTGAACCGGCCGTGCAATGTCGAGGAGGCGATGTCGATCCCGCTGCGTCAGCTGCTGGAAGAACATTGCGGCGGCGTGCGCGGCGGCTGGGGCAATCTGAAGGCCGTGATCCCGGGCGGATCCTCGGTGCCGATGATCACCCGCGACATGGCCGAGACGGCCCTGATGGATTTCGACTCCCTGCGCGAAATGCAGTCGGGTCTCGGCACGGCGGCGGTCATCGTCATGGACGAGTCGACCGACCTGGTGAAGGCGATCGCCCGCATCAGCTATTTCTACAAGCATGAGAGCTGCGGCCAGTGCACCCCGTGCCGCGAGGGCACCGGCTGGATGTGGCGCGTGCTGGAGCGGATGTCGGTGGGTGAGGCCGATCCGTCCGAGATCGACCTGCTGCTGGACGTCAGCAAACAGGTCGAGGGCCACACCATCTGCGCCCTGGGCGACGCGGCCGCCTGGCCGGTCCAGGGGCTGATCCGCCATTTCCGTCACGAGATCGAGGATCGCATCTCCCAGTACCGCAGCCGCCGCGCGAATTTCGCCGGCCATGCGATCGCGGCGGAGTAGGCGGACGTGAACACCTCCGGCATGCCATCATTCGCCGCTGTGCAGCTCCTGATACTGGGCGGCATTCTGCTGAGCTGGGCCTACCTCGGCGGTCTGGTGTTCGCGGGGATCATGGTCGCGCGCGCTCGCGATGGCTTGCGCCGGTTGGCGGCATGGTCGATTGCCGCCCAGCTCATGCCCGTTGTCATGGGCGTGCTGTTGGTGCCCGTAATCTTCCTTGAGCTCGCTATCGACCGTTCTGTCGTTCCCGCCATTGTCCTGAACGCGCTGGCGGCGATTGCCCTGCTGGCTGGCCCCGCCATGAGTCTGCTGCTCATCGTCAAGACGATCCGCAGGCGCCGCGCCAACAGCGGCGGTTCGGAAGCCCGTTCTGTGTTTGCTGTGAAAGAGACCCACTGATGCCCGTCGCCAAGGTCAACGGTGTAGAGGTCGAGTTCGAGGCCGGCATGACCGTGCTTCAGGTCGCCGAGCGTGCGGGCGAGGAGATTCCGCGCTTCTGCTATCACGAGCGGCTGTCGATCGCCGGCAACTGCCGCATGTGTCTGGTCGAGGTGAAGCCGGGGCCGCCGAAGCCGCAGGCGTCGTGCGCCCTGCCGGCCGCCGAAGGCCAGGAGATCTTCACCGACACGCCGATGGTCCGTAAGGCCCGCGAAGGGGTGATGGAGTTCCTGCTCATCAACCACCCGCTGGACTGCCCGATCTGCGACCAGGGCGGCGAGTGCGACCTGCAGGACCAGGCCATGGGCTATGGCCGCGACGGTTCGCGCTATGCCGAGAACAAGCGCGCCGTCGAAGAGAAGGCGATGGGTCCGACCATCAAGACCTTCATGACCCGCTGCATCCAGTGCACCCGCTGCGTCCGCTTCATCACCGAGGTCGCCGGCGTGCCGGACATCGGCATGATCAGCCGCGGCGAGGATGCCGAGATCACCACCTATCTCGAGAAGTCGGTGGCCTCGGAACTGTCGGGCAACGTCAATGACCTGTGCCCGGTCGGGGCCCTGACCCACCGCCCGTGGCAGTATCACTACCGCCCGTGGGAACTGAAGAAGACCGAGACCATCGACGTGATGGACGCCCTCGGCTCGAACATCCGCGCCGACTCGCGCGGGGCCGAGGTCATGCGCGTGCTGCCGCGCGTGCATGAGGGCATCAACGAGGAATGGCTGTCGGACAAGAGCCGCTATGCTGTCGACGGCCTGATCAGCCGGCGTCTGGACAAGCCGTTCGTTCGCGAGAACGGCAAGTTGCGCGCTGCCAGCTGGGACGAGGCCCTGGGGGCTGTCGCCACCCGGCTGAAGGTGACCAAACCCGGCAAGATCGGCGTCATCGCCGGTGACCTGCAGGACGCGGAATCGATGAAGGCGGCGCTGGACCTGTTCCGCGCGCTGGGCTCGGCCAATACCGACTGCCGCCAGGACGGATCGACCCTGGGCACCGGTCCGCGTGAGGGCTGGCTGTTCAACTCCAGCCTGGCCGGGATCGAGAACGCCGATGCCGTGCTGCTGGTCGGGGTCAATCCCCGCACCGAGGCCCCGCTGCTGAACACCCGGCTGCGCAAGAGCTGGATCGCCGGCAAGACCGAGATCATGCTGATCGGTGAACAGGCCGATCTGACCTATGATTACAACTGGCTGGGCGCGGGTTCGAAGACCCTGTCCAAACTGCCCAAGGCGGCGCTGGACCTGCTGAACAAGGCCGAGCGGCCGGCGATCATCGTCGGCGGCGGTGCCCTGACGGGCGAGGGCGGGGCGGCGGTGCTGAACGCGCTCGGCGCGCTGGCGAAGAAGACCGGCGTCGTCACCGACGGCTGGAACGGCTTCAACGTCCTGCATCACGCGGCGGCGCGGGTCGGCGGCCTCGACATGGGCTTCGTGCCCGGCGAGGGCGGGCTGACGGCGGCGCAGATGGCGGGCAAGAGCGGGCTGGACCTGCTGTTCCTGCTGGGTGCCGACGAGATCGATACCTCGAAATCCAAGGCCTTCAAGGTCTATCTGGGCAGTCACGGCGACGCGGGCGCGCACAGCGCCGACGTCGTCCTGCCCGGCGCGGCCTATACGGAAAAGGGCGGCCTGTACGTCAATACCGAGGGCCGGGTGC
>CAXBHG010000137.1:0-5656 GCA_963975385.1 uncultured Brevundimonas sp.
CATCGTCTCGCGCCGGGCCAGATCATAGGGTCCCCAGCGCGGCAGGCCGGCGTGGTTGGGGTCGCCACTGCGAGCGAAGGCGATAAAGGCGTCGCTGACCCGGGCGGCGACCCGCTGCGCGTCCGGTCCGCTGACACGCGACCCCGCCGCGCCGACATTGTCGAACACCAGCGGGATGTCAGCAGTGTGGAAGGCTCCGCTCCGCCCATTGGCCAGGGTGCCGGGAAAATCCAGCTGATAGACGAAGGCGGGACTGCCCTGCGCCGCCCGCGCCTCGGCCTCGATCACCGCGCCACGCCACGACCGCGCCGCCGTGCTGGCCGCGATCAGTACCCGGTCCGGCGACCAGTCGGGATACAGGCGGCGGTATTCGGCAATCACCGTCTCGGGCGCGATGTCGACCCGCATCACCACTGCCGTCATCCGCCCTGGCAGGGACTCCCAGGTAAGGCCCGCATTCGCGGGGTCATTTCCGAGAAAGGCCAGGGTCTCTTCGCGGGTATTGCCGATGATCATCGGGATATGCGCCGACTGCGGCGGGGCGTCCGGATAGAAGGGATGGCGGTGCAGGACCACGTCGTCCAGCACGGGCCCGAAATACAGTGATCCATAACCCAGCACCGGATCGGTGATCGCACTCGCCTCAAGCAGCTGCTCGACCGGCAGGGTCAGGACCGCCCCGGCCCGCTCCGGCGTCAGCTCCAGCGCCTCCAGCCAGGCCCGGGTCCGCGTGGTCGCGTTCAACGGGCCCGAGGCCGTCACCTGCTGACCGCTCATCGTCGCGGCCCTGTGGAACAGGCCCGCCGCCGTCGGCGTCGCCATCAGGGTAGCGATCTTGGCCCCGCCACCGGACTGGCCGAACAGCATGACATTGCCGGGGTCGCCCCCGAAGGCCGCGATATTGTCGCGCACCCACTCCAGCGCCTGGATCAGGTCCAGCTGCCCCACATTGCCCGAGGCGGCGAACGCCCCGCCCGCGACCCGCGCCAGACTGGCATAGCCGAACAGGTTGAGCCGGTGATTGACCGTGACCACCACCACATCGCCGCGGCGGGCCAGTCGCGCACCGTCATACAGGGGGTCCGAGCCGGAGCCCGTCGCATAGGCTCCCCCGTGGATGTAGACCATGACCGGACGCCGCGCCGCGTCAGTCCCCGGCGTCCAGACATTGAGGAACAGACAGTCCTCGGACGGGTTCGGTTCGGTCCCGCGCTGCGGACAGGCCGGTCCATAGTCCAGCGCTTCAACCGTCCGCGTCCACCGCTCCGGCACGGCCGGCGGCCGGAAGCGACGCGGCCCGGTATCGGCCCCGTAGCGCAGCCCCCGGAACACCGCCAACCCACCGTCCCGGAACCCGACCACCGGCCCGTACCGGGTCTGGACCCGGGGCGACTCCGCATTCGCCGTCAGCATCCCCACCCGGGCGCGCGCCGTAAGCGGCACGGCCGTCACGGCCGCCACCGCCGTGGCCGTCAGGGTCCGCCGGGTCATGGTCATCGCTCAGTCCTCCGCCCCGAACGCACGAGCGCGCCGCCAGAACCCTGACGGCGCGCCCGCTCCCGCTGGGGGATCGTCAGTCAGATCTAGAACTTGTAGCGGGCACCGAAATAATACTGCCGGCCGGTGTGATGGTAGACCGAGGTGCTCTGGCGGTCCTCGTCCCCGACCCACTGGTGGTTTTCGGCGTCGGTCAGGTTCAGCGCCTCGAAGGTCAGGACCAGGTTGTCATTGAGATCGAACGACGCCGAGGCGTCGACGGTCAACGTGTCCTGCTTGCCTTCCAGGGCATTGTTGTTCCGCCCGGGCACCTGCTGCAGATATTCGTCGCGATAGGCCGCAGAAACCCGGGCCGAGAAGCGATCACCCTCATAGTAGAGCGTGCCGTTGTAGGCGGTGGGCGACAGGCCGACCAGATCATTGACGATGAAGTCGGTCGGCACGCTCGGATCGCAGTCCGTGCTCAGGCAATAGGCGATGTCGGACGAGACTTGGGTGTAGTTCAGCAGGATGCCGAAATCCTTCCAGAAGCCCGGCAGGAAGCTGAACGGCTGCTGATAGCTGATCTCGAACCCGGTCAGGTCACCACCGGGCGTGTTCACGGCCTGGGTCAGCTGCACCTGGTCCGTCGGACCCGAGCACAGGATGTTGGTGGTGCAGAATTCCGGCGCGAAGGCGATCGGATTCAGCGCCGTCAGCTCGGCATAGTCATAGAACTGCCGGCGCAGCTGGACATAGGTGTTGATGTCCTTCTTGAACCAGGCGAACGACAGCAGGGATTCCGGCGCGAAATACCATTCCAGGCTGAAGTCCAGCGTATTGGCGCGATAGGGCTCCAGGGTGACGTTGCCGATCGAGGCGGTGTGGCCGGACGAGTTGAAGGCCAGCGACGTCGTCGGCACCAGGAAATTGGCCCCCGACAACGAGCTGTTGATCGACGGACGCGCCATCACCTTCGCCGCGCCGAAGCGGAAAACCAGCTCGTCGGTCAGGTCAACAGCCAGGTTCAGCGACGGCAGGGTGTCGTCATACTCGTTGGTGCCGGTCACCAGGGTGCCGCCGCCGACCGAGCTGTAGCCCTCGGCATAGAGTTGCGTATTGACCTGGCGCACGCCGACGTTGCCGCGGGTGCGCAGGCCCAGCACGTCCAGGTCGAAGTCCGCCTGGATGTAATAGGCCGTATCCTCTTCCCGGACGAGCCGGTTGCCGCCGCGCGAGCTGCCGTTCTCGATCGTGTACAGACGGAAGTCGCCACCCGGTACGCCGGTGTCGCAGTTGCAGTAGATGTCGAACAGATCGGCGATCGCATCGAGGTTCGGAATGATCCAGGAGGTCACCGACCCGGACGGGGTCAGGCCGCCGCCGAAGCCGGTCAGCAAGGTCGAAATGTCCGCAACGGTGGTGCCGGCCGGCAGGGTGGGCACCGACTGCTCGTCGGAACCGCCCGTCCCGCGCCGGAACTCATAGGCGTCGGATTCATAGGTCTTCCAGTTGCCGCCGAACCGCAGGGTGAAGCGGTCGTTCAGCTCATAGGAAAAGTCCAGCTGGGCCGAGTCGAAGGTGTTCTCCACGCCCTGCGGCCGGATCCGGATTTCCGAACGCGGCAGGGACATCGACGCCGTGGTCGTGCCCAGGGACACATCGCGCCATTGCCAGTTGGCAGGATTGGCGACGTCGAAGCCCCAGTTGATCAGCGGCGAGTCGAGGTTGTTGCGGAAGTCCCACGAGAAGCCCTGGACGTTCTGGGCATCGAGGGTGACCGTGGTCTGGACGTCATTGTCGAAATCCGAAACCGCGCGCCCCAGATAGGCCTGCATGTGGAAGCGGTCAGAGAAGTCGTGCTCCAGCGTCAGGCTGTGCTGGGTGTATTCCGTCTGCAGTTCGTCGAAACGCTGTTCCGTGCGGATATCGACATTGTTGAACCGGCCATAGACCAGCATGCCATTGTCGACCTCGGCCTCCAGAACATTGATCTGGGGCTGGCCACCGTTGTCGCGGTTGCGACTGAAGGACAGGGCCTCGAGGAAGTTTTCCTGACGGGTCGATTCGAGGTTCGAATAGACCAGATCATAGCTCAGGGTGGTCCGCTCCGTAGGCCGGAACTGGACGGACCCGGTAAAGCCGGTGCGCTCCTGTTCATGCACCAGACGCCCGTAGCGCGGCAGTCGCGGAATGAAGACAGTGGCCTGGTTGGCGGTCTGATAGGCCGCGACATTGCCGGCCGTATTGGGCAGGCGTGGCAGGCCCGTGGCGCAGTTGGCGGCGGTGGCGCCGGTGGTGCCGTTGTTCGACGGCGTCTGCGGCGTCACGCCGACGGGGCTGCAGAAGCCGCCGTTCTGCTGCGTCGCCCGGTCCCAGCGAACGGTCGAGAAGCCTTCCTCGAACAGATTGCGCTCACTGTAGGCCAGCGAGCCCAGGATACCCAGTTTGCCGTCCATGAAGGTGTCGCTGATCAGGGCCGCGAAGCGCGGGTCCCAGGTCTCCGACAGGTCATTGTAGCCGTACTGAACCGAGGCGGCCGCCCGGAATCCGTCATAGTCGAACGGGCGGGTGGTCTGCAGGTCGACGGTCGCGCCCAGCGAGCCCTCCTCGATCGAGGCGGACTGGGTCTTGCGAACCTTGATGTTGTTGAACAGCTCGGAGGCGAAGATGTTGAAGTCAAAACCGCGACCGCGGTTGGAACCGCCCGAGGAGTCCGTGCCACCGGTCGAGGCCTGGGCCTCCATGCCGTTGATGCGGGTACGGGTGAAGTCCGAGCTCAGACCGCGCACCGTCAGCGAGCGGCCCTCGCCGGCGTCGCGATCGATCGACACCCCGGGAATACGCTGAATGGCCTCGGCCAGGTTCAGGTCCGGAAAGTCAGCGATGTCCTCGGCCGAAATGGCATCGACCATGTCGGTCGAGTTACGTTTGATGCTGAGGGCCGCATCCAGACTGGCGCGGAAGCCGGTGACGACGACCTCATCGACCTGGGTCGTATCTTGCGGCGGCGTGGACTGGGCACTGGCGGCGCCGACACCCATCGACAGGGCGAGCGCGAGGCCAGAGGCTCCAACGAACAGCTTGCGGCGCAGGGCGCGACGCGCTCCGGACTCGATGACTTGCAACATAGGCCTCCTCCCAAAGGACATGTAGAACGCCGGAATTTTTCCGGTCTATAAATTTCGTTGGGCGCGGTGTTCCGCTTGCCCCTGTTGACACCGGTGTCATGAAGACATGGAATGCGTCCTGACACCGGTATCAATGCGAGCCTAACCCGATGAACCGCGATCTTGCAACCCCGGCGACACTGTGGCCGCGCCGAACCGTCTGCGTTCTGCTCGCGGCCGTGGCCGCAACAGCACAGCTTGCCGCCCCGGCCGCCGCCTCGGGACCCGCCCCCGCCTTCCGCGGTGCCGAGGGGCCCGGGGCCACGGCCCTCGGCGGGCGCGGCGGGCAGGTCCTGAGAGTCACCACCCTCGCCGACTCCGGCCCCGGCAGCCTGCGCGCGGCGGTCGAGACCCCGGGCCCCCGGGTCATCATCTTCGATATCGGCGGCACCATCCGCCTCGTCTCGCCCCTCACCGTCCGCCACGGCCGGATCACCCTCGCCGGCCAGACCGCCCCCGGTGACGGCATCACCCTGCGCGACCAGCCCCTGGTCGTCGCCGCCGATGACGTGGTGATCCGCTACATCCGCTCGCGGCTGGGTGATGAGTCGGGGGTTGAGGCTGACGCTGTTTCGATCGAGCGCGGCCGGCGCATCATCCTCGACCACATCTCCGCCTCATGGTCGATCGACGAGACCCTGTCCGCCGGCAGCCGCTACAGTCCGCCCGAGCGCGGCCTCTATGACGTCACCGTCCAGTGGTCGCTGATCGCCGAATCCCTGAACGCCTCGGGCCACGCCAAGGGCGACCACGGCTATGGCTCGCTGGTGCGCGGCGGCCATGGCGCGCTCATGAGCTTTCATCACAATCTGTGGGCCAGTCACCGCGCCCGCATGCCCCGGCCCGGCAACTACAATCCGCCGGCCATCGACCCCGTGGGGCCCCGTCTCGGGTTCAGCGCCAACGTCTTCTACAACTGGGGCGGCAGCCACTCGGGCTACAATGCCGACACCGACAGCGTCTCGACCTACGCCTTCATCGGCAATGCCTACCTCCCCGGCCCCGATTCC
>CAXBHG010000138.1:0-5648 GCA_963975385.1 uncultured Brevundimonas sp.
CCCGGGATCAGCAGCAGCGAGGCCCCGTTCGGCCGGGCCGGCCGCAGCACGGTCAGGATCGGGTCGGTAGTGTGTTGGGCGAACCGGTCATGGAAGGCCGGATCGGTGGAGCGTTCGACCACGCGGGGCGTGACGGTGACACGCTCGCCGCCCGGGGCTCCGGCGGGCCACAGCCGGAGGGTCTCGACCGGGTCGGGCGGGGCCGTCAGCTCCGTCAGCGGGACCAGGGCGTGGGCCGTTGCGGGCGTGACGGCCAGGGCGGCGAGGCCGAGGGCGGTGCGACGGTTCAGGGACATGGGTGGCTCCTGGCGGCAGGCCAGGCGGATCGGGCCTGCCGCCGGGAGGGTCTCACATCACAGGGGGCTCAGACCAGTTCGACGGCCACGGCCGTGGCCTCGCCGCCGCCGATGCACAGGGAGGCCATGCCCTTCTTGCCGCCGCGGGCCTGAAGGGCCGCGAGCAGGGTGGCGAGGATGCGCGCGCCCGAGGCTCCGATCGGATGGCCGAGGGCCGTCGCGCCGCCGTTCACATTCAGCTTTTCGTGCGGGATGTTCAGTTCCTGCATGGCGATCATGGCGACGACGGCGAAGGCCTCGTTGACCTCCCACAGGTCGACGTCCTCGACCGACCAGCCGGCCTTGTTCAGGGCCTTCTGCATCGCCGGGACGGGGGCGGTGGTGAACAGGCCCGGCTCATGGGCGTGGGCGGCATGGGCGACGATGCGGGCGACGACCGGCAGGCCGAGGGTTTTGGCCGTGGACTCGCGCATCATCACCAGGGCGGCGGCTCCGTCGGAGATGGACGAGGCGTTGGCGGCGGTGACGGTCCCGTCTTTCGCGAAGGCGGGCTTGAGCGTCGGGATCTTGGCGGGATCAGCCTTGCCCGGCTGCTCGTCGACGCTGACGGTCTCGCTGCCCTTGCGGGTCCTGACCTCGACCGGGGTGATCTCGGCCTGGAAGGCCCCGCTTTCGATGGCGGCGCGGGCGCGGGTCAGGCTCTCGACCGCATAGGCGTCCTGGGCCTCGCGGGTGAACTGATACTTGCCGGCGGCGTCCTCGGCGAAGGCCCCCATCAGCTTGCCGGGCTCATAGGCGTCCTCGAGACCGTCCAGGAACATGCTGTCGGAGATGACGTCGTGGCCAATGCGGGCCCCGCCACGGTGTTTGGCCATGACATAGGGCGCGCCGGTCATCGACTCCATGCCGCCGGCGACGATGACGTCGGCCGTGCCGGCCAGCAGGGCGTCATGGGCCATCATCGTGGCCTGCATGCCCGAGCCGCACATCTTGTTGACGGTGGTGGCCTCGACATGGAGGCCGAGCCCGGCCCCGATGGCGGCCTGACGGGCCGGGGCCTGGCCGAGGCCGGCGGGCAGGACGCAGCCCATGAAGATCTGCTCGATCTTCGCCGGATCGATTCCGGCCCGTTCGACCGCGGCGCGGACGGCGGCGGCCCCGAGGTCCGTGGCCTTGACCCCGGACAGGGCACCCTGGAAGCCGCCCATGGGGGTGCGGGCGAACGAGCAGATGACGACGGGATCGGTGGCTTGGGTCATGTAACGGGGTCCTTGAACTGACGCGGAATTAGGGGAGGCGGGGGGGCGAGCGCAAGCGTCAGCGGCTCGGCATTATTTTGCGCCGCTGCCGCACCACGGCCAGGGGCCGTCCGTCCGGGGCGAAGGCGATGCCGTCCTCAACCGCCCAGCCGCCGCCCAGATCCATCGTGCGGAACTCGAAGAAGGCCCAGCCGTCGGGCGAGGTATCGGGCGTCAGGTCGCCGAACAGGTCGGCGCGCAGGTCGACGCTGGCCGAGATGGCGGGCGGGGCGGGCAGGGCGGTCCAGTAGGTCGGATAGACTCCGTCCAGCAGGAACAGCAGCCGGGCCTCGTCCAGCGGCGCGGCGTCGGTGGTGCGCATCCAGACGCGCAGCACCGGGGCTTGCGGCGGGTTGATGCCGAACAGGCGCGGACCGGATTCGAAGCGGTGTTCGATATGGCGGGTGAACCAGGGGCCGAACATGCCGTCCAGCGGCGTCGTTTCAATCTGGTCGACCGGCACCGCTGCGGCGACCAGCGGCGTCAGTTCCGGACCGGCGACGTCGCGACCGAAGGTGGCCAGGGCCTGTAGGGCCGGGCGGTCCGGCTGACCGGCGGCGACCATGGCATAGGAAATGTTTCGTCCACCGCGCAGCAGGGTCGGGACGAAGGTGGCCGGTTCGAACCGGGCGGCCGCCAGATATTGAACCGTGAGGCTGCGCAACGGGGTCTCGATCCCAAGTCCGTCGCGCGCGGCCTTGCCGGCCAGGGCCGCCATCAGCCCGCCGAACGGCGCGCCCTTTTCCGGCGGCATCGCCATCGGGGCGTTGGAAAAGGCTCCGCTGAGACGGGCGACCAGGCCACCGTCGTCGTCGGGCGTCAGGGCCAGGGCTTCGGACAGGGTCTGGTCGGTCATGGGGTCTGCAAATGAAGGAGAGGACAAAAGGCGGGCGGAAGGCCGGCGCGGGACCGACAGGCTTCCGCCCGGAGTCGAGGGATACAGGAAACGCCGCCACTGTCCGAACAGTGAAAGCGAGTCCGTAGCCAAAAGATACTGACCTAGTGGGTTTAGATTGGCAACCCTCTTGCAAAACGCCTGACCTCGGGTCACTTTCACCGCATGGGTCGTACCGCAGACTATTCCCGACAGAGCTGTTCCATCGCCGCGACCCTCGAGGTGATCGGCGATCCGTGGACGCTGCTGGTCATTCGCGACGCCTTCCTGGGCGTCAGTCGCTTCGAACAGTGGCAGGAGCGGCTGGGCGTGGCCCGCAACGTTCTGGCGTCGCGGCTGAAGACGCTGGTTCAGCACGGGGTGCTGGAACCGAAACTCTATTCTGAACGTCCGCCGCGCAATGAGTATGTGCTGACCGCAAAGGGCAAGGATCTGTACGCCGTACTGGTGACCCTGCACGCCTGGGGCACCAAACATGTCTATGGCGACACCGACTCCGGAATCGACATGGTGCACAAGGCCTGCGGCCAGACGCTGGAACCGAGGATCGCCTGCGGCTGCTGCGGTGAGATCGTCAAGCCGCGCGAGGTGGTTCTGAGCCGGGTCGAGAACTGCGCCACCGTGGGCGACGTCATGCCCCGCGAAGACGCGGCCTGATCATAACCTGACCGGCTCCGGCCGGTTCACCCATCCCGTCCACCCTGCCGGTTCGCGCCGGCCAAGGAGTTTCCATGTCCCAGGCGATCCCGACCCACGGCCTTCAGCTGCGCAGTCTCGTGCGCAAATCCGGTGAACTGGAACTGTCCCTCGCCCGGGTTGAAGTCGCTGCCCCGGGGCCGGACGAGGTCGTCGTGCGCATCGAGGCGGCCCCGATCAATCCGTCGGACCTGGCCCTGCTGGTCGGGGCAGCGGACATGGGCACGGCGACGATGTCGGGTCCGGCCGAAAACCCGGTGACGACGGCCCAGGTCCCGCCCGCCGGCATGCGGGCCATGGGCGGGCGGCTCGACGAGTCGATGACGGTCGGCAATGAGGGCGCGGGCACGGTGATCGCCGCCGGCAGTTCGGAAACGGCCCAGCGCCTGATGGGCCGGACGGTCGCCGTGTTCGGCGGCTCGATGTTCGGGCAATACCGGACCTTGCGGGCCGACACCTGTCTGCCCCTGCCTGCCGATGCGACCGCCGCCGACGGGGCATCGTCCTTCGTCAATCCGATGACGGCGCTGTGCATGGTCGAGACCATGCGGCTGGAGGGACATACGGCGCTGGTGCATACGGCGGCCGCCTCGAACCTGGGGCAGATGCTGGTCAAGGTCTGCAAGGCGGAGGGCATCGCCCTGGTCAACATTGTGCGGAGTGAGACCCAGGCCGGGATCCTGCGCGATCTGGGCGCAACGCATATCTGCGATTCGACCGGCCCGACCTTCATGGCCGATCTGATCGCCGCCCTGGTCGAAACGGGGGCGACCCTGGCCTTCGACGCGATCGGGGGCGGTACACTGGCCGGGCAGATCCTGACAGCGATGGAGGTGGCGGCGAACAGGTCGGCCACGACCTACAGCCGCTACGGCTCCACCGTGCACAAACAGGTCTATATCTACGGGATGCTGGACACCGGGCCGACCGTGCTGAACCGGGCCTTCGGCATGGCCTGGGGCGTCGGCGGCTGGCTGCTGCCGGCCTGCCTGGGCCGGATCGGGACCGGGCGGACCCTGGCCTTGCGCCAGCGGGTCGCGGCCGAGCTGAAGACCACCTTCGCCAGCCACTATGTGGCGGAAATCTCGCTGGCCGACGCGCTGAACCCCGAGATCATCGCCCGCTACAACAAACGGGCCACGGGCGAGAAATATCTGATCAATCCGAGCCTCGACGCCGGATGACCGTGATCCGGCCGGGCAGCTGACAGCCGCCCGGCCGGTCCGACGGCTATTTGCGGACGTAGCGGTTCAGGAAGGTCAGATACGCCTCCTGGGCGGTGATGCGATTGTCACGGCGCTGGAAGCCGTGACCCTCGTCCGGGAACAGGACGTATTCCACGGGCACGTCGTTGGCGCGGATGGCGGCGACCAATTCATCGCTCTCGACCTGGAGCACACGCGGGTCGTTGGCCCCCTGGACCACCAGCATCGGGCGGCGGATATTCGAGGCGTGGAACAGGGGCGAGATCCGGCGGTGACGTTCGGCATCGGTGGCCGGGTCGCCCATCTCGTCGAACAGGGCGTCGCGCTGCGGACCCCACCAGGCGGGAATGGACTCCAGGGTGCGCACCCAGTTGGTGACGCCGAAGATGTTGACGCCGGCCTCGAAGGCTTCGGGATGGAAGGCCAGGGCCGCGGCGGTCATATAGCCACCGTAGGAGCCGCCCATCACCGCCACCTGGTCATCGGCCACCCAGTCCTGGTCGCGCAACCACTGGCCGGCGTCGACGATGTCCTGAAGGTCGGACTCGCCGTGGGCGCGGTCGTCCATGTGGAAGAAGGTCTTGCCGTAGCCGGACGAGCCGCGATTGTTGGCCGCCAGCACCGTATAGCCGTGGTTCACCAGATGCTGGATCATCGGCGAATAGCCGCGGGTGCTCTGGCCGCCCGGACCGCCGTGAACCAGCACGATCGCCGGGCCCGGGTTGCCTGCCGAGGCCCCGTGCGGGCGATAAAGCACCCCGGGGATGATGGTGCCGTCCGAAGCGGCGTAGCGGACGATGCTGGCCTCGACCAGATCGGCCTCGTTGATGTCGGGGTTGAGCGCCGTTACCAGCCGCCGCGCCTGACCCGTCGTCAGATCGGCGGTGTAGACGTCGTTCGGCGAGGTGTCGGACGAGACGGTGAAGGCGATGCGGGTCTCGTCGGCATTGAAACGCACCTGGCCCAGATTGCCGGCCGGCAGGCCGGAAAGGCGGACCGGCTGGCCCGTGCGGGTATCCAGCAGCGTCAGTTCGGTCGAGGCGTCGGCGTTCAGGGCCGAAACCCGATAGCGGCCTGACGGCGACCAGCTGACAAACTGCACGTCCCAGTCCGCCTGGATCAGCGGTGCCTTGGCACCGGTCGTCAGGTCATGGGTCCAGGCCTGGTTGAACTCACCATGTTCGTCCGTGCCATAGATCAGCTGGCGGCTGTCGGGGCTGAAGGCGTAGGTGCCGTGGGCGACCGAGCCCTCGTGGGC
>CAXBHG010000139.1:0-5602 GCA_963975385.1 uncultured Brevundimonas sp.
CCCATGGCCTACAAGGCGCCCGTCCGCGACCTGACCTTCATCCTGAACGACGTTCTGGACATCGACCGCTATGCCAACCAGCCCGGCTTTGCGGATGTGTCGTCCGACCTGGTCGGCCAGATCCTGGAAGAAGGTGCCAAATTCGCCGAGGAGGTCATCGCCCCCCTGAACCGGGTCGGCGATCAGGAAGGCTGCAAATGGGATGACGGCAAGGTCACCGGCCCGACCGGCTGGAAGGAAGCCTATCAGGCCATGGTCGCCGCCGGCTGGCCCGCCCTGTCGGCCCTGCCCGAGCACGGCGGCCAGGGCATGCCCTCGGTCGTGGCCATGGCCTTCGGCCAGATGACCGCCGCCGCCAGCGCCGCCTTCTCCATGTATCCGGGCCTGACGGCCGGGGCCTATTGGGGCCTGAACGCCAACGGCACCGACGAACAGAAGGCCATGTATCTGCCGAAGATGGCCACCGGCGAATGGGGCGGGACCATGAACCTGACCGAGCCGCAGTGCGGCACGGACCTGGGCCTGATCCGCACCAAGGCGGTGCCGAACGGCGACGGCAGCTACAACATCACCGGCCAGAAGATCTGGATCTCGTCCGGCGAGCACGACTTCACCGACAACATCATCCACCTGGTGCTGGCCCGCATCGAGGGTGCGCCGGCCGGGATCAAGGGCATCAGCCTGTTCGTCGTGCCCAAGGTGTTCGTCAATGAGGACGGCAGCCTGGGCGAGCGCAACGCCGGCGCGGCCTGCGGTGGCCTCGAGCACAAGATGGGCATCCACGGCAACGCCACCTGCGTGATGGACTACGACAACGCCAAAGGCTGGCTGGTCGGGACCGAGAACAAGGGCATGGCCGCCATGTTCGTGATGATGAACGAGGCCCGCCTCGGCACCGGCCTGCAGGGCCTGTCGATCGGCACCGCCGCCTATCAGGCCGCCGTCGAATTCGCCAACGACCGCCTGCAAGGCCGCAGCCTGACCGGCCCGAAGAACCCCGAGGGTCCGGCCGACTCCATCATGGTTCACCCGGACGTGCGCCGTATGCTGCTGGAGGCCAAGGCCTTCGTCGAAGGCGGCCAGGCCTTCACCCTGTGGACCGCGCTTCAGGCCGACCTGCAGCATTCCAGTGACGAGGCCGAGGCCGAAAAGGCCCGCGACTACATGGGTCTGATCACGCCCGTGCTGAAGGCCTATCTGACCGACAAGGGCTTCCACGTCGCCTCACTGGCCATGCAGGTCCACGGCGGCAGCGGCTACACCGAACATTTCCCGGCCAGCCAGTATCTGCGCGATGCGCGGATCACCATGATCTATGAGGGGGCCAACGGCATCCAGGCGCTGGACCTCGTCGGCCGCAAACTGCCGTCCAAGGGCGGGCGGGCGATCATGAGCTGGTTCGCCGACATCGACGCCTTCGTCAGCGAGAACGACGGTGACGGCCCGCTCAAGCCGTTCGTCACCGGCCTGGCCGACACCAAGAAGAAGCTGCAGGACGGCACCATGTGGCTGATGCAGAACGGCATGGCCAATCCCGACAACGCCGGGGCCGCCTCGACCGACTATCTGCACATCTTCGGCCTGACCGCCCTGGCCTATCTGTGGGCCCAGATGGCCAAGGCCGCCCAGGCGAAGATCGACGCCGGCGACACCGACCCCTTCTATGTCACCAAGCTGCAGACCGGCCGCTATTTCGTCGAACGCATCCTGCCCGACGCCGAAGCCCATCTGGTCAAGATGAAGACCGGGGCCGAGGTGCTGATGGAGATGCCGGCGGAGGCATTCTGATTTCTTCTCCCTTCCCCCTTGATGGGGGAAGGGCCGGGGTTGGGGGTGACGGCATGTCCGGGTGAGCTGCCCACGGCACCGTCTGCTCCAACCGGTTTCACCCCCATCCCAACCCTTCCCCCATCAAGGGGGAAGGGCTTTGATCGCGGAGCCAGCCATGAACGTCCTCAACGTCCCCGAACCCGATTTCATGCAGGAAGAGGACATCACCCTCTTCGGCGACAGCGTCGGCAAATGGATCGACGAGCATGCGCCGCCCGAGGCGGTGCAGTCGTGGATCGCCAACTCATCCGTGCCGCGCGAACTGTGGAACCAGTCGGGCGAGGCCGGCCTGCTGGGCCTGTCCATGCCCGAGGAAGACGGCGGCATGGGCGGGGACTACCGGCATGAGGTGGTGCTGATGCGCCAGCTGGGCTGGAAGGGCGCGGACCATTTCGGCATCTCGCTGCACAATGCGATCGTCATGCCCTACATCTGGCACTACGGCACCGAGGAGCAGAAGGCGCGCTGGCTGCCGCGTCTGCTGACCGGCGAGCTGGTCGGGGCCATCGCCATGACCGAGCCGGGCGCGGGCAGCGACCTGCAGGGCGTCAAGACCACCGCCATCAAGACCGGCAACCAGTATGTGGTCAACGGCTCCAAGACCTTCATCACCAACGGTCAGCTGGCCAATTTCGTCATCGTGGTGGCCAAGACCGACCCGACCCTGGGGGCCAAGGGCACCAGTCTGATCGTGGTCGAGACCGACGGGGCCGAAGGCTTCGAACGCGGTCGCAACCTGCACAAGGTCGGCATGGAGGGGAATGACACCTCCGAGCTGTTCTTCAACGACGTCAAGGTGCCCGGCGAGAACATCATCGGCGGCACCGAGGGTCAGGGCTTCGTCCATCTGATGCAGCAGCTGCCGCAGGAACGGCTCAACATCGCCGTCCAGGGCGTGGCCGCCGCCGAGCGCGGTCTCCAGGAGACCCTGGCCTACGTCAAGGAGCGCAAGGCTTTCGGCAAGCGTATCCTCGACTTCCAGAACACCCAGTTCAAACTGGCCGAGGTCAAGACCAAGCTGACCGTGGCCAAGGTCTTCGTCGACCACTGTATCGGCCTGCACCTGAAGGGGCAGCTGGATGCCGTCACCGCCTCCATGGCCAAATACTGGGTCACCGACATCCAGGGCGAGACCATCGACGAAATGCTGCAGCTGCACGGCGGCTACGGCTATATGAACGAATATCCGATCGCCCAGCTGTACAAGGACGCCCGCGTCCAGCGCATCTACGGCGGCACCAACGAGATCATGAAGCTGCTGATCGCCCGGTCGCTTTAGGAAACACCCATGCGAAAGACCGCCAGGGAACGTCTGGCCGAACGCGAGGCCCGGGCCCGGTCCGAGCTGCTGGACAGTCTGTTTGATCCGTGGATCGGCGGCGCGGGCAATGCGGCCACCCTGGCCCGCCTCGGCCCGGTCGATCCGCTGGACGCGACCCAGGTCACCCGGGCGATGCGCACCGACATCCTGCCGGCCTTCGCCGAGGTGACGCATGAGACCCGGACGCGGATCCGCGCCGCCCTGACGGTGCTGGCCCACAGCGACGGTGAGGAATTCCGTGCCTACTGGCTGGACCTGCGCGCGCCGTTCGGCACGACGGAGGCCGAGGCCGACGCCATCTTCCCGGTGCTGGCAAAATCCCTCGGCGTGCGTCTCCCCGAGTCGTCGACCGACGGCTAGGATCGCGTCATGATCCGCCTCCACGTCCCGACCCCGCTCGCCGCCGACGCCGCCGTCATGCCGACGCTCGACCAGTCGCGCTACCTGTCCCAGGTCATGCGGCTGAAGCCCGGCGACAGCCTGCTGGTGTTCAACGGCGTCGACGGGGAATGGCGCTGCGTCATCGCCGAGGTGCTGAAAAAGGGTCTGGTGTTGCGCGCCGAGGACAGGGTGCGACCGCAGGCGACCGGGCCGGACGTGGACCTGCTGATCAGCGTGGTGAAAAAGAGCGCCCTGGAGTTCGCGGTCGAGAAGGCCACGGAACTGGGTGCGCGGCGGGTCAGGCTGGTGGTCACCCACCGGACCCAGACCCAGCATGTCCGGATGGACCGGCTGGACGCCATCGCCATCGAGGCCGCCGAACAGACCGGGCGGCTGGACGTGCCGATGATCGACGCTCCGGTCAAACTGGGCGCGCTGCTGGACGACTGGGATCCGGCGCGACGGCTGATGTTCTGCGACGAGACCGGCGGCGCGCCGGTGATGGCGGCGCTCAATCCTCCCCCGTCAGGGGGAGGACTACCCTGGGCCGTGCTGATCGGCCCCGAGGGCGGCTTTGCCCCCGAGGAGCGCGAGCGGCTGCGCGGCCTGCCCTTCACCACCGCCGTCTCCCTGGGCCCGCGCATCCTGCGCGCCGATACCGCCGCCATCGCGGCCCTGACCCTGTGGCAGGCGGCGGTCGGGGACTGGGACCGCTGATCCGGGCCGTCGCCGTCGCCCCCTTGAGCCGGCCGCCGTTCTCACCCATCTAGCCACGACAGGCCGTACGCTCCCCGCGACGGACAGGGGATGCACCATGGTCGACCAGGAACCGCTCTCGTTCGCACAGCTGACCGCCGTCATGTCCGACGGGGCCAAGCCGAAGGACCAGTGGCGCATCGGGGCCGAGCACGAGAAATTCGGCTTCGACCGCAACACCCTGCGCCGCCCGGCCTATGAGGGCGATCACGGCATCCTGGCCATGCTGACCGGCCTGCAGCGTTTCGGCTGGAACCCGGTCGAGGAGGCCGGCCATGTCATCGCCCTCGAGCGCAAGAACGCCGAAGGCTTCTCGGCCTCGATCAGCCTCGAGCCGGGCGGACAGTTCGAACTGTCGGGCGCGCCGCTGAAGGACATCCACGACATCTGCAGCGAGACCGGCCAGCACCTGATGGAGGTGAAGATGGTCGCCGACGAGATCGGCCTCGGCTTCCTCGGGGCCGGCTTCGATCCGCTGTGGGCCCGCGAGGACATCCCCGTCATGCCCAAGGGCCGCTATGAGATCATGCGCGCCTATATGCCGAAGAAGGGCAGCCTGGGCCTCGACATGATGCTGCGCACCTGCACCATCCAGGCCAATCTCGACTTCGACTCCGAGGCCGACATGGTGGCCAAATTCCGCACCAGCCTGGCCCTGCAGCCGATCGCCACCGCCCTGTTCGCCTGTTCGCCCTTCACCGAGGGCAGGCCCAACGGCTTCCTGTCGGCCCGCGCCAATGTCTGGACCGACACCGACCCCGACCGCACCGGCATGCTGGACTTCGTCTTCGCCGACGGCTTCGGCTACGAGACCTATGCCAACTACGCCCTCGACACGCCGATGTATTTCGCCAAGCGCGGCGAGCGCTATGTCGACGCCTCGGGCCAGTCGTTCCGCGACTTCCTCGAAGGCAGGCTGCCGGCCCTGCCCGGCGAGCTGCCGACGCTGAAGGACTGGGGCGATCACCTGACCACCCTGTTCCCCGAGGTTCGGCTGAAATCCTATCTGGAGATGCGCGGGGCCGACGGCGGCCCGTGGAGCCGCATCTGCGGCCTGCCCGCCCTGTGGGCCGGCATCCTGTATGACGCCCCCTCGCTCGCCGCCGCCTGGGACCTGTGCAAGGACTGGGACATCGCCGACCACGAGCGGCTGCGCCGCGACGTCACCCGTCTGGGCCTCAAGGCCGAGGTCGCGGGCCGGTCGGTGCGCGACATCGCCGTCGACATGGTCGCCATTGCACGCCGCGGCCTCAGGAACCGCGCCCGCATGTCCGGCGGCATGGTCGACGAGCGCGGCTATCTGTCCGAGCTGGA
>CAXBHG010000140.1:0-5581 GCA_963975385.1 uncultured Brevundimonas sp.
TAGCGCCAGCTACTGTATGGACGTCGGACCTTCGCCGTCACCCGTATCGGCGGCGTCGATCCGCATCAGGGCGGTCAGGACCCCGGCGCGATCAAACAACGTCATGGCCTCGATCAAGGCCTGTTTCTCGGCCGGTTCGAACGGCAGGGCCATCGACAGGCTGTTGATCAGGGCCTCGGGCGGGGCGGATTCGGCCGTGTCCCAGTCGATCTCAAGCCCGCGGTTCTCCAGATAGGCGCGCAGGGCATCGAGGAAGGGCTCGCGGTCCATCTCCAGATCGCCCGGTGGCGAGACGAGGTCGGCGGCATAGGCCGAATAGTCGGCGCGCACCTGGCGGTAGGGGCCCTGGGTGGGCAGTTCGGCCGTGACGCGGAAGCGGGCGCAGCCGGTCAGGGTGATCAGATAGCGACCGTCGGAGGTCTCGGCGAAACTGGTGATTCGGCCCACACAGCCCACCGGGGACAGGACCGGCAGATCGGCCGGTCCGCCCGCCGGCTGGACCATGGCCAGGATGCGGTCGCCGGCCATGGCGTCGTCGATCATGTTCAGATAGCGCGGCTCGAAGATGTTCAGCGGCAGCTGGCCGCGCGGCAGCAGTATGGTCCCGGGCAGGGGGAAGACCGGCACCACCTGGGGCAGGTCTGCGGCCTTGATATAGCCCTGGGCCATCCTCCTTCCCCCTAGGCGAACAGGATGGAGGACAGGCGTTTGCGCCCGTCGCGGGCGACCTCGGACGAGGCCCCGGCCGCCTCGAACACGGTCAACAGCTGTTTGCGCGCGGCCTGCTCGTTCCAGTCGCGGTCGGCCCGGACGATGGTCAGCAGATGGTCGACGGCCCCCTTGAAGTCCCCGGCGGCGGCACAGGCCCCCGCCAGGTCGAACCGGGCCTGATGGTCAGCCGGATCGGCGGCGACGCGCGCCTCCAGCGCTGTGGCTTCATGGTCGGGCGCAGCCGAGGCCAGGGCCAGCTGGGCCCGCACGCTCTGGACCGCGGGCTCGGTCGAGTCCTGCGGGGCCATGGCGATGGTCTGGCGGGCCTGGTCTTCGTCGCCCCCCGCCAGATAGACCCGGGCCATGCCGGCGATGGCCTTCTGGTTGTCAGGTTCCAGGTTCAGCACGTCGGCAAAGGCCTGGGCCGCCCCGCCCATGTCGTCGACGGCCAGGGATTCCACGCCGAGGGACAGCAGGTGTTCAATATCGGCATTGGCACTGGTACCGCCGGTCAGCTTGTCGATGAAGGCGCGGATCTGGCTTTCGGGAATCCCGCCCTGGAAACCGTCGACCGGCTGGCCGTTGACGAAGGCATAGACGGTGGGGATCGACTGGACCTTGAGCTGTCCGGCGTAGGCCGGGTTCTTGTCGACGTCGATCTTGACCAGGGCCACGGCCCCGCCGGCCGCGCGCACGGCCTTTTCCAGCGCCGGGGTCAGCTGGCGGCACGGTCCGCACCACGGAGCCCAGAAGTCGACGATGACCGGCCGGGTCTTCGACGCCTCGACGACGTCGGCCATGAAACCGGCGTCGGAGCCGTCCTTGATCAGGTTGTCGTCTTTCAGGGTCGGGTCGATCAGGGTCATGGGCACTCCACAGGCGCGCAGGGAACAGGGCTTCCCTCTTCAGATGGTCGCGAAGGGCCCGGGCATCAAGCGAGAGTGGTGAAATCAATCACCAGCGGTGTTCGTTCCAGCCGGTCGAGAAACCCCCGGAAGGCGGCCTGATCCAGGGCGGTGGTCGCCGAATTGGTCAGGGGATGGAAATTGACGATGTCCGCGTCCCACAGTCGTTGATCCAGAACGAAAGTCACCTGCCGCTCGACGTCATTTATCAGGCCCAGGGCGGTGACCGCGCCGGGCCGCACGCCCAGCGTGGACCACATCAGGGCCTCGGGGCCGAAGGACAGCCGGTCCGAACCGATGGCGGCGGGGGCGCGCTTCAGGTCGATGACCGTGTCCTGCCGGGCCGAGATCAGCCACAGGCGACCCTTTTTGTCTTTCAGGAACAGATTCTTGGTGTGGGCACCGGGCAGGGCGGTCTTGATCTCGAGTCCCTCCTCCACGCGGAACACCGGCGGATGGTCGAGCGTGGTCTGGGCCAGGCCTGCGTCGGCCATCCAGTCCAGCAGCCCGGCGCGATCGAACAGGGGTGGCTTGTCTTCGGTCATCGGCGCTGTCTAGGAAAAGGCATCATCCTCGATACCCGCCGGAGCCTGACTGTGGAACTGGAATGCTATCCGATGACGGCCCGGCCGCCCGACCTGGTGCCGGGACGCCAGTCGCGCAACTGGATGGACGCCTTCGCCAGCCGCCATCCCTATCGCTGCCTGCCGCTGACCATGGCCAACACCACCGGCTGGGAAATCCTGTGCCCGATGGGGTTCACCGCCGAATGGAACGGCGGGCCCAGCCAGGCCGACATCACCATCACCCCCGAACGGCCGACGCGCGAGCTGGAGCATTTCGTCACCTCGCATTTCTCGCGCGGGGTGCTGACCATGCATCCGCAGTACCTGTTCCGGACCCCGCCGGGCTGGGGCATGATCTGTTCCGGGTCGCCGAACCACGTGAAGGACGGCATCCAGGCCCTGGTCGGCCTGATCGAGACCGACTGGCTGCCCTTCCCCTTCACGATGAACTGGATTTTCACCCGTCCGGGCCGGGTCAAATTCGAACGGGGCGAGCCCTTCTGCTTCATCAATCTGATCGAGCATCGCAAGGTCGAACAGTTCCAGCCGGTGATCCGGTCGCTGGAATCGAATCCGGTCATGTCCGGCCAGTTCGAGGCCTGGAACCGGGCGCGTACCGACTTCAACAAGCGGCTGGCCTCCGGCGATCCGGACGCGGCCAAGGAGGCGTGGCAGCGCTACTATTTCAAGGGCGAGATTCCGGAAGCGCTCGGCGATGCACCCGCCAGCCATGTCAACAAGCGCCGCCTGAAGACGCCACGCATAGGATGACGATCGCCCCCGGCCGCGGGCCGGGGGCGACGGTGTCTAGTTCGGGCGCGTCAGGCGCGGCCCGACGTTCTGGATGACTTCGCGGGCGTCGAAGGCATTGGGGTCGTCGGCCGGTTTGGCACCGCGGCCCATCACGATCTCGGCCGAGGCCTCGTAGCGGTCGATCTCGCGCACATCGAGGTCACGCCCGAACGGATCCGACCACGGGCTCCACAGGCCGCGGTGATAGACCTGCCAGTAGGGGCTCCAGTAGCGGTACCGCTCATAATAGAAGGGGTCCGGCGTGGCATTGTAACGCACGTCGCGATCGGTGGCGCGATTGACGGTCGAGAACCAGTCATAGCCGTCCTGCACGGTCAGCTCGGCGGCCCGCAACAGCAGGGCCATTTCGACCTGCTCGCGCGTGGTCACCGAATTGCCGGCGAAGGTCACCCGGTAGCGGTTGGATTCCAGTCGTTGTTCGGCATAGCCGCCCCGCTGTCCCTGGAAGCCGGCAGGCTGATACGGGGTGGCGGTGGCGCAGGCGGACAGGGCGAGGGCCGCCGCAGCCGCCAGGATCGCCGGTCTGGTGAGCAGATGTCTCATGCAAGGTCTCCTCGAGGGCCCTTGAGGGTCGCTGGGAGGAAAACGGGGGCTGGGCCGTCCGGTTCCGCCGCCAGCGCCCGCTAGAGGCGCGACACAATCAACAGGGCGGCGAGGAGCAGCAGGACCCCGGTGAGGAGTCCGAATCCGCGCCGGAAACGGGGCTCGGCCATCCGTCGGGCCAGCGCCGCTCCACCCAGACCGTAGGCGGACATGGTGATGACGTCCATGCCGATCGTGGCCAGGGCGAACAGGGCCAGCTGCGGCGCGGCCGGGCGGTTCACATCGAGGAAGGGCGGCAGGACGGCGGTGAAGAACAGCACGGCCTTGGGATTGGCAATCTGGACCATGAAGCCGTCGATGACGGCGCTGCGGCCGAGGCGAACGGTGGCCGACTCCGGGTCGGCGGCGGTGGCGAACACGCCGCGCAGGGCGTTCACTCCCAGCCAGGCGACATAGAGGGCCCCGCCGATCGAGACCATGCGGAAGGCAGCGGGAAAGGCGGTGACCAGCGCCCCCAGGCCGAGGGCCGCGGCCCCGAACCACACCAGGGTGGCGGCGTTCATCCCCAGCACCCCCGCCAGGGCTCCGGCCGGGCCACGCTTCACCCCATTGGCGACCGAAAACAGGTTGGCCGGTCCCGGAGTGGCGGCCATCACGGCCATCACCCCCAGGAAGGCGGCATACAGGTGCGGATCGACGGGCAGGACCATGCCGCCCTGTCGGGCGGGACGGCGATCAGGTCAAGGGGGTGGTCAGTGTCCGGCGTGGTCCGGGGCCGGCTCAGCGTCGTCAGCGGCGTCCACGTTGTCCAAGTCCACGTCCACGTCCACCTCGTCCACGGCATCGATCGCCTGGCCCAGCACATAGTCAGCCATCAGGCCGTAGGTGACCATGTGTTCGGGGTCGTTCGAGGCCCAGGCCCCGTTACGGGCGACGCCACCGGCCATCGCCATGGCACCCTGCATGTCCACGCCGGCGAGGGCCTCGGCCGCAATCGCCTCGAGATCAATGCCTTCCAGGGCCTCGGCGGCAATGGCGGTGGCGTGCATTGCTGCCGTAGCGGCGAAGGCGGCCAGGTCCGGCTGATATTCGGCCCAAAGCGCCGCCATCCGGGTCTCGCGCTCGGCGTCGGCCAGGGTCTGGTCCAGGGACAGGGCCGCGGCGCGTTCACCAAAGCCTTCCATCCGGGCCTCGAAGGCCTCGGCGGCCCGCTCCAGCGCGGCCTCGGACGGGCTTTCGGGCTCCTGGGCGACGGCGCTGGACAGGGGGAGCAGGGCGAGGGTGGCGGCGAGCGACAGGGCCTTGATCATGGCGCGGTTCCTTCAATCGGTGACCGCAGGGTCCGTCGAACGCCGGTCCGGCTCAAGTGAAATCGCGGTAAGGCTGGGCCAGTCTGATGCCGACCGGGACCGTCAGCGCGCCGCGGTGGCCTGGCTGCGCGCCTCGGCCAGGCCGGTGCGGATCCCGGGAAGGAATCCGTTCAGGGTCGTGCGGATGGCCTGGACATCAACGGCGATGGCGGCGCGCGCCTCATCATCCGGAGCCGCGGCGGCCTGCGCCGTCAGATAGGTCTCGGTCACTGCGAGGAACCGGTCCACGTCAGGCTGGTAGCGTCGCAGGATGGTGTCGACGGCGGCCAGATAGCGCGCGTCATCGGCGGGGTGTTGCACGGCGGCCTCGAACAGCTCCTCCCCCATCAGGTCCATCCGGACCTCGAATTCGGCCGCGGCGGCCTCGACCGGCGCGATGGCCGATGGGTCTGCCGTCGTCGCCGGAGACGCGCCCGGTGACTGGGTCGCCAGCGCGGGCGTGGCCACGGCCAGGGCCGCGACGATGATCAGGGTGCGAGCGAACATGACGGTCTCCGGTGGCCGGTTGCGGACCATCCTAGGTCAGGAACCGGCCACCTGACCATGGCTGACCGGATCAGCCCCGGCTGCGGGCGTCCCGGCGGCCCAGAACCCGCAGCCGCAGGGCGTTCAGCTTGATGAATCCGGCCGCGTCGCGGTGGTCATAGGCCTGGACGCCCTCCTCGAAGGTGAC
>CAXBHG010000141.1:0-5576 GCA_963975385.1 uncultured Brevundimonas sp.
CCGGCGGCGTCCGGCGGGCGGGCAATGGCGTCGTCGGTCAGTTTACGGCCCAGGTCCTCGGGTGACATCTGGGCTGTCTCGCGCACGGTGGCCTCGGTCTCGGCCAGACGTTCGGCGGTGGCCTCGGCGCGGGCCGCCAGACCCGCCCGGGCCTCGCGGGCCGCTGAAGCCGAAGTCTCGGCCGCCCGTGCGGTCCGGTCGGCCTCGATCGCTGCCGTCTCGACCACGGCCAGGGCATCGCCGGCGGCCTTGCGGCGGGTTTCGGCGGCCGCCAGGGCATCCAGCAGTGAGGATCGCTTGGCCGCCAGGGCCTCGGGGGCACTTTCGGCCTGTTTCAGCAGGGCGGCTGTGCGTTCGCGGTCCCTGTCGAGGGTGATGACGCGGGCGGCGCTGTCGCGGGACCGGGCGGTCCAGCCCTCGCGCTCGCGCACCAGACCGGCCAGCCGGGATTCGCGTCCCGCCCGTTCGCGGGCCTCGGCGTCACGGTCGGCGCGGGCCTGGGCCGCCACGCCGCGCGCGGCCTCGGCCGCGGCCCGGACCTCGGCCAGTTCGGCCCGCAGGGCGTCCAGGGTTTCCGACGGAGATTCGACGGACAGGGCCTCGTCCAGCGCCGCCCCGGCCGCGGCGGCCTCGGTCTCCAGACGGGCCAGCGTCTCATCCAGGGCCTGGGCCCGGGCCTCGCGCCGTGCCTGATCCCGGTTCAGGGCTTCAACCCGGTCGCGGGCGGCGGTGACCGCCTTGTCGGCCGCGAACGGGCCCAGCCGTGCGGTCTTGACCGCCTCCTCGGCCGCGCGGAAGGCGTCCGCGGCGGTCTTCAGCTCGGCCTGGGCCGCGGTCAGCGCCGGCCGGCCCTCGTCGATACCGGCTTCCAGCTCGGCCAGCCGGGTGCGTTGCTCCAGCCGGATCGCCGCCGGACGCGGGGCCTCGGCCCGGGTCACGAACCCGTCCCAGCGGTAAAGATCGCCCTCGACCGTCACCAGACGCGCCCCGACGGGCAGGTCGGCGGCCAGGGTCGGGATTGCGGCGCGATCAGCCACGCCGCACAGGGCCAGGCGGGCGGCCAGCTGATCGGGCGCACGGACATGGTCGGTCAGCGGACGGACTCCCTGCGGCCAGGCGGGGGCAGGCACCGCGGCCCCGGCCCAGTAGGCCGCAGCGGCCTTGTCCAGCGCCGCGTCCAGATCATCGCCCAGGGCGGCCGCCAGTGCCGCCTCATAACCCTTGTCGGCGCTGACCCGGTCCAGCGCCGGCGGATGGTCGCGCTTGCCCGGGGTCAGCAGCTGGGCCAGGCCGCGCGCTTCGGTCTGCAACCGCCCCAGCCGGTCCTCGGCGGTGCGAGCGGCCTCGCGCGCGGCCTGTTCCGCCCGTGCCCGGTCGCCGCGTTCAGCCTCGGCGGCCTCGACCGCGGCGCGTGCCGCCAGCAGGTCCGTCTGGGCCCGGTCCAGTGTCTCGCGGGCCGCCGCCAGCTCCGGCGTCTCCAGCGGTCCCAGTGCCTCGCGTTCGCGACGGGCGCTGTCGAGGGCGGCGGTCGCCCGACTGACGCGGGCCTCGGCGTCGCGCTTGCGGGCGGTTTCGGCATTGGCCCGGGCCTCGACCGAGGCCACGGTGCCCGCGACCCGCTCGACCTCGGCATCAGCGGCAGCCCGTCCAGCCTCGGCCGTGGTCAGGGCCTGTTCCAGTTCGGGGGTCCGCGTCGGGGCGGCGGCGATCTCGGTCTCCAGTGCAGCGACGGCGCTACCGAGACGGTCCAGTTCGGTGGTCGCGTCCCCGGCCATATCGGCCTCGCGGGCGCTGTCGGCGGCGATCCGCGCCAGTTCCGCCGTCAGGCGCTCGACCTCGGCCCGGGCCGCCTGTTCGGCCATGTCCAGCCGGTCGCGCTCCAGCGAGGCGCGGTGCAGCAGGGCCCCGGCGACCGCGTCCTCCTCGCGCGCCGGCTTCAGCCCGTCCTGCGCTGCCAAGGCCGCGGTCTGGGCCCGGGCGGCGGTCCCGGTGGTCCTGGCTACAGCCCGGTCGGCCTCGGCCAGTTCGGCTGCCGCCGCCTCGGCCGCCAGCCGCGCATCATTCCAGCGCACGAACAGCAGGGCCGCCTGCAGGGCCCGGATCTCGGCCGAGATCTTCCTGTATTTTTCGGCATGACGGGCCTCGCGCTTCAGTCGCGTCAGCGCCGTCTCCAGCTCGCGACCGATGTCGTCCAGCCGGTCCAGATTGGTCTCGGCCGCCTTCAGCCGCAGCTCGGCCTCATGGCGGCGGGTGTGCAGGCCGGCCACCCCGCCGGCTTCCTCGAGGATACGCCGCCGGTTCTGCGGCTTGGCGGCGATCAGTTCGCTGATCTGGCCCTGACGCACCAGGGCCGGGCTGTTGGCCCCGGTCGAGGCGTCGGCGAACAGCAGTTGCACGTCGCGGGCTCGCACCTCCTTGCCGTTGATCCGGTAGGTCGAGCCCTGGCCCCGGTCGATGCGTCGCGAGACCTCGAGCACCGCGGAGTCGGTAAATGGCTGGGGCGCGCGGCGCTGGGCGTTGTCGATGGTCAGCTGGACCTCGGCATGGCTGCGCGGCGGGCGGTCGGCGGCCCCGGCGAAGATGACGTCGTCCATGCCCTGACCGCGCATGGCCTTGGCCGAATTGGCCCCCATGACCCAGCGCAGGCCTTCCAGCACATTGGACTTGCCGCAGCCGTTGGGGCCGACGATGCCGGTCAGGCCCGGCTCGATATGGAATTCGGCCGGATCGACGAAGGATTTGAAGCCGACGAGCCGGAGGCGCTGGAACTGCATTACGGTTCCCGACTCCCCCTGCTCAGTGCGCGGCGACGAGGGGCGTGATCATCGCGGCCAGACCGCCCAGGCTGCGGTCCGTGACCTTGCGGCCGTTGACGAACAGGGTCGGGGTGCTGTCGACGCCGGCGGCAATGGCACCGTCGATGTCGGCCTCGATCGCGGCCCGGGTGGCGGGCAGGGCGACACAGGCATCGATCTGGGCCCGCGTCCGGCCGCTGACGGCCACCGCATTGTCGTACCAGACGGCCTGGTCGCCGCCGTTCAGCACCGCCCGCTGCCCCCGCATCAGGGATCCGGCGACGTCGTAGAAGCGCTCGGGGGCCGCGCACCGGGCCAGGGCGGCCGCCGGGATGGCGATTTCCGCCGGATTGGTCGGCAGGTTGCGGAACACCAGCCGGACCTGGCCCGTGTCGATGAAGCGGCGCTTGAACTCGGGATAGACCACCAGATGCCAGTCCGCGCAGTGCGAGCAGGCGAAGGAGACGTATTCCACCACCGTCACCGGCGCATCGGCCCGACCGATGAACCGGTCACCGGCGGTGACGGCCGGCGGGGATCCGGCCAGGGCCGATACCGGCGCGAACGCCAGCATCAGCATCGACAGGACCAGCCGCCGGACCGGGGTCATCGCGCTCAGCCCTTGGCCAGTTCGGCGTCGACGGCTGCCGACAGGCTTTCCAGCGAGGTGTCGACCACGCGGGTGCCGTTGACCAGGAAGGTCGGGGTGGAGTTGACCCCGGCATCGACGCCGGCCTTGACCCGGGCGTCCAGCGCCTTGATCGCGGCTTCGTCGCTGACGCAGGCCTGGAACTCCTGCTCGCTCAGACCGGCACCGGTCGCGACGCGGACCAGGGTCGACCGCGGCGGCACGCCGGCCTGCCATTCGCGCTGACTGGCCATGATCTCGTGGATCACGTCGAAATATTTGTCGTCACCGGCACAGCGGGCGATCAGGAAGCCGGCGGCGGCGATGTCGGCCGGCGGCGTCGGGAATTCGCGGAACACATAGCGGACCTTGTTGGTGTCGACATAGCGGGTCTTGAACTCGGGCCAGACCTGTTCCTGCCAGGTGGCGCAGTGGCCGCAGGTGACCGATGCATATTCGACGACGGTGACCTTGGCCCCCTCGGGCGCGCCCAGGGCCATGTCGCCTTCAGCGGCTCCCCCGGAACTGCCGCCGCACCCGGCGAGGGCGGCCATGGTGGTCAGGGCGGCGGCGGTCAGGGCCGCGCGGCGGCTCATCAGGCCGTAACGGAATTTGCCGGTGGTCTTGTCGCGCATGGACGGCTTCCTCGAGCGGGGGACGATTTTCAGGACGATCGCGCGATTCCCCCGGAAACGCGCGTGTCGATGGTTTTCGAGAACAGGTGCGGCAAAGGTTTGTCAACGGCGGCGATTATCGCGCCCGGAGCTGTCGCCCGCCAGAACCGCGCGGCCCAGGCGCTGCAGCGCCGATTTCAGCCCGTCCGGGGCCGGGGTCAGGGAGGCGTCCAGCTCGGCCTCGGCCGAGGCGGACAGGGGCGGGGCCGACGGGCCGATACGGTTGGCCGGGCGCGCCAGGTCCGACGGCGGCTTGATCGGCCCTTGGGCGATGCGCAGCCGGTCAACGCTGCCGGGGCCGAGGAACAGATTGACCCGGGCCAGGATGTCTTCCGACTGGTGCTGCACCAGCAGGGCCGCCGGTCCGGCCACACGCAGTTCCAGCGTGCCGCCGGCACCACCCTTGCCGCGCGTCAATTTCTGCGGTCGCGTGACCCGGGCCAGACGGTCGCCGACGATCTCGCGCCAGCGCGGCTCCAGCGTTCCGGCGCTGCGGCCGAATTTCGCATCCAGCTGTTTGATCAGCGGGGCCAGGGCGCGCCCGGCCGGCGGCGCGGGCCGGGGCAGGGGCCGGGTCCGTCGGCGCGAGAGGATCTCGCGTACCTCGCTGTCAGTGGGCAGATCGCGGCGCATTTCCCCTGTATAGCGCGGGCGATGGTTGCCGTCCCCTCCGACATTGCCCCGACCCGCCGTGCCCTGCTGGACTGGTATGACGCCAGCGCCCGGGCCCTGCCGTGGCGGGCCGGCCCCGGGGCGACCGCCCGCACCGACCCCTACCGGGTCTGGCTGTCCGAGGTGATGCTGCAGCAGACCACCGTCCCCCATGCGACCCCCTATTTTCTGGATTTCCTGCAGCGCTGGCCGACGGTCGGAGCGCTGGCTGCCGCGCCGGACGGCGAGGTCATGGCCGCCTGGGCCGGGCTGGGATACTACGCCCGCGCCCGCAACCTGCTGGCCTGCGCCCGGGCGGTCAGTGCTGACCACGACGGCGTCTTTCCCGATACCGAGGCCGGTCTGCTGGCCCTGCCCGGGGTCGGGCCCTATACGGCCGCCGCGGTCGCGGCCATCGCCTTCGACCGGCCCGCCAATGTCGTCGACGGCAATGTTGAACGGGTCATGGCGCGGCTGTTCGCGGTCGAGACTCCGCTGCCGGCGGCCAGGCCGGAGCTGAAGCGGCTGGCGGCGGGTCTGGTCGCCGCTGACCGCCCCGGTGACTGGGCCCAGGCCCTGATGGATCTGGGGGCCACCGTCTGTCGCCCCCGGACCCCGCTGTGTGCGGTCTGCCCGCTGACCGCCCATTGCGCTGCCTTCGCGGACGGCGCGCCCGAACGCTATCCGCTGAAGACGAAGAAGGCCGACCGTCCCCGTCGTTTCGGCACCGCCTGGGTGGTGTTCGACGCCCCGGGCCGCATTGCCCTGGTGCAGCGGCCGGACAAGGGGTTGCTGGGCGGGATGCTGGGCCTGCCGACCTCGGACTGG
>CAXBHG010000142.1:0-5510 GCA_963975385.1 uncultured Brevundimonas sp.
ACTGCGTCGTCGGCATCGAGCCGCGCGAGGACAACATCAAGCGCGGCCTCGACAATTCGCTGATGCTGGTCACGGCCCTGAACGGCAAGCTGGGCTATGACGCCTGCGCCAAAATCGCCAAGACGGCCCACAGGAACGGCACCACCCTGCGCGAGGAAGCCGTCGGCGGCGGCTATCTGACCGACGCCGAGTTCGACGAGGCGGTGCAGCCCGGGAAGATGATCTCCCCGGGGTGAGGGTTACTGACTTCCGGTTGGTGGCGGCCATTTCGGTTCAGGTGTAGGCTTCGATCATGGGCAAGGCCGAACTGAAGATCGATATCGATCCAGCCATGGTCGCGGAGGCTGAGCGGCTGGGCGTGGACCTGTCGAAGGCCGGGCTGGCCGGCGTCGAACTGGCGCTGGCGCGACGGCGGAATGCGCTGAAGACCGACGCGGAACGCGCCGGGGACGCCCGCGCCTGGGCCGAAGAGAATGCGGAGGCGCTCAGGGCCTACGAGGCCCGAATCGCGCGCGACGGCGTCTTCGGCGAGGACTTCCGGACCTGGTGATGCGTCAGTTCGACGTGTTCCCGAACCCGTCGCCGCGCTCCCGTGTCGCCGTCCCCTTCATCGTCCTGATGCAGTCCCATTTCATAGACCGGATGCCAACGGCGCTGATCGCACCGTTGATCCGGGAGCCGCGAAGTGGCGACTTCACCCGCGTCTCGGCCGTGGTGCGGCTGAACCATGAGACCCTGTATCTCTCACTTGCGGAAATGGCTCCAATCCTGCGATCCAGCCTCAAGCGGTCCGTTGGAAGCGTGACCTCATTCGAAGACGACATCCGCCGCGCCCTCGACCGCCTGTTCACCGGCTTCTGAGGTGACCGCCCTCTCCCGTCCCTACTGGCTTGAGGCGCGTTTTGAACGGCGCGAAGGGTGGGACGACGCCGTCTATCCGTTCAACCTGCCCGTGGTGCGCACGACGGAGTCCCTGACCTTCCATCCCCGCGTGACCTTCTTCGTCGGCGAGAACGGCTCGGGCAAGTCGACGCTGGTCGAGGCGCTGGCCATCGCCTGGGGCTTCAATGCCGAAGGCGGGTCGAGGGACCACCAGTTCACCACCCACGCCTCCCACTCGCCGCTGCACCGGTTCGTCCGGCCCGTCCGCGCGCCGCTCAAGGCGACCGACGGCTATTTCCTGCGCGCCGAGAGTTTCTTCAACACCGCGTCCTATCTCGACGCCTCCGGCACGAACCGTGCGGGCCAGGCTGGATTGCACGAGAAATCACATGGCGAGAGCTTCTTCGACCTGTTCGAGAACCGGTTCGAGGGCAATGGCCTCTACATCATGGACGAGCCCGAGGCCGCGCTGTCGCCGTCACGCCAGCTGTCCTTCCTGGCGCGGATGCATCAACTGGTGAATGCGAAGTCCCAGTTCATCATCGCCACCCATTCGCCGATCCTGCTCGGCTACCCCGACGCCTGGATCTATCAGGCCACGCCACACGGGCTGGCGCGTGTCGTCTGGGAGGACACCGAACACTATCAGATCACGCGTGGCTTCCTGAACCGGCCGCAGACCTATCTCGACGTCCTGCTGGCCGACGACTGATCAGGGCTGGTCGCGAAGGATTCGGCCTACCCTGGCGGGATGCGACGCGGCCGCACAGCTGCCGGTGTCAGACCGGGTGACGGCCCGGAGTCCTCGCCTGCGCGACATATGGACGCGACACGCGGTGATGCGCGGGATCTGGCGGCCCGACGTGATTTTCGCACGGAAATCCGTACCGTTTGCCGACCGGCGTCAGCCTCGTCATTTCAGGCAAATGGCGGGAAAATGTCCGTTATGTCATAGACTAATGGCGCGCCTCGCCGCTGGGTGATCCCTTCCGAACTGACCCGGCCTCCCCATCAACCCGGGCTACACGCTGCGCCGGGGCGATTTCGGCATTTGTTCCTGACGATCCTCAAATGACCCCTGGGCGTCCGAAAATAACCGGCCGTGCAGACATCCTTCCGGGCGGATGATGGCCTTCGCCGAGCGCGAGTCTTGCGTGCGGCTGCACGACAGTTCCAGGCTGGTTCAACGCCAGGGGGGGGATGAGTCTCACATGCGATACCGTTTCCGGGCGGACAGCGGCACCGGCGGCTTCCTGCCGACCGGGTCCGGCTCATTTCATCGATCTATCAGGAACGCATATGTCTGAATCGCTCTCGCCGAATGCCCAGCCGCTGACCGCCGCCGAAGTGGAACTGGTCAAATCGACCTTCGCCAAGGTCGTTCCGATTTCCGAGGTCGCGGCCCAATTGTTCTACGATCGCCTGTTTGAACAAAATCCCGATGTCCGGGCCATGTTCACCAATGACATCAAACAGCAGGGCCGCCTGCTGATGCAGATGCTGGCCGCGGCCGTCAGCGGACTCGACAAGGTGGATTCCCTGGTCCCGACCCTTCAGGCCCTGGCCACCCGCCACGTCAAATACGGCGTTCAGCCCGCCCATTATGACGCCGTCGGCGCGGCCCTGCTCTGGACCCTCGGCCAGGGTCTGGGCGACGCCTATACGCCCGAGGTCAACACCGCCTGGACCAAGACCTATGGGCTGATCGCCGGCGTCATGATCGACGCCGCCCACCCTGAAGCCGCCTGAGGTCTCCCTCCGAGCCCGCTGCCCGGCCTTCCATGATCGAACGCGCCGGGCAGCGCGTCGTCCGCTCCACCCTGATTTGATCATCGTCCCGTGCTCGCTGTCCTGATCCGCTACGGGTGCCACGCCCAGAGGGGGGATGCCGCGACCTGTGACATGACCCTCGTGGGGCACACGCCCGAAGCGTCCGCGAGCCCGGACCCTAGGGCTTGTCCCGGATCGTCGCCCCGACCGGCAACATGGCCAGCTTGGCCAGTTCCAGATCCTTCAGGGCAAAGGGAATGCCGATGATGGTGATGGCCTCGGCGACGGCGATCAGGATGTGGGACAGGGCGATGTACCAGCCGGCGAAGACGAACCAGATGACATTGAGCCCGATCCCGAGACAGCCGACATCCTTGCCGGTCGCCTCGCCGGCCCAGACCACTTCGCGGCCGAAGGGCCAGAAGGAATAGCTGGCGATACGCCAGGCCGCGAAGCTCCACGGCAGGCCGACGATTGTCAGGGCCAGGATCGCGCCGCCGAGCAGCCACAGCAGGCCGGACAGCCAGCCGCCGAGCACAAACCACAGAATGTTCAGAAGCAGGCGGATCACGGTTCAGTCCTCTCAAGCCCGATCGGGCGACCCGCAAAGCCTGCCACGCCCGTCGCCCGCTGCCCCGTGAATTCGCGGTAAAGTCCCGGCTGCCTGTCCCGGAGGTGGTTTACCTGTCCCGCATGACATGGTTCGCTGGAAGCCCGTATCTCCCGCGGCTCTCCGGCGGACGGCCGCTCCCGGCAGGAGGGCCCGGCATGATGTTCAGCAACACTCGCACAGGCACCTGTCGGGGACAGGGTTTGCTGATCGCCCTGGCTCTGTTTGTGGCGGCCTGGATGCCGCCACCCGCCGCGACCGCAGCCGCTCCGGCCCCGGCCCTGCTGCTCCGTCATGTCCGGGTGCTGGACTTTTCCGGGCCGGCCACCGTCGAGCGTGACGGGACCTCGGTCCTGATCCGCGCGGGCCGGATCGTCGCCGTCGCCCCGGATGCGGAGCTCCCGGCCCCGACCGACGCCCGGGTGATCGACGGCCATGGCCAGACCCTGATGCCGGGGCTGGTCGACATGCATGTCCACGTCTGGGACCAGGCGGAACTGGGGGCCTATCTGGCCTCGGGCATCACCACGATCCGCAACCTGTCCGGCATGCCGTTCCACCTGGACCTCCAGGCAAGAATCGCCGCGGGCGAGCTGGCCGCCCCCCGGCTGGTCACCACCGGGCCCATCCTGAACGGCACCGGACCCAATGCGCAGCTCAACCACCAGATCGTCGACACGCCCGAGGCGGCCCGCGCCGCCGTGCGCGGCCAGTACGCGGCCGGTTTTCGCAGGCTGAAGGTCTATTCCAACCTGTCCCGCCCGGCCTATCAGGCCATCCGCGAGGAGGCGGCGCGGCTGGACATGACCCTCGCAGGCCATTCGCCGGAAGGGGTCCGCGAACCGGGCATGCCGCATCAGCGGCCGTTTCACATCCCGTTCGAGACCCTGCTCGACGACGGCTTCGTCACGCTCGAACACATGGAAACAATCGTCTGGCACGGCCTTCGCGACGATCTGGACGAATCCCGGCTACGCCCCCTCGCCCGCCGGATCGCCGCGGCCGGCGTGCCTGTCGATCCGACCCTGCTGGCCTATTACAGCCTGCTGCGGGTGGCAGAAACGCGGGGGGCCTACCTCGACCGGCCGGGCGTGGAGTATCTCAACCCCTTCATCTCCGAGCACGAGGCCGCCGGCTATGCGCGCTGGTCACAGGAGGACGCCGCCAGCGCCCGGCGCTATTTCGAATTCTACAAGCGGGCCGTCCGGATATTCCAGCAGGAAGGGGTGATCCTGGTCACCGGAACCGACGCGGGCATTTTCACCAACATCCCCGGGACCTCGCTGATCACGGAATTGACCCTGCTGCGCGAGGCCGGACTGGACGCCCACCAGACGCTGCGCGCCGCCACCTACAATGCGGCCGTGGCCCTGGGCGAGGCGGAATCAGCCGGACGGGTCGCCCCCGGTTTCCGGGCGGACCTGATCCTGATCGACGGGGATCCGTTGCAGGATGTCCGCCTTGCCGGGCGTCCGTCCGCGATGGTGGTCGCCGGCCGTTACCTGTCCGGCGAGGCCCTGGCACAACGGCGCGCGGCAGCGGCCCATCCGCCCTATGACCGAACCCGGGATCAGGTGCTGGCGGGTCTGGCCGCCCAGAGCCTGCCGCCTCCCGAACCGACCGGGCTTGATCCCGACGCGCGCCCGGCCCAGCCTGTCACCTCCAGCGACAGATGAAAGCGGAGGCCCGGATGGCCGAGATCATCAATCTGAACCAGGTCCGCAAGGCGCGCGCGAAGGCCGAGGCCCGGGCGGAAGCCGCCACCAACCGCGTCGCCGCCGGGCGCACCAAGGCCGAGCGCAACGCTGCGGCAAAGGCCAAGGCGCGAGCCGAGCGCGGGCTGGATGGTCAGAAGCGGGAGGATTGATCCGTGGCCAAGCCGCGCGAATATTTCCGCATCCGCCACGGCCTGATTCCGGTGATGGTGGCCATGCGGCTGATCGCCGAGCGCAAGGAGCGTGAGGCAAGGGCGGCGCGCGAGGCCGAGGACGCCCGCGACGGCAAGCCGCGCAAACGCCGCCGGTGGCGCTGGTTCAGCTAGGCCGCGGTGCGCGGATCAACAGGGCCTGCCCGGCCAGGACCAGGGCCAGTCCGGCCAGCGCGGGCCAGCCGAAATGCGCGCCTTCGAACAGGACAGAGACCAGCATGGCGATCGGCGGGGTCAGGGCCGAGATATAGCTGGCCAGGGCATAGCCGCGGGACCGGGCCAGGGTGAAATAGATCACGAAGGCGATGACCGAGCCGAAGA
>CAXBHG010000143.1:0-5412 GCA_963975385.1 uncultured Brevundimonas sp.
GGAAAGGATGTTGTCGTCGCTGGCCATCAACTCAAATACACTCATGGAAAGCACAGGCGTCCGTATCACTGTCGGCCCATATCGGGGCCATCAATGCCAGACCAGCAATCGTCATGCCACGGGCCACGCCCGGCTACGAGCGGAAGTTGAACAGGGCGTCGGCGGCACTCTTGCGTGAGGACTTGCCGTCAATGGCCGCGCGTGCCCGGGCGATCTCCGCCTCCAGCGCCTCGACCCGCTCGCCCAGCTCCTCGACCGAGAACAGATCCAGGTCCTCGCGCGCCAGCGCTGTCAGGGCCGCCCCGCGTTGCGGACGGGGCTCCAGATCTTCCAGCGTCATCGTCGCCTCCTTGGCTATGGACCGCGCGAACCCCTATCTGAACGCCTGGACACGGACGATTGCAAGAGCGGGATGTTTCGAATGAAGGCAGTGGAAATCAAGGGCGGATCAGGCCCCGCGACCGCCCTGGTCATGGCGGACCGGCCCGAACCGGTCGCCGGACCCGGCCAGATCCGCATCCGCGTCCGCGCCGCCGGCGTCAATCGTCCCGACCTCCTGCAGCGCATGGGCCGCTACCCGGCTCCGCCCGGGGCCTCCGACATCCTGGGGCTCGAGGTCGCGGGCGAGGTCGATCAGCTGGGCGATGACGTCTCCCGCTGGTCCAAAGGGGATCGCGTCTGCGCCCTGCTGGGCGGCGGCGGCTATGCCGAATACGCCGTGGTCGACGCCCGTCACGCCCTGCCCGTCCCCGACGGTCTGGACTGGGTCCAGGCCGCCGCCCTGCCCGAGACCGTCTGCACCGTCTTCGCCAATGTGTTCGAGGCCGGGGGTCTGGGGGCCGACGAGACCCTGCTGGTGCACGGCGCGACCAGCGGCATCGGCGTCACCGCCATCCAGATGGCCAGGGCCGCCGGGGCCCGGGTCATCGCCACCTCGCGCGGCCAGGCCAAGGCCGCCGCCGCCCGGGCGCTGGGGGCCGACCTCAGCCTCGACGCCACGACCGATGACATGGCCGCCGCCATCGCCGGCTTCGGCGGGGCCGATGTGGTTCTGGACATGGTCGGGGCCGACTATGCCGCCCTGAATCTCGAGGCGCTGAAGCCGTTCGGCCGCTGGGTGGTCATCGCCACCCTGTCCGGCAACCGGGCCGGGATCGATCTGGCCCGGGTGATGATGAAACGGATCGTCCTGACCGGTTCGACCCTGCGCGCCCGTCCGGCTGACGAAAAGGCGCGGCTGATCGCGGCGGTCGAGGCCGTGGCCTGGCCCTGGGTCGCCGCCGGGGCGGTGCGCCCCCCGGTCGAGGCCACCTTCCCCCTCACCGACGCCGCCCTCGCCCACCTCCGGCTGGAGGCGGGCGAGCACGTCGGCAAGGTGGTGCTGACCGTGGGCTGAGCGTCAGCCGGGATCAGCGCCCGCGACGGACCGGCCGCATGGACGAAATCCGGTCATTGATGCCCCAGCGGTCCAGATTGCGGACATCGTCCCTGAATGTGTAGCACTGGCCGCGGAAATAGGCGTCGGTGCAGACCTCCCATTCGCCACGGAACCGCATCGAGCTGATGACATCGTTGAACCGGGTATTGCCCAGGTTCACGACCTCGCCGCTGAAGCTGTACGAGGCCCCGCGGAAGTCCGCGTCGCGATAGACGGTGATCGAGTCGCGGCCACCGCGGTTGTCACGGTCGTCCCAACGGTCACCGCGGCCGTCGCGGTCCCGGCGGTCGTCCCGGCGATCGTCCCGCCGGTCCTCGTACTGACCCCGCACCGGGCCGCAGACCAGCAGGCCGTTATCATTGCCGATGTCATGGCTGGAACAGCGGTTCAGCTCGATCGAGGTGCCGCGCACATTGCCGCGCGCGTCCCGGCAGTCGGCATACAGCCGGCCCTGATTGACGTAGTCGCCGCTGCAGCTGCGGCTATAGCTGCCGCGCGGCGACACCGCCTGCGGTGCCTGAGGATTGTAAGGCGCGGCCTGTTGCGGGGCGGATACCATGGCCGCCATGGCGGCGAGGCTCGTGATCAGCATTGCTTCCTCCATCTGTTTGCGGCCGCGGATCGCGCCGGTCAGATCAACATCGACCGGCGGAGATGAACCTTGGCTGTATGATCCTGTCGGTCTTCGTTTTCTTTTCCCGCGAAACAGCCTATATCATGAGCATGCACGCCCGGTCGAAAGGCCGGGCGCCGTCGTATCCAGAGCCCGGCGACCGGGCTGACCAGACAAGAACCGGACCGCGTTCATGACCGATATCCTGATGCCCAAGGCCACTGCGGTCTGGCTGGTGGACAACACCTCCCTCTCCTTCGACCAGATCGCCGACTTCTGCGGCCTGCACCCGCTTGAGGTCCGCGGCATCGCCGACGGTGATGTGGCCCGCGACATCCGCGGGGCCGACCCCCTGGTCAACGGCCAGCTGAGCCGTGAGGAACTGGACAAGGCCCAGGCCGACGACACCTACCGCATGAGCGCCGTGGTCAGCCGCCACGCCGAACTGATGAAGGGCCAGAAGCCGGCGCCGAAATACACGCCGGTCTCGCGCCGCCAGGACCGGCCGGACGCCATCGCCTGGTTCGTGCGCAACCACCCCGAGGTCACCGACGCCCAGATTTCCAAACTGCTGGGCACGACCAAGTCGACCATCGAAAGCGTGCGCAACCGCACCCACTGGAACAGCGCCAACATCAAGCCGGTCGATCCCGTGACCCTGGGCCTCGTCGGCCAGCTGGCGCTCGACGAACTGGTCAAGAAGGCCGCCGACAAGAAGGCGAAGGACGATCTCAAGAAGGGTGGCGCGACCATGCAGCCGGTCGAGGCCGAACCGGCCGAGCCCGAGTTCGTGCCCGAGGCGCGCGAGCGTCGCGGAGCCGAACCCACCGCCGCCTCGGTGTTCGGCACCAAGGACTGACCTTGTTCCTCCCCCATCGGGGGAGGGGGACCGCGTAGCGGTGGAGGGGGGGGCTGCCCCCCGTGCCGCCGGCTCCGCCGACAATATCCGCCTCTCCCGTCGGGGGCGACAGCACAACGGCCCCGGGATCGCTCCCGGGGCCGTTTCTGGTTTCCGGAGACGCGGGGTCTAGCCCGTTCGCGCCTCCAGGCTGGTGATCTGTTCCTTGAGCTTCAGTTTTCGCGTCTTCAGTTCCCGGATCTGCAGGGAATCCACCGAGGGGTGGATACGTTCGCGCTGAATGGTCTCATCCAGTGAACGGTGCCGGTTTCCCAGTTCGCGAATACGAGCCTCAATGGTCATGGCTTGCGCCTCCATGTCTAAGGGACCACACAATGAACGCCTGACGGAGACGGCTGTGGAATCACAATCGGGTGACCCTGCCGACCGTCCGGACACGGAAACCCTGGACCCCAAAATGGCCGAAGATGTGAACGGAGCCATACGTAGCAACCCGCCGCGCATCGTGGTCGGGATTTCCGGGGCGTCGGGCGTGATCCATGGCGCACGGGTGCTCGACGCGCTCGCCGAACTCGGAGTTGAAAGTCACCTTGTCGTGACCCGGGCCGCCCTGCTGACCCTGTCCCAGGAGACCGACCTCAGCCCCGATGACCTGTCGGCACGGGCCACCGTCGTGCACAAATTGACCGACGTCGGGGCCAGTATCGCCTCGGGCTCGTTCCGTACCCTGGGCATGATCATCGCCCCCTGTTCGGTCCGCACCATGGGCGAGATCGCCACCGGCGTGACCTCGACCCTGCTGACCCGCGCCGCCGATGTGACGCTGAAGGAGCGCCGCCCGCTGGTGCTGATGGTGCGCGAGACGCCGCTACATCTGGGTCATCTGCGCACCATGACCGCCCTGGCCGAGATGGGGGCGATCATCGCCCCGCCCCTGCCCGCCTTCTACGCCCGACCCGGGTCGATCGCCGAAATGGTCGACCAGTCGGTCGGCCGCGCGCTGGACCTGTTCGGTCTCGACTGGGCCCCGGTGCGGCGCTGGGACGGCCTCAGGGGCCCGACCCCGGCATGAGGCTGTGGGACTGGGCGGTGCGCGCCTACGGGGCCGAGGGGGTGTCCGAAACCTGCCTGACCCTGCAGGACGTCCATGAACAGAATGTCCCCCTGCTGTTGTGGGCCGCCTGGACCGCCGCCACCGGCCGCCGTCCGGACGAGGAAACGATCGAGGCCGCCGCCGATACCGCCCGGGCCTGGGACCTGGCCGCCGTCGCGCCGCTGCGCGCGGTACGCCGCACGCTGAAGGCCGCGATCCCCGATATCGACGACCCGGCCCGCGAGGCTGTTCGTGCCCAGGTCAAGGCCGTCGAACTGGATGCCGAACGGCACCTGCTGGCCGCGCTGGAGGCCCTGGCCCCTGAACCGGACACTGTGCCACAGCCGCCGATCGCCGCCCTCGCCGCCGCCGCGCGGGCCTGGGGCAGCGTCACGCCGCGTCCGGCCCTGGTTCGTCTGGCCGAACGGCTTCCGGCCTGAGCCGGCCTCGGTTATAAGCAGCGACGCCGGGGCCGAACCATGAATGACGACCAACCCTATCTGAATGAGGAACAGCTCGCCCTGCTGGCGCGGCTGAAGACCCTTCAGACCGAGCACGCCGACCTCGACGCGTCGATCGACGCCCTCGGCCAGCTGCCCATTCCGGATCAGCTGATGATCGCCCGCCTCAAGCGCAAGAAGCTGTTGCTCCGCGACGAGATTGCCAAGGTCGAGAATCGCATCCTGCCCGACATCATCGCCTGACCGGCTGACGACCGGGGCTCAACGCGCCTTCTTGCGCAGCCACATGGCGGCGTCCGCCTCGGCCAGCCAGACCTCGGCGTCGCTGTGATCGGTCCAGCCGCGCACCCCGAACGAACCGCCCAGGGCGACGCGCGTTCCCTCCCAGGTGAAGCCTTCGTCAGCCATAGCCGCTGACAGCTTGCGGGCCTTCTCGCGGCCCTCCTCGACTCCGGCGTTCAGCATCAGCAGGCCGAACTCGTCGCCGCCCAGCCGCCCCACCGCATCCGACTCGCGCAGATTGGTCAGCATCAGCCGGGCCACCTGAACCAGGGCGGCATCGCCCGCGGCATGGCCCAGTTCGTCATTGACCCGTTTGAAGCCGTCCAGGTCCAGATACAGCAACACCGCCGGCACCCCGTGGCGCTGGCAATAGGCCATGGTCCGGTTCATCGCTCCCAGGAAGCCGCGCCGGTTCAACACCGGAGTCAGCACATCGGTGTCCGCCGCCGCCTCGGCCGCCTCGGCCCGCTGACGCAGGGCCTCGACCTCGGCGCGCAGACGCACGATCTCGGTATTCAGGTCCCCGTCGGACAGATTGGCGGCCGTCTGGCTCACGGTCAGAAGAACTCCCGGCGGCGCGACTCAGCGGCCGCAACCGACCCCCATGCTATCGCCCTCGGTTGCGGGCGCAACGCGTGTGCTGTAACCGGCCTCTTTCCCGGAGCG
>CAXBHG010000144.1:0-5397 GCA_963975385.1 uncultured Brevundimonas sp.
GGCCGAGGTCGAACAGGTCGAGGTCGAGGATGGCCGCCCCGCACCGAAGGCCGTGCTGGCGGCGCTGAAGCGGCGCGGCGTCGGCACCCTGATGATCGAGGGCGGGGGTCGGGTCGCGGCGTCCTTCATCGCCGCCGGACTGGTCGATACGCTGGAGTGGTTCCGGGCCCCGATCCTGCTGGGCGGCGACGGACGGGCCTGTGTCGCGAGCCTGGAGCTAGCGCGACTTTCCGACGCTCCAGTCTTCCGACGCCTTGCGGTCGAGCCCTGCGGTGACGACCTGTGGGAACGTTACGAGAGGGTCTGAATGTTCACGGGTATCGTTACCGACATCGGCAGGGTGCGTTCGGTCACGCCGACCGCGCGCGACCGTCGCTATGAGATCGAGACCGCCTGGGACACGGCGACGCTGGATCTGGGGGCCTCGGTCAGCCACGCCGGCTGCTGCCTGACGGTCACCGAACAGGGGCCCGGCTGGTTCGCGGTCGAGGTCTCGGGCGAGACCCTGTCGAAGACCACCCTGGGTGACTGGGCAACGGGAACCCGGATCAATCTGGAGCGGGCGGCGAAACTGGGCGACGAACTGGGCGGCCATATCGTCTCGGGTCATGTCGACGGCCTGGGCCGGGTGGTCTCGGTGACGCCCGAGGGCGGCTCGCACCGGCTGGTCATCGAGGCCCCGGCTCCGCTGCATCGCTATATCGCCGCCAAGGGCTCGATCACGATCGACGGGGTGTCGCTGACGGTCAACACGGTCGAGGGCCGGGCATTCGGCCTGAACATCATCCCCCACACCTGGTCCGAAACTACACTGGGAGCCCTGAAAGCCGGGGATTCCGTCAATATCGAGATCGATATGCTGGCGCGATACCTCGCGCGGTGGCAGGAGACCGCGTAATGCAAACCGCCACCAAGCTCCACGACAGCCCCATCAGCCCGATCGAGGACATCCTCGAGGATGCCCGCAACGGCAAGCCCTATATCCTCGTCGATGCCGAGGACCGGGAGAATGAGGGCGACGTCATCATCCCGGCCCAGTTCGCCACCCCGGACCAGATCAATTTCATGGCCCGCCATGCGCGCGGCCTGATCTGCCTGGCCATCACCGGCGAGCGCGCCCGGCAGCTGCGCCTGCCGCCGATGGCCGCCGACAACCGCGAGAGCATGGGCACGGCCTTCACCGTCTCGATCGAGGCGAAGGACGGGGTCACGACCGGCATCTCGGCCGCCGACCGCGCCCGCACCGTCCAGGTGGCGGCAGATCCGAGCAAGGGGGCCGACGACATCGTCTCGCCCGGTCACGTCTTCCCCTTGGTCGCCCGTGACGGCGGGGTGCTGGTGCGCACCGGCCACACAGAGGCCGCGGTCGACATCAGCCGCATGGCGGGCCTGACCCCGGCGGGCGTGATCTGCGAGATCATGAATGACGACGGCACCATGGCCCGGATGCCGGATCTGGTGGCCTTCGCCCAGCTGCACGGGCTGAAGATCGGCACCATCGCCGACCTGATCGCCTATCGCCGCCGCACCGAACGTCTGGTGGAACGGGTCATGGACACGCCGTTCGAGAGCATTCACGGCGGGCCGTTCCGTCTGGTGCTGTTCCGCAATGCGATCGAGGGGGTCGAGCACGTCGCCCTGGTGCACGGCGAGATCGATCCGGCCCGCCCGACCCTGGTGCGGATGCACCAGGTCGATTTCGCCGCCGACCTGCTGGGTCATGTCGAGGCGCGTCAGGACTATGTGCCCCTGGCCCTGAAGGCGATCAGTGAGCACGACGGGGCCGGAGTCACCGTCTTCCTGCGCGATCCGGAACTGCACGGTCTGGCCGAGCGGCTGTCCGGCGTGGCCCGGCCCACGGCCGCCGACCGCTCGATCCGCAACTACGGTGTCGGGGCCCAGATCCTGCTGGACCTCGGCGTGCGCGACATGATCGTAATGAGCTCGACCCGACCGTCACCGACCGCGCTTGAAGGCTATGGCCTGCGCATCGTCGGCTGGCGTGACATGGACGGAGAAGACCAATCCTGACCGAACCTGACCGCGTGCTGATCGTCGAGGCGCGCTATTATGATGACCTGGCTGACGCCCTGCTGGAGGGGGCGAAGGACGCCCTGATGGCGCGCGGCGCGCAGGTCGACATTGTCACCGTGCCCGGTGCGCTGGAGATTCCGACCACGATCGCCCTGGCCGAAGAGGCCGGACGGTATCCGACGGCCCCGCGCTATGACGGCTATGTGGCCCTGGGCTGCGTGATCCGCGGCGAGACCTATCATTTCGAGATCGTTTCCGACCAGTCCGCGGCCGGACTGCGCCAGCTGGGGGTCAAGGGGCTGATCATCGGCAACGGTATCCTGACCGTCGAGGACGAGGCCCAGGCCTGGGCCCGGGCCCGGCGCAGCGAGGGCGACAAGGGCGGCGGCGCGGCCCGCGCCTGTCTGGATCTCATTGCGTTGAAGAAGCGCCTGCGCGTAGGACTGGCGTCGTGACCGAACCCAACAGCATCCAGTCCGTCATCGCCCAGCTCGAGGAAGCGCAAAAGCAGCGCGCCGAGCCGCATCTGACCTCGCGCCAGCGTCGTGCCCGCACCGTCGCCCGCCTGGCGGCCGTCCAGGCCCTGTACCAGATGGAACTGGCCGGGGAGGGGGTGGATACCGTCATCACCGAATTCCTGTCGCACCGTTTCGACGCCGACATCGAGGGCGAAGTCCTGGCCGAGGCCGACGAGGACTATTTCCAGCAGATCGTGCGCGGGGTGATCGGAACCCAGCGCGACATCGACACCGCCATCAAGGCGCGGCTGGCGTCCAACTGGCGCATGGAGCGGCTGGATTCGACCCTGCGCGCCCTGCTGCGGGCCGGGGCCTGGGAACTGCGGGAACAGCGCAATGTGCCGCGCGAAATCGTCATCGATGAATATGTCGAACTGGCCAAGGCCTTCTTCGACGACGCCGAGGCGAAATTCGTCAACGCGGCGCTCGACGGCGTGGCGCGTGATGCCCTCGGTTGACGTCGCCGGCGAATTCGAGACCATCAAACGGCTGCTCGCGCCGCTGGCCCATCCGGAATGGGGACGCGGCCTGAACGACGATGTCGCGGTCGTCCCGTCCCGTGCGGGCTATGATCTGGTCCTGACCAAGGACTCAATCGTCGAGGGCGTCCATTTCCTGGCGGAAGACCCGATGGACACGGTGGCGCAGAAGCTGCTGCGGGTGAACCTGTCCGATCTGGCCGCCAAGGGGGCCGAGCCCTTCGGCTATCTGCTGGGCTGTTTCTGGTCCAGCCGTTGCGGCTGGCCGGAGCGCAAGGCCTTCGTCGCCGGGCTCGAGGCCGACCAGACCGCGTTCGAGGTTGCCCTGCTGGGCGGGGACACGGTCACCACACCTGGGCCGGCCAGTTTTTCCCTGACCCTGCTGGGCTGGATAGCCAGGGGCCGGGCGGTCGGTCGCGACGGGGCCCGTCCGGGCGATGTGGTGCTGGTCACCGGGGCGATCGGCGACGGCTATCTGGGGCTGCAGGCGGCCCGGGGCATGCTGAAGCTGGAACCGGAACGGCTCAAGGCACTCATCGACCACTACCGCACGCCGATGCCGCGGATCGCCTTTGCCGAACAGATCCGCGACCGGGCGACCGCCGCCATCGACGTCTCCGACGGCCTGGTCGCCGACCTGGGACACCTGGCCGCCGCCAGCGACGTGGCGCTGGAGATCGATCTCGGCACCCTGCCGGTCTCGGCGGCCGGCCACGTCTGGCTCGACGGGCGGGTCGATGCCCTGGACGCCCGTGTCCAGCTGGCCAGCGGCGGCGACGACTATGAGATCGCCTTCACCGCCCGCGCCGGTGACGAGGCCGAACTGCATCGTGAAGCCGCCCGCCAGCACCTGCGCCTGACCACTATCGGCCGGGTCGTGGCGGGGACCGGGGTGACCGTGCGCGCGGCAGGTGCCGTCGTCCCCGTGCCGACGCCGGGATGGACCCACCGCTGAGCGCAACGGAATCCTAAGGGATGGACGTCATGGTGCCGCCATGCGTCGTCGTGATCTCATCGCCGGAACCGTTGCCGTGGCTGCCGTCGCCCCGACCGCCGCCCCGACCGCCGCCCTGGCCTCGACCAGCGAATCGCCGCTGGACGCCGCGCCGTTTGCCATCGCGGGGGTCGGCCTGCCGGTCATCGCCGGCGGTCGAATTCGCAACTATATTTTCGTCTCCCTGCGCCTGCATCTCGGGCGGGGCCAGACGGCGGAACGGATGCGGGCCAAGGAGCCCTATCTCCGCGACGCCCTGACGCGCGCGGCCTACCGGACCCCCTTCACGGTCGCCGACAACTGGGATGTGATCGATGTCGCGGCCCTGTCGGCAAGCCTGATACGGTCCGCCAGCACCCTGGCCGGACGCGGTTCCGTGGCCCGGGTCGAGGTGTTCAGCCAGGTCCCCCGCCGGCGCACCCGGGTCCAGCCCGCCTGATCCTGTAAAAACCGCTGTTGCGTCGGACCGGCGCATTTGGCAACTTTCCGCCGCAATTCCCCATGGACGCAGTGTCGCGTCCGTTGCGCACGGGGGGACCGGAAGGCGGAGAGAGGCGAAAACGCCCACCGCGCCAAGGGTCCGGGCGCCATGTTTGCACAGGGAAACGAAACGCCATGACGTCATACCTATGGCTGGTCATCGCAGCGGGGGCGCTCGGCGTGCTCTTCGGTGCCGTCCAGACCGCCTCGCTGATGAAGGCCAGCGCCGGCAACGCGAAAATGCAGGAGATCGCCGCGGCGATCCAGGAGGGGGCCTCGGCCTACCTCCGCCGCCAGTACACAACCATCGCCATGGTCGGGGTGGTCATCCTGATCGCTGCCTGGCTGCTGATCGGCGTCTACGCCGCCGTCGGCTTCGTGATCGGCGCGGTCCTGTCGGGCCTGGCCGGTTTCGCCGGCATGCTGATCTCGGTCCGCGCCAATGTGCGCACGGCCCAGGCCGCGTCCGAGAGCCTGTCGAAGGGCCTGGACCTGGCCTTCCGCTCCGGGGCCATCACCGGCATGTTCGTGGCGGGCGGTGCCCTGCTGGGCGTGGCGGGCTATTACGCCTGGCTGACCCTCGGTGCCGGCTTCGAGAGCACCAGCCGTGAGGTCATCGACGGCCTCGTCGCCCTGGGCTTCGGGGCCTCGCTGATCTCGATCTTCGCCCGTCTCGGCGGCGGCATCTTCACCAAGGGTGCGGACGTCGGCGGCGACATGGTCGGCAAGGTCGAGGCCGGTATCCCCGAGGACGATCCCCGCAACGCCGCCACCATCGCCGACAACGTCGGTGACAATGTCGGCGACTGCGCCGGCATGGCCGCCGACCTGTTCGAGACCTATGCGGTGACCACGGTCGCCACCATGGTGCTGGCGGCGATCTTCTTCCGCG
>CAXBHG010000145.1:0-5194 GCA_963975385.1 uncultured Brevundimonas sp.
ACCAGCCGCGCGCCGGGGTCGTTCACGTCCGACGACATCGACAGCATCTTGTTCAGCGGGCCGATCGAGCCGGCGGCGAAGCGCGGCTTGTGCGGCTCCTTCGCGGTCCAGCGGTCGGCGGCGGCGCGGGCCAGTTTCGCGCCTTCCAGATTGATGTCCCACACCGACCGGGCGTCCAGCTTGTAGTCGTCCTGGGCGATGACGGTGGCGCTGAAGGTGTTGGTCTCGGAAATGTCGGCTCCGGCGGCGAAATACTGGTCGTGCAGGTCGGCGATGACGTCGGGCCGGGTCAGGCACAGGATGTCGTTATTGCCCTTCATCTGGCCGGTGTGGCCCGCGAACCGCTCGCCGCGGAAATCCTCTTCGGACAGGTCCAGACGCTGGATCATCACGCCCCAGGCGCCGTCGAGCACGAGGATGCGGTCCCTGGCGGCGGCGTGGAGGGCGGCGATACGGGATTGACGGGTCATTTGGCAGTCTCACGCACGCCCAGAACCCGGCAGATGGCATAGACGAGGTCGGCGCGGTTCAGGGTGTAGAAATGGAAGTCGGCGAAATCCTCTTCCTGCAGGCGGGCACAGGTCTCGGCGGCGACCGAGGCGGCCAGCAGCTTGCGGGTCTCGGGGTCGTCGTCGAGGCCGTCGAAATGGGTGGCCAGCCAGGCGGGCACGGCGGTGCCGCAGCTGGCGCTCATCCGTTGCAGGGCCCCGAAATTCGACACCGGCATGATGCCGGGGATCAGGGGGATGGTGATGCCGGCGGCGCGGATGCGGTCGCGGAAGCGCAGGAAGGCGTCGATGTCGAAGAAGAACTGGCTGACGGCCCGGGTCGCGCCGGCGTCGATCTTGGCCTTGAGCACATCGATGTCGTGGTCGATCGACGGGCTTTCGGGGTGTTTCTCGGGATAGGCCCCGACGGTGATGTCGAAGCCGCCGACGGCGCTGATGGCGCGGCTCAGTTCGGTCGCATTGGCATAGCCGTCGGCGCGCGGTTGATAGGCCCCGCCGATACCGCCGGCACTTTCGTGGCCGCCGGGCGGGTCGCCACGCAGGGCGACGATGTGATCGACGCCGATGGCCTTGTAGCTCGCGATCACCTCATCGACCTCGGCGCGACTGGCCTCGACGCAGGTCAGGTGGGCGGCCGGACGCAGGTTGGTATCGGCGATCATGCGCTGGACCGTGCGGTGGGTTCGCTCGCGGGTGGAACCGCCGGCACCGTAGGTGACCGAGACGAAGGCGGGGTTCAGCGGCTCAAGCCGACGCACGGCCTTCCACAGGGTGACCTCGGCCTCGTCGGACTTGGGCGGGAAGAATTCGAAAGACACCCGAACCGGATTGCCGTTCTGACCGGCGCGGGCCACCGGCCCCAGCGGGGACAGCAACAGGGCGCGGGCTTCAGCCAGGGTCGCCATCAGCCAGCATTCCTCTTGGTCACGACGGGGCGCACAGCCGTCCAGATGGTCACGGTCAGGCCGGCGGTCTCCGGCGGCAGGGCGATGGCATCGGTCGGGTTCAGCCCGGCCTCGCTGATCCACTCCCGGATCTCCTCGTCGGTGAAGCCGAGGCGGCGATGCTGGTGCTGCTCGCGCAGTTGTTCCATCTCGTGGGGGGCGAAATCGATGATCAGCAATTTGCCGCCAGGGGCGACCAGGCGCGCGGCCTCGGTCACGGCGGCGGCGGGATCGGCCAGATAGTGCAGCACCTGATGCACGACGACGAGATCGGCACTCTGCGCCGGCAGGCGGGTGGCGAAGATGTCACCGTGCCTGAGTTCGACCTTGTCCAGCTCCGCGCGGGCGACATTGCTCCGCGCGATGTTCAGCATGCTCTGGCTCAGATCCAGGCCGATCGACATCCGGGCCTTCTTGCCCAGCAGGGTCAGCATCCGGCCTGAGCCGGTGCCCAGGTCGACGACCCGGTCGAAGGGGCCCGGTCCGGCAGCCCGTTCGATCGCGGCCTCGACCGCGCTTTCGGAGACGTAGAGCGAGCGCAGCCGGTCCCACTGGGGGGCGACGCGCTCGAAATAGGCGGCGGCGTCGGCCTCGCGTTCGCGGTGGACATCACCGAGGCGGACGTGATCGCGTTCGCCGGCTTCGTCTTCCAGCAGGTCAAGGACGGTGTCGACCAGACGACGGGAGCCGCCATCGGAGGACAGGCGGTAGAAGACCCGGGCTCCGTCGGGGAAGCGTTCAACCAGACCGGCGTCGGCCATCAGCTTCAGGTGACGGGAGACGCGGGGCTGACTCTGGTCGAGGATGCCGGACAGCTCCATCACCGACAGCTCCTCGCCGGCCAGCAGCGACAGGATACGCAGGCGGGTCGGCTCGCCGGCGGCGCGCAGCATATCGACGGTCTGGTCGGCGGTAAGGGTCATGAAGCCTGTATGCGATGATCATATAAAGATATCCTTATATGATCATGCAAGGCAATGGCCGTAACCGTTCAGGACGGTTTGGACGGGGCCGTGACCGGAGACACGAGGGGTTCGCCGGCGAAGACCGCCTGCAGGTTGCGCATCAGCAGCATCAGCATGCCCTGCACCGCCTCGGTCGTGGCCCCGGCGGTGTGCGGGGTCAGGACGGTGTTGGGGACATCGGCCCAGCGGGCGGGGTCGGTCGGTTCGTCCTCGAAGACGTCGAGCGCGGCCTGTCCGAGCCGCCCCTCGTGCAGGGCGGCGATCAGGGCCGGTTCATCGACCAGCTGGCCGCGGGCGACATTGACCAGCAGGCCGTCGGGGCCGAGGGCGTCGATCACCTCACGCGAAATCAGGCCGATATTGTCGTCGTCGGCCCGGCAGGCGACGACGAGAATGTCGCTGTCCCGGGCCAGATCCAGCAGGGAGGCGGCACGGGGCCAGTCGGCGGGACGGTCACGCGGGCTCCACCAACTGACGGTCATCCGCAGGACCTCGGCACGACGGGCGAGGGCCTCTCCGATCCGCCCCAGGCCGACGATGCCGACGCGCTGGTTGTGCAGGGACGGGGTGATGGTGCGGACATCGACGGTCCAGCCGCCGGCGCGCATCTGCCGGTCACCGGCGGCGATCTGGCGACGGGCGGCGAGGATCAGGCCGAGGGCGTGATCGGCGACATCCTCGTGATTGACGCCGGGGGCATGGGTGACGGGCAGGCCGCGGGCGCGGCACCATTCAATGTCGATGCCGTCATAGCCCGAGGTGAAACAGGCCAGAAGTTCCAGATTGGGCAGGCTCTCGATCAGATGTTTGTCGATCGGATATTCACCGGCCACGACCATGGCGCGGATGTCGTCGCGGGCCTCGACCGGGGGGCCTTCCCAAAAACGGTAAACCGTACAGGTCGCCTCCAGAAAGGCGGTCAGCGGTGCCAGGTGCCGCTGCATGATCAGGATGGCGGGGCGGTGGGTCATGGGGTGATCCTACACCAGCCCCGGGGCCTGCTAGCAAATCAGATATCGAACGCTGCCGGGGGCGGCTGCGGCTGACCGTCCCGTGCGGGACGATCAGCCGGTCCATAAAGGTCTAGCGCGCGAATTTCTGGAATTTGATCCGGTGGGGGATCAGGGCGTCGGTGCCGAGGCGGCGCTTCTTGTCCTCTTCGTAGGCTTCAAAATTCCCTTCGAACCATTCGACGTGGCTGTCCCCCTCGAAGGCGAGGATGTGGGTGGCCAGGCGGTCGAGGAACCAGCGGTCGTGGGAGATGACCACGGCGCAGCCGGCGAACTCTTCCAGGGCCTCCTCGAGGTTCTGCAGGGTCTCGATGTCCAGGTCGTTGGTCGGCTCATCGAGCAGGATCAGATTGCCGCCGGTGGCCAGGGTCTTGGCGAGGTGGACGCGGTTGCGCTCACCGCCGGACAGCTGGCCGACCTTCTTCTGCTGGTCGCCGCCCTTGAAGTTGAAGCTGCCGACATAGGCGCGGGTGTTGATCTCGCGCTTGCCGACCATCATCACATCGGTGCCGCCCGAGATCTCTTCCCAGATGGTCTTGTTGGGGTCGAGGGCGTCGCGGCTCTGGTCGACATAGGCCAGTTTGACCGTCTCGCCGACCTTGATGGTGCCGCCGTCGGGCTCTTCCTGGCCGGTGATCAGCTTGAACATGGTCGACTTGCCGGCCCCGTTGGGACCGATGACGCCGACGATGCCGTTGGGCGGCAGTTTGAAGGTCAGGTTGTCGAACAGCAGCTTGTCGCCATAGGACTTCTTCAGCCCCTCGACCTCCAGCACCACATTGCCCAGGCGCGGGCCGGGCGGGATCTGGATGACGGCATGGGTCTGGGCCCCGCGCTGGCCTTCCTGTTCGGTGACCATGCGCTCATAGGCGGCCAGACGGGCCTTGGACTTGGCCTGACGGGCCTTGGCTCCCGAGCGGACCCATTCCAGTTCGCGGGTCAGGGCGCGTTGGCGGGCTTCGGATTCCGACTGTTCCTGAACGACGCGCTTCTGCTTCTGCTCCAGCCAGCTGGAGTAGTTGCCCTCGTAGGGGATGCCCTTGCCGCGATCGAGTTCCAGCGTCCATTTGGTGACGAGGTCGAGGAAGTAGCGGTCGTGGGTGACCAGGATGACGCAGCCCGGGAAGGCCTCGAGGTGGTGCTGCAGCCAGGCCACCGACTCGGCGTCGAGGTGGTTGGTCGGTTCGTCGAGCAGCAGCATGTCGGGCTTGGACAGCAGCAGGCGGGCCAGGGCGATGCGGCGCTTCTCACCACCGGACAGGTTCTCGACCGACCAGTCGTTGGGCGGGCAGCGCAGGGCGTCCATGGCCATTTCGACGCGGCTGTCGATGTCCCACAGGTCGCCGGCGTCGATCTTCTCCTGGAGGGCGGTCATCTCCTCCATCAGCTCGTCGGTGTAGTTTTCACCCAGCTCCATGGCGACGGCGTTGAAGCGGTCGACCAGCTGTTTTTCCTCGCACCAGGCGATGGCGTTTTCCCAGACGTTCTTGTCCGGGTCGAGGTGGGGCTCCTGCTCGAGGTAGCCGCGCTTGATGCCGTCGGCGGCCTTGGCCTCGCCGGTGAAATCCTTGTCGAGCCCGGCCATGATCTTCAGCAGGGTGGACTTACCCGAGCCGTTGACGCCGACGACGCCGATCTTGGCGTCGGCATAGAAGCTCAGCCAGATGTTTTCGAAGATCTTTTTGCCGCCGGGGAAGGTCTTGGTCAGACCCTGCATCTGGAAAATATATTGCTGCGCCATGAGGTGCGGTGCGCCCTGTCGTCTG
>CAXBHG010000146.1:0-5143 GCA_963975385.1 uncultured Brevundimonas sp.
GGGTTGAAACCGCGGAGACAGAGGCGGCCGCCTGGCACGCCCGTCTGGGCGCGCGTAACGTCAGCACCGGCACGATTGAGGAATTCTTCGCCTGGCGCGCGGTGCCGGCGAACGCCGAGGCCTATCGCCGCGTCGAGAAGGTCTGGGCCGATACGGGCAAGCTGGCGGACGACCCCGCCATCCTGGAGGCCCTTGATGCGGCGATGTCGCGCAAGGCCGGCACGGGTCGGTCCCGTGCTGTCCCGCGGGGCCTTTTGGGACTGGCTGCGGTCGGCGCGGCGGCGGCGCTGGCGATGGGCGGTTGGGCCTGGATGCAGAGCAGGACGGTCTTCGTCACAGGCGTGGGCGAGCAGCGCGTCGTGCAGTTGGCCGACGGGTCGTCGATCCGGCTGGATACGGGCTCGCGGGTCAGGGTTCGGTTCGCGGGCGACCAGCGCCTCGTGGATCTTGAGCGCGGACAGGCGCTATTTACTGTGGCCCACGACCGGGCGAGACCGTTCGTCGTCCAGGCCGGTGGGACACAGGTGACGGCGGTCGGCACAGTGTTCGATGTTCGCCGTGACGCCGCCGCCGTCAGCGTGACCCTGGTGTCCGGCGTCGTCGATGTGGCACCGGCGGGGGAGGGCAGGGCGGTGCAGCGGATGGTGGCTGGCCAACATACCCGCGTCACCGCCAGAGAGGTCGCCGTCCGTTCAGTCGATGTGCAGGCCGAGACCAGTTGGGCGGACGGGCGGATTATATTCCGCGATACGCCGCTGCGATTGGCCGTGGCCGAAGTGAACCGGTATCTGACGGCGAAGATCGAACTGGACGCCACATCGCTGGACTCTGTCCCGGTCAATGGGGTGTTCAAGACAGGGGACCGGGACGCCTTCGTCTCCACGGCCTCGCAGGTGTTTGAACTTGAAGTCTCTCCGGGGCCGGATGGAACCGTCCGCCTCTCGGAGCGAAAAAATAATTGAGTAACCTCTCCGGGGTTACCCGGGGTCTGAACCGTCTCTTCTCTGACGCCATGTGGCGGGGAGGGGAGCCATGAATATGAGTCGCTCGAGTTTTTTGTCCTGCAGTGCGCTGGTCGCCTGTGTTCTCGCCGTCAGCACGACGGCCTGCGCCCAGGAGGCGCGCGACTTCAACATCCCGGCCGGGTCGCTGGGAGACGCGCTGAATCTGTTCGCGACCCAGTCGGACCAGCAGATATTTTTCACCGGGGATCTGGTCGCCGGTTTGCGGACACCGGGACTGAGAGGGCGTCATGCGCCGCCGGAGGCATTGAACACTCTCTTGCGAGGGTCGGGCCTGTCCTGGTCCCAGACGCGTCCGGGGGTCATTTTCCTGCGCCGAAGCGGGCCGTCCGAGGCGGCGGAAGGCCCCGTCCTGCTGGACGAGGTCATCGTCACGGGTACCCTGCTGAAGACGTCTGGCGAACTCGCCTCGCCGGTCGTCGTCCTGAATCGTGACGATCTGGATCGCCGTGGGCCCGCCACGGTGGCCGAGATCCTGAAGGATCTGCCCCAGAACTACGCCGGCTCGGCCAATCCCACGGCGACCCTGGCCGGGGTCGATGGAGCCGGGTCCAACTCGGTGTTCGCCACCGGCGTGAACCTGCGCGGTCTCGGGCCCGACGCCACCCTGGTCCTGGTCAATGGCCGCCGGCTCGCGGGCACGGGTTACCGGGGCGAGTTCGCCGACGTATCGGCCCTGCCATCCGCCGCGGTCGAACGTATCGATATTCTGCTCGACGGGGCCTCCGCCCTTTACGGCGCCGATGCGGTGGCCGGCGTGGTCAATGTGATCATGCGCCGGGCCTTCAATGGCCAGGAATCCCGGCTTCGGATTGGCGCCGCCGAAGGCGGGGCCGAGGACCTGATGGTATCGCATCTCGCCGGAACCTCCTGGGAGACCGGGTCGGCCCTGCTGTCGTACGAATACCAGCAGGTGAACGCCTTCAGTTCTCTGGACCGGCCCTGGACCACGGACGGGGACCTCAGACCTTTCGGCGGTACGGATCACCGGACGCCGTTCGCCTCGCCCGGCAACATCGTCGCCTTCGACCCGGTGGCCAGGGGCTACGTCTCCCGCTGGGCCATCCGGCCCGGCCCCTCGGGCATCGCCACGACCCCGGCGGATTTCGCGGCAGGGGAGGCCAACCTGCAGGCGACGGCCCAGGGGCAGGATCTCTCGCCCGAAACCGAACGCAGCAGCGTCTACGGCCGTATCCGGCAGAGCCTCGGCGAGCGCCTGGAACTCACGGCCGACCTGCGCTTCAGCCAAAGGGACTACAGCATCGCAGGGGCGACGACGCCGGCCGTGTTCAACGTCACGAGCGCCAATCCCTGGTTCGTGTCGCCGTCCGGGGCGGCGTCCCACACGATCGGATATTCGTTCTACCGGGACCTGGGACCGCCACACCGGTTCGGTTCCTCGCGAAGTCTCGGCTTGACCGCCGGCGGTGCTCTGGAGCTGGGCCGGGATTGGTCGCTGGAGGCCTATCTGGCTCATGCAGAGGAACGGGGCTCGTCCGGGACGGAAGGGCGGGTCAACTCGCGATTCCTGAACGAGGCGCTCGGCAATATTCCGGATGATCCGGCGACTCCTTATCGGGCGGCGGTGGACGGCTATTTCAACCCGTTCGGAGACGGGACCGCGAACGGTCGGGCGGTCCTGGACTTCATCAGCAGCGGCTACACCCGGGCCCACGATCGGAGCCGGGCCAGTTCGGCCAACCTGCTGCTCTCCGGCCCGCTCTTCAACCTTCCCGCGGGGCCGGTGCAGGCGGCGGTTGGTCTGCAGTTCCGGCGCGAGGGCTTCAATACCCAGGTCGAGAGTCTCGGCTCGACCGTGGCGCCGGTGCTGACAATCACGCCCGAGCAGGATCGCAAGATCAGCGCCATCTTCGGTGAGGTGCGCGTGCCGCTGGTGGGGGAGGGGAATGCCCGAGCCGGGGTCCAGCGTCTGGAGCTTTCGCTCGCGGGGCGGTTCGAGGAGTACGACGACTTCGGCTCCACGGCGAATCCGAAACTGGGAGTGATCTGGTCGCCGCTCGAAACCGTGTCGGTCCGGGCCTCCTGGGGCACATCCTTCAGGGCGCCCGGCCTGCCACAACTCCACGACGCCTCGGCCATCTCGGTGACCTCCCTGCCGCGGGCGGGCGCGAACGTCCTTTCCCTGTATCTCTATGGCGGCAATCCGGACCTCGAGCCGGAGACCGCGGAGACCTTTACATTCGGCTTTGATTACCGACCGGTCGGCGGCGGCGCTCTGAGCGCGAGCCTGTTCAGCACCGAGTTCAGCGACCGCATCGCCCAACCCGTGGCCGCGAACATCGCCCGCGCGTTGACCGACCCGTCGCTCCAGCCCTTCGTGACGCTCGTCGATGCGGCCAACAACCCGGCCGACCTCGCTCTGGTCAACAGCTACTTGAACCGTCCGGACTTCGCCAGCGGGAGCCTGTTCCCGCCGACAGCCTACGGGGCCATCCTCGACGGACGTTGGGTCAATACCGGCGCAGTGTCGGTTCGGGGTCTGGATCTGTCGGCGCGCTACCCGCTGCTGACGGGGAGCCAGGCGCTCTCGCTTGACGCCTCCGCCTCCTGGTTGATCGATTATGACATCCAGCCCACGCCGACCGCCGATGTGCGCGACGTCCTGGGCCTTGTCGGATATCCGGCCCGCCTTCGGTCCCGCGCCGGCGCTGTCTGGTCGTACGGAAGCTGGGGATTTGACGCTCACTGGAACCACGTGTCGGCCTATGAGGGCCTGGCCGGGCAGGAGATCGCGGCCTGGAACACGATTGACGTACGCGCGTCGTGGTCGGCGGAGTCGGGGCCCTTCGCCGGTCTGCAGCTGGCGCTTTCTGTCCTGAACCTGACGGACGAGGATCCACCCTTCTACGACTCGCCGGCGGGGTACGGGTTCGACGCCGCCCAGGCCAGCGTCCTTGGGCGCACCGTCGCCCTGCAGATGATCAAGCGCTGGTAGGGCGCCATGATCATTGTCCTCCTGCGTCGCCTCGCGGCGGTCGCGCTGACGCTTGCCTGCCTGTCGTCCGCCGCCCACGCCCAGGGTCGTCCCATGACGATCCGGGATGTCGTCTCAATGTCGTCCTTCGGCGCGGCTTCACTGGATCCGGGCGGGCGATGGGCCGTCTATGAACGGCGAGCGGCATACGCCGCCGCCCCGGCCTTCGACCTCGATCACCGGTCAGTATGGACCCTCAGCGAACTCTGGATCGCGGAGACCGGCGGCGGGAGGTCGCCGGAGCGTCTCTTGCCGGCTTCGGAGGGCCCCGGCCTGCTCCTCGGGGACTGGTCGCCGTCAGGGCGGCGGCTGCTGATCTACAGGCTCAGAGACGATCGGTTCGAGGCGGGCGTGGTCGAGATGTCCGATCGGTCTGTCTGGTGGACCGGCTTGACGCCGGATGCACCGTTTACGGGTTCAACCGCCGCCTGGCTTGATGATGACCGGCTTGGACTGACGGTGCTTCAGGACGCGCGGCTGCCATGGCTCTTTCGCTATGCAGGGGGAGCCCAGACCGAGATCGCGCGCCAGTGGTCGGCCCAGGCCCGAGGGCGCGAACCGAGCCGGACCGTGGTCGACACGCTCGGCGGCGCGGCCACGACGCAAACGCCCGCGCGCGACCGGTCGCTGGTCCTGCTTGATATCGCTCGCCGGGAGGTCCGCCCCCTGACGTCCGGTCTGATTCGGGATTGGGCCGTCTCCCCGGATGGTGGCGCCATCGCGGTGCTGCGCGCCGGTTCTCCGGTGCCGATCAGTCCCGACGGCGTGCGTCAGTTCGGCAACCCCGAGCGGGGGCGGCTGGAATTGATCGAGGTGGCAAGCGGGCGGGCGACCTCGCTGCCCGCTGATCTGGATGTGGCGCCGCACCTGCTGCGGTGGACATCGGCCTCCGACGCCTTGCTGGTCTGGGTTCGGCGAAATGGAGAGCCTTGGGCGAGCGGTGATCTGGCGCGCGTGGAGCGAGACGGCGCGCTCGTCCGTATTGATCGTCACGGCCTCGACCCGTTCCCGCCGGGTGGCGACATCGACCAACTCGCCGGCGTGCGCGCGGACTGGATCGGCCAGACGCCGGTTCTCTACGCCCGGCGGCGAGAGGCCTCCCGGTTTGATTGGCAGGCCCTGGCTC
>CAXBHG010000147.1:0-5116 GCA_963975385.1 uncultured Brevundimonas sp.
GAGGTCGGTCTCGGCAAGCCGGATCCGGCAGCCTTCAACAAGGTGTTCGAGGCCCTGGCCGTCGATCCGGCGGCCGTCTGCATGGTCGGCGACAGTCTGGAATGGGATATTCGGCCCGCCCGGACGTTGGGCTGCCGCACGGCTCTTTACGATCCCGACGCGCCGAACGGAGACCAGGCGGATCAGGTTGAGGCGGATATCGTCGTGCGAACCCTCGAGAGCCTCCTCATCCATTTCCCGGGACCGCGCGGTCGAGGCCGGATGAAAATCTGATCGGCGCGGCGATTTCCGCCAGGTCGGGCCGTCGATCGACCACAAACCGATACTTTTCTGGAGCGCGATGCGACACCGGACAGACGGAAAAAGCGCCGCGCGGTGAACCGCGCGGCGCTTCCTTCAATCAGGCTCCGGTCCTCGGGAAGGAAGAGGCCGGCACCTCAATGAACCATGAAGCGGACGACGCCATTCATCTGGTGGCCGTCGGCGCCGGTTGCGGCCCAGGCGGCGGAATAGGATCCGGCCGCCAGGGCGGGCAGGGGCACCCGGACCGTCGTGGCCGGCGACGCGTCCGCGATCACGGTGACGTCCGTGGCCTGACCGCCGGAGCCTGTCAGCTTGAGAGATGACAGGGTCATGGCGTGCGGGAACGTCACGGCGAACGCCGTCGGTGCGGCGGCCAGCATGGCGTTGTCCGCCGGCGTCGTGGAGACGCCGTTGGCGGGGGGGGGGGGGGGGGTGGGCGCGGGTGTCGGGACAGGGCGGGCTGGCCGGGGCGCCGAGACCCTGGGTGACGGGGGGGGCGCGGGCGTTGCGACCGGGGGCACCGGGGTCGGCTCGAGCATCGCCGCCGGAGCGGTCTCGACCTGTGCCGCCGCCGAGGCGTCAGGCGCTGGCTGGGCATCGACCGGCTTTGGCTCGGCGGCCGGCTGACAGGCGGACAGGCCGACGGCGGCAAGGGCGGAAAGGACCAGAATTCTCATGTGAACAGCTCCTGTATTGGGGACGAAGAAGGGTCTCTCGACTGGGCGACCGCCGACAAACGAGGGCCGGTCGCCCGGCACCGCCGCGTGAACGAGCGGTGCCCTCAATCATGATACGCGCGCGCAGGCCCCAGCCCTCGCCTCGCCGTGACGACCACCCGAACGCCGCTTCTTTCTCGATGACCGGCACCCGGTCCCGTGCACGTCAGACCGATCCCTCGGAGAACGGCGGCCCGGCCACCGTCTCCCGCAAGGCATCGGACAGCTTGCGTCGCGCGCGGGCCACGCGGGTTTCCACTGTTTTTACGGAGATCCCGAGAATTCCCGCCGTCTCCGCCTGACTGCGTCCCTCGATCGCCGTGAGCAGAAGCGGTGCCTTGAGGTGCGGCGGCAGGCGGTACATTTCCTGGTTCAGCCGGAGCAGCCGGCCGGCGGTCTCCATCCGGTCATCCACCGGATCGCTCCCGTCCTGCACGGCCAGGGCCTCGGGTGCCGACAGATCGATGCCGCTACGGATCAGCCGCCGAACGAACCGGCGGCGGCTCCAGTCGCGGCATTTGTTAAGGGCGATGGTTCGAAGCCAGGCCTCGAAAGGGCGCGCGGGATCGTAGCGGCGAATGCTGATCCAGGCCGCGGCGTAGGTCTCCTGCAGGAGATCCCACGCCTCCTGTTCGTCGCCGACATAGCGACGGATGACCCGAAACAGGGCAGCCTTGGTCTGCCGCATCAGTTCGCTAAACGCCGCGCGCTCACCGTTGGCGGCGCGCGCTGAAAGATCGTCCGGATACTCCACCCGAACGGCTAGCGCCCGTCGGGCGCGAGGGCCGAAACGATACGCTCGTCGAAGACCTTCGCCTGGGCGGCGGTCAGCACGGACCGCATCTCGAAGACGTGTGTGATCGTCTCCTTCTGCAGCGCGCCCATCGCGTCATGAATGTGGTCGACGGCGGCCTGGACCTGGGGGCCGTCCCCGGCACCCTGCTCAATCGCCCGGGCGAGTTCCAGGTTCGCTGCCCTGACATTCGCTTCGAGCACTGGACGCCGCGCCGCGAACCTGACCTCGATCGCTTCAATCCGGCTGTGTTGCTCGGGCGAAAGCGTCAGATCGTCGTGAACGATGTCGTGAAGCGAGGGCGGCGCCCGGTTGCCCAGAACCCAACTGGCGCTGATCCATGTCCCGGTGCCGCCGGCCAGGGCAGCCAGCAAGGCAGTGACGACAATGGCCCGCCAGCCGCGCATCATCGAACCACATCCAGTCTCGCCAAGGGCACCAGGCTGGTATCGGCCGTGAAGATCGTCAGATCTCCCGCGGGTCTGGGTGCTGCGATCGCGCCGAACCCGCCCGCCGTCAAGCCGGTCGCCAGGGCCATGGCGACGGCACCCAGACGTAGCTGTGACACAAGCCGTTCGCCCCGAAGGATGTCGACCCGGCGCCAGACGAGCGGCTCGAGCCCCTCAAGCGCTGTATCGACGGGCGCGGCCGCCAGTCCTGTCAGAAGGTCATCCAGATTACGCGTCATCGAAACTCTCCTTCACGGCCCCTGATACCTACTACGCGTGCTTTCGCCGAATCCCTCGGGTGAGGGGGCCGCCCCTGTGCTGCGTAGTTAGCAGAAGAGATGGAAGCGGAGCGGGTCATGGGATTGCGGAAAATGTTGGCGGCGTTCGCCGTTCTGGTCGCCGTATCGGTCAGTGGGCCGGCCCTTGCCCATGAGGCCCACGATCCTCCAGCCGCAGTGTCCGTCGCCGCCGCGCCGATGGCGGACGGTCATGGATCGGACATGGCGGGGATGCCGGCCGTGTCGGCGGGCATGGATCACGGCGGCATATCGGCCGATGCTGCGCCCCGCACGATGTCCCAGCGTCTCGTCCGTTGGTTGGGAGCCATGCATCCCGCGGCCGTGCATTTTCCTATCGCCCTGTTCCTTGTGGCCGCCGTGCTCGAGATCGCCGCGTTGACCTTGCGTCGACCGGTCCTCACCCAGGGCACCCGGGTGATCATCGCCCTGGCCGCGATTTCCGCCGTGGGCGCCGTGGTGCTCGGCTGGTTCGCCATGGGCCTGCCCGGATCCGATGACGTGACCCACACCTATCACCGCTGGCTTGGAACCTCGATCGCGGCGCTGGGCCTGTTGAGCTGGTGGGCCAAGGAGCATTGGGTCCGCAAGCCGGGCCGCAAGCGCGAACTGCTCTATATCGGCGCGCTGACGCTTACCGCGTCCGCCATTCTGGTGAATGCCCTGCTGGGGGGCATACTGACCCATGGCATGAAACACCTGATGTTCTGAGGAGGCAGACCAGCCTGTCCCCACCGGGCAGATCTTGAATCTCGTCCTTACCTGTTCATCGGCGGCCGGCATGTCCGCCGTCGGCGCGTCCGCCGCCTTTCGCCGATCCCACGTCCGGACGGCCACCCTGGAGATACCCATGAAAGCGCGCTCTATCTTCGCCGGACTGACGTTTGCCGCCGTCCTCGCCACCGCCGCCCAGGCACAGGTCACGGATGTGCAGCAGGTCCGCTCGGTCGTCACAGCCTACAAGGACGCCATCACGCGGATGGATGTGTCACAGACTCCGGCCCTGTTCTGGCCGGACTCGGAGATCTTCGAGAACGGCGGGGTCGAGGGGAGCTTCGCCTACTACCTCGAGCACCACCTGGGGCCGGAGTTCGACGATCTGGCGGGCTTCGAATTCCGCAATCATCAGATGACGGTGGAGGTCGACGGCGACACGGCCTTCGTCAGCGAAACCTATACCTATCACATCACCTTCAAGGACGCCGGGCGGGCCCCGATCGAGCGCCGCGGCGTCGCCACGAGCGTGTTGCGGAAACGCGATGACCAATGGCGTTTCGATGTCTATCACTCCTCGGCCCGACCCATTCGTCCGGCGGCCTGAGCGCAGGCTACCGGGCTCCCCTTGTCCTTGATCACTGGAAGAATGAGACGATGACGGAGCCGTTATCCCGCCGGGCCCTTCTGATCGTCGGGGTCAGCGCCGCGGTCACTGCGGCCTGTGCGCGGATCGCGCGTCCTTCGTCAGAACTCGCGGTCTACAAATCGCCCACCTGCGGCTGTTGCGGTGCCTGGGTCGAGCACATGACGGGCGCGGGGTTCCAGGTGCGGACAACCGAGGTGGCCGACCCCGGGGCGGTTCGCCTCGCCCGGGGCGTCCCCGACTCCCTGGCGGCCTGTCATACAGCCGTGATCGAAGGATTTGTCCTTGAGGGACATGTGCCCGCCGAGGACGTGCGCAGGCTGCTTATGGAGCGTCCCGACGCCCTCGGCCTCGCGGTGCCGGCCATGCCCTTGGGCTCGCCGGGGATGGAGATGCCCGACGGTCGGCGCGAAGCCTATGAGACCCTGCTGATCCTCGAGGGCGGCGGCACGCGCGTCTTCGCGCGCCACGTCTAGACGGAAGACCTCATGAAAGTCCTCAAGCTCTCGACCCAACTGCACAAATGGATCGCGCTGGTCGTCGGTCTCCAGGTCCTTTTCTGGGTCGGCGGCGGCCTGGTGATGGTGGCCCTTCCCATAGAGACGGTCCGCAGCGAGCACCGAGTCGCCGAACAGACCGCCGTCCCGCTGGCGCTGGCCGGCCTGCCGTCGCTCGACGAGATTGCTCGGCAAGCCGGCGTAGCGCCCACTCAGGCGGACCTGCACACCACGCCGCGTGGTCCGGCCTGGACATTGAAACCGATGAGCGGCGAGCCGGTGATCGTCTCGGCGGTGACGGGGCGGCCGTTCGCGCCCATGTCGCGCGATGAGGCTACGGCCTTCGCGATACAGGCCTACCGGGGTGACGCGGCGGTGTCCGGGGTGTCGTTTCTAACGACCGCACCCGAGGAGACGGGCAAGATCGGGCCGCTGTGGCGGGTGGATTTCGCGGATGGCGAAGAGACCTCCTTCTATCTGTCGCCGGCCACGGCCGAGGTGGTGTCGCGTCGTTCCGGCGTCTGGCGTCTGTTCGACTTCTTCTGGCGTCTGCACGTTATGGACTGGGATGACGGCGAGGATTTCAACCACCCCCTGATCATCATCACCACGGCCCTGACCCTGAGCATCGTCGTCTCGGGGTTCATCCTGTTGTGGATACGGATCGCTCGGGACATCAAATCCTGGCGCGCCGTGAAACGG
>CAXBHG010000148.1:0-5107 GCA_963975385.1 uncultured Brevundimonas sp.
CGGCCATGGCCTTCATCGACTGGCGGCTGACCCTGATCGTCCTGCTGGGCGTGCCGATGGTCAGCCTGATCATGCGCCGCTTCTCGAAACGCACGCGCAAGGCCACGCGCGGGGCCATGACCGAGACCGAAAACCTGTCGACCGCCCTGATGGAGAATCTGGACGGGGTGCGCCTGATCAAGATCGAGAACCGCGAGGCCGCCGAAGAGGCCCGCGTCGCCGAGGTGGTCGGCCGCCGCCAGCGCCATGTGATCAAGAGCGCCGACTCGCGCGCCTTCGCCGGACCGGCCAGCAATCTGGTGGCCATGATCGTCGTCGCCGCCGTCATGGCCTATGCCGGCTGGCGCGCCCGCGACGGCGACATCACCGTCGGGGCCTTCGCCGCCTTCATCGGCCTGCTGATGGCGGCCGGCCAGTCGCTGCGTCAGGTGACCAATCTGCAGACGGTGATGGCCGAGGGCCTGACCGCCGCCCGCCGCCTGTTCGCCGCCCTCGACATCCAGCCCGAGATCCGCGAGGCCGCCGACGCCCATTCCCTGGCCGGGGGCCCGACCACGGTCGCCTTCGACCGGGTCTCCTTCGCCTATGCCCCGGCCACCGGGGGCGGAGCCCCGACCCTGTCGGACGTGTCGCTGAGCGTCGCCCCCGGCGAGACCGTGGCCCTGGTCGGCCCGTCCGGTGGCGGCAAGAGCACCCTGCTGTCGCTGCTGCCCCGCTTCTATGACGTGACCTCGGGCGCGGTGACCATCAATGGCGAGGACATCCGCCATCTGAAGATCCACGACCTGCGCGCCCGCATCGCCCTGGTGACCCAGGAGCCCTTCCTGTTCGACGACACCATCGCGGCCAATATTGCCTATGGCCGCCCCGGGGCCTCGGCCGAGGCCATCGTCGAGGCCGCACAGGCCGCCGCCGCCCATGAGTTCATCACCGCCCTGCCCGAGGGCTATGCCACCCGCGCCGGCGAGGCCGGGCTGCGCCTGTCCGGCGGCCAGCGCCAGCGGATCGCCATCGCCCGCGCCTTCCTCAAGGACGCCCCGATCCTGCTGCTGGACGAGGCCACCTCGGCCCTCGATACCGAGAGCGAGGCCCTGGTCCAGGCGGCGCTGGAGCGGTTGATGCAGGGCCGCGCCACCCTGATGATCGCCCACCGCCTGTCGACCGTGCGCAACGCCGACCGCATCCATGTCATCGCCGGTGGCCGGGTCATCGAGACCGGCTCCCACGACCAGCTGGTCAGCCTCGGCGGCCTCTATTCGCGCCTGGCGAAGCAGCAGTCCCTGGACGGCGACCCCGTCACCGTCGCGGCGGTCTCGTGAGGCCGCTGCGCAATCCGGTCATCCAGGCCGTGCTGGCCTGGCTGCTGGCCCGGTGGATGCAGTTCTGCTTCGCCACCATCCGCTGGACCCACGTCAATGCGGGCGCGGCCGAGGCCGTCTGGGACGGCGGCGGTGGTGTGCTGTGCGCCTTCTGGCATTCGCGCATCGGCCTGGCCCCCGCCTGCTGGCCCCTGTCCCGGGCCCAGCCGCCCCGCGCCCTGATCTCGCTCAGCCCCGACGGCCAGTTTATCGCCCGCGCCGTGGCCCTGCAGGGCTTTCCCGCCGTGCGCGGCTCCTCCGCCAACAAGGACAAGGCCGACCGCGCCAAGGGCGGCTCCCGGGCCCTGCGCGACGGCCTGCGCCAGCTCAAGGGCGGCGGCGGCCTGGCCCTCACCCCCGATGGCCCGCGCGGCCCGGCCCGACAGATGGCCGAGGGCCTGCCGGTGCTGGCGAAGATGTCCGGGGCCCCGGTCCTGCTGGTCGGCCTGTCCTGCAATCCCGCCATCCGGCTGAACAGCTGGGACCGCGCCCTGCTGCCCCTGCCGTTCGGACGCGGGGCCATCGTCTGGGACCGCACCGACTATCCCGAGGGGGCCGACCCGGCCCAGGTCGCCCGCGACTGGACCGACCGCCTGACCGCCGTCGAGGCCGAGGCCGACGCCCTCACCGGTCTGGAGCGGGTGTGACGTGAGCCCCGCCCTGTTCCTGTATCGTCTGGCCACCCGCCTGCTGGAGCCCGTCGCCCCACGGCTGCTGGACGCCCGCGTCAAACGCGGCAAGGAGGACGCCGTCCGCGTCGACGAACGGCTGGGGCTCGCCGGCCGCCCCCGGCCCGACGGCGATCTGGTCTGGCTGCACGGCGTCAGCGTCGGCGAGACCCTGTCCCTGCTGCCGGTGGCCGAACGGTTGGTGCGCGACCGCCCGGACCTGACGGTGCTCGTCACCTCCGGCACCCTGACCTCGGCCACCCTGTTGGGCCAACGCCTGCCGCCGAAGGTGATCCACCAGTTCGCCCCGATCGACACCCCCGGGGCCGTCGCCGCCTTCCTCGACCACTGGCAGCCGACCCTGGGCGTCTTCGTCGAGAGCGAGCTGTGGCCCAATCTGATCCTCGCCGCACAGGACCGGGGCGTGAAACTGGCCCTGGTCAGCGCCCGCATCACCGAAAAGACCGCCGCCGGCTGGGCCCGGGTGCCCGGGGCCGCCCGCCGCCTGCTGGCGGCCTTCGACCTGGTCCTGCCCCAGGACGATCCCTCGGCCGCCCGGCTGCAAGGGCTGGGCGCGCGCATCGACGGCCAGGTGAACCTTAAACTGTCCGGCGGCCCCCTGCCCCATGACGCCGCCGCCTTCACCGCCCTGAGCGCCGCCATCGGCGAGCGGCCCGTCGTGGTCGCCGCCAGCACCCACGACGGCGAGGAACTGGCCCTGGTTCAGGCGCTGGACGCCCTTGCCGACCGGCTGTGTCTGATCCTGGTGCCGCGCCATCCCGAGCGCAGCCCCGCCATCGCCGCCGCCCTGACCGCCGAAGGCTTCAAATTCGCCGCCCGGTCCTCCGGCCAGCCGCTGGATGCCCGCACCGACATCTATCTGGCCGACACCCTGGGTGAGATGGGGCTGTTCCTGCGCCTCGCCGATGTCGTGGTCATGGGCGGGTCGTTCTCGGCCGCGCTGGAAAAGCCCCCGGTCGGCGGCCACAACCCGCTGGAACCGGCCCGGCTGGGCAGGCCCGCCGTCACCGGCCCCGACGTGTCCAACTGGTCGACCATCACCCGCACCCTGGTCGAGGCCGGGGGACTGGCGGTCGTCCGCAGCCCCGCCGACCTGCCGGCGATCATCGCCCCCCTGCTGGCCGATCCCGCTGCCGCCCGGGCCATGGGCGACCGCGCCCGGCGCTCTGCCGCCGAGGCCGGGGCGGCGCTCGATCACCTGTGGGCCGCGCTCCAGCCCCTGCTGCCGCCCGCCCCGCCCCGGAGACGCCGATGACCCTGTCGACGCCCCGCTGGTGGTATGACCGCGAACGCCGCCATGCGCCCGTGACGCGCATGCTGCTGCGCCCGGCCGGCTGGCTGTGGGCCGCCGTCACCGCCCGCCGCATCGCCCGCACCACGCCGGTCGACGCGGGCATCCCGGTCATCTCGATCGGCAATCTGACCGTCGGCGGCTCGGGCAAGACCCCGGTCGCGCGAGAGGTGCTGCGCCTGCTGCGCCAGTCTGGCGTCGACGCCCAGGCCCTGTCGCGCGGCTATGGCGGCCGGCTCGAAGGCCCGGTCCGCGTCGATCCCGCCGTCCACACTGCCGCCGACGTCGGCGACGAACCATTGATGCTGGCGCTGGACAGCCCGGCCTGGATCGCCCGCGACCGTGTCGCCGGGGCCCGCGCGGCCGCCGCTGCCGGGGCCGAAGCCGTGGTGCTGGACGACGGCCATCAGAACCCGGCCCTGGCCAAGACCCTCAGCCTGATTATCGTCGACGGCGAGACTCGCGACCACGAATGGCCGTTCGGCGACGGGGCGGTGTTTCCGTCCGGCCCGATGCGCGAGCCGCTGCAGGCCGGCCTGGCCCGCGCCGACGCCGTGGTCATCCTGCTGCCCGCCGACATGGCCGCGGCCGATCCCGAACTGGTCGCCACCTTCGGGGCCCTGCCGGTCTTCATCGCCCGGCTGCAGCCTGCCGCCGCCCCGCCGCCCGGTCCGCTGATGGGGTTCGCCGGCATCGCCAAGCCGTGGAAGGTCGAGCGCGCGCTGAAGGCCGCCGGGGCCGACCTGGTCGATTTCGCCGCCTTCCCCGACCACGCCGCCTTCCGCGAATCCGACCTGCGCGCCCTGGCCGACCGGGCCGCCGTGTTCGACGCCCGGCTGATCACCACCGAAAAGGACTGGTCCCGCCTGCCGCCCGAATGGCGCGACCGCGTCATCTCATGGCCGGTGACGGCGACCTTCGACGATGAGGTCGGGTTCCGGGAGTTGGTGCGTGACGCGATCAAACCCTCCCCCGCAGGGGGAGGGGGACCGCGAAGCGGTGGAGGGGGAACCGCCCAACGCCGGTGAAGGGGGGCCAACCCCATATGCCGGCGTCCGGATCAGGCCCCCTCCACCGCCGTGCCGGCGGTCCCCCTCCCCGGATGGGGGAGGAAGACTATTCTTCCCGGTAAACCGCCCCGCCCTTCATCACGAAACGGACCTGCTCCAGCACGGTGACGTCGCCCAGCGGGTCGCCGGACACGGCGATCAGATCGGCCGGCATGCCGACGGTGATCCGGCCGGCCTCGGCTGAAATCCCCAGATGGTCGGCCGCCACCACCGTGGCCGACTGCACCGCCTGCAGCGGTGTCATTCCGGCCCGCACCAGCAGGGCGAACTCCCGGGCGTTGTCGCCATGGGCCGAGACCCCCGAATCCGTGCCGAAGGCGATCCGCACCCCGCCGTCATGCGCCCGGCGCGCCATGTCCAGCATCTTCGGACCGGCCTCCAGCGCCTTGGCCGTCTGGGCCGGGGTGAAGAAATTGCCCGGGCTGGCGGCGATGCGCGCCACATAGTCCCCGGCCAGCAGGGTCGGCACCAGATAGGTACCCTCGCGCCGGAACAGCCGGATCGATTCCGCATCCAGCCAGGTGCCGTGTTCGATCGAATCGCCGCCCGCGCGCAGGAAGGCGTTGATGCCGTCGACGCCGTGGGCGTGGGCGGTGATCTGACGCCCCATCCGGTGCGCGACCTCGACGATGGCGGTCAGTTCGGCATCGGTGAACTGCTGGCCCAGGCCGGCGGCCGTGTTCGACAGCACCCCGCCCG
>CAXBHG010000149.1:0-5048 GCA_963975385.1 uncultured Brevundimonas sp.
TCCCGGTCCCGGTCCCGAGTTCGCAGGACCGCCATCATCGGGCAGTGCGTGGCGGACAGAGAGGGATTCGAACCCTCGGTACGCTTTCACGTACACACGCTTTCCAAGCGTGCGCGATCGACCACTCCGCCACCTGTCCGTTCCACGCCTGGGCGAGGCCGCCGGGGGTCGTCCCGGCGGAGGCGAGGCTGATAGCCCACCATCCCCCCCTCGGCAAGCCGGTTTGCCGTCCCTATATGGACAGCGACCCGTTCTGGAGCCCTGACATGTCGATCCGCGAGACCACCGCCCTGCCTGACGCCGCCACGGCCCTGCCGGGACGGGACACGCCCCTGCCGACGGATGCGGTGCATTTCGTCAGCGGGCACCCGCTGAAAGGGCCCGGTCCGGACGGGTTCGAGACGGCGATTCTGGGCATGGGCTGTTTCTGGGGCGTGGAGCGAATCTTCTGGAATCTGCCGGGCGTCTGGGTGACCTCGGTCGGCTATTCCGGCGGCATCACGCCCAATCCGACCTATGAGGAGACCTGCACCGGTCGGACCGGCCACGCCGAGGTGGTGCAGGTGGTGTTCAACCCGCGTGAGATCAGCTTCAGCGAGCTGCTGAAGACCTTCTGGGAGAACCACGACCCGACCCAGGGCATGCGCCAGGGCAATGACGTCGGCACCACCTACCGCTCGGCCATCTACTATCTGAATGATGCGCAGAGGGCGGAGGCCGAGGCGTCGCGCGACGCCTATCAGGCGGCGTTGTCGGCGGCGGGGCGGGGCACCATCACCACCGAGATCGCCCCGGCCGGGTCCTACTATTTCGCCGAGGCCTATCATCAGGCCTATCTGGCCAAGAATCCCGACGGCTATTGCGGCATCGGCGGCACCGGCGTGGTCTGTCCGATCGGCGTCGGGGTGGAGGCCTGAGCATGGACCGGGCCGGGGTCGGCAGAGTCTGCCTGGCCCTGCCGGCGGCGACGCTGGACCACCCGTTCGGCGACGACCACGACACCTACAGGGTCGGCGGAAAGATGTTCGCCATGGTCGGCGGCAAGGGCGGGCTGTCGTTCAAGGTCTCGGACATCGCCTATGCGGTGCTGACGGAGACCGGCCATGCGCGACCGGCCCCGTATCTGGCGAAAGCCAAATGGGTGCATCTGGATGACCCTGCCGCCTGGGACGATGCGGAACTGACGGATCACCTGAAGACGGCCCACGCCCTGATTGCGGCGAAGCTGACGCGCAAGGCGCGGGCCGAACTGGGCCTTACCTGACGGCCCGCTCCGCGATCCAGGCGTCCATCCGGGCATCCAGCAGGTCCAGCGGAAGCGGGCCGTCGACCAGAAGCGCATCGTGGAAGGCGCGGATATCGAACCGGTCGCCGAGGGCGGCCTCGGCGCGGGCGCGGATGGCGCGCAGGCGGATCTCGCCGATCTTGTAGGCGGTGGCCTGACCCGGCCAGCCGATATAGCGCTGCAGCTCGGTCTCGATATTGAGCGGCGACAGGGCCGAGTTGTCGCGGAAACAGGCGCGGGCCTGTTCGGTGCTCCACCCCATCCAGTGCAGGCCGGTGTCGGCCACCAGCCGGCAGGCGCGCCACATCTCGTAGCTGAGGCGGCCGAACCGCTCATAGGGGGTGCGGTAGAAGCCCATCTCCTCGCCGAGATATTCCGAATACAGGCCCCAGCCCTCGACAAAGGCGGTGACATCGGCCCCGCGCCGGAAATAGGGCTGGTCCTCGGCCTCCTGCTGCAGGGCGATCTGCAGATGGTGGCCGGGCACGGCCTCATGCAGGGTCAGGGCCGGCAGCTCGTACAGCGGGCGCTGGTCGAGGTGGGAGGTATTGACCATATAGCCGCCGGCCACCCCGGTCTTCATCGAGCCGCCGTTGTAGCGGCCGGTGGTGTAGCTGTCCTCGATAGCCCTCGGCACGGGGCGCACCCCGTAGGGCAGGCGCGGCAGGGTGCCGAACAGGGCCGGCAGCCGGTCGTCGGCGCGCTTGGCCATCTCGGATGCCTTCTCCAGCAGGTCCTCACGCGAGGTAGCGTAGAACTGCGGATCGGTGCGCAGGAAGGCGAGGAAGCCGGCGAAATCTCCGGTCCAGCCGGCGGCCTGCATCTCGGTCTCCATACGCGCGCGAATACGGGTGACCTCGTCGACCCCGATCTGGTGGATCTGGTCGGGGGTCAGGTCGGTGGTCGTGAAGCCGCGCACGAAATAGGCGTACATCTCGCGGCCGCCGGGGCGCAGGCCGAGGCCGGGCTCCACAGGCGCGACGGGGGCCGCCTCGTCGGTCAGGAAGGCCAGCCAGGCCTGGCGACGGGGCACGATACGGTCGGTGATGATGGTCCGGGCCCGCGCGCGCAGGGCAGCCTGGTCCGCCGCGGAAATGCTGGACGGCAGCTCGTCGAAGGGTTTGAGCAGGGCGTCGCCGTCCAGCGGCTGGGCCGCGTCGGTGCGGGCCAGCAGGATGGCGCTCTCGACCACGGAGGCGGGCTGGACCATGCCGGTGGCCAGGCCGCGCCGGGCGTCGGCCAGGGTGTCGTCGTACAGTTTGGGCAGGCCCTCGAGCCGGGCCAGCCAGGCTTCGGCGTCGGCCTTGCCGGCGATCCGGGTGGAGGAGGCCAGGTAGGCGGCGCTCTGGCCGTACCCGCCCTCGGAGTTGAAGGCCAGGCGACCGGTGTCGAGGGCGATCCCCTCAAGTTCACGGCGCAGCAGGAACAGGATGAAGGCCCGATTGCGGGCATCGGCGGGGTTCAGTGTGGCCGGGGCGATGGCCTCGGCCTGCTCCAGTAGGTCCTGGATCGGCACGCGACGGGCCAGTTCGGCCGCCCGGGACAGGTCGGGCAGGCGGGACAGGGCCTCGCGATCCCCGTCCAGACCGGCCGTGATCGGATCCCTGGCCCGCAGGAAGGCTTCATAATCCGCAAGGACACGGGCGAGGCGGGCGTCAGCGACGGGCACCGTCGTCGTGGTCTCTCCGGCACCCGGCGGTGCCCAGGCCAGGGCCGGCAGGCCTCCGGCGAGTCCGGCCAGAAGGGCCGCGGCCCCGATCATTGCGCGTTTCATCATGTAACTCCCGTGTCCGGGCGACTGCACCGGACGGCGGGCAGCGCGTCAACCGTCGCGGCCGGATCGCCCGGCCCGAATGTCAGCCGCAGAAGGCGAAGAACCGTGCGATCCGCGTGGACGAGCCGGGGTGGGCGACATAGGCGTGGATATCGTCGCCATGGCGGTGGGCGAGCCAGCCCACGGCCTGAAAACGCTGAAAGACAGGGGCTGCAGCGGGCGCGGTGGCGGACAGGACCACGCCGTCAACCAGTTCCGAGGCCTCGGCGGTTGCCGGAAAGAGGGCGACCTCGCCGTCGGACTCGAGCCCGATCTCGCGAGCGGCCCCGGTCTCGCCCAGTGCACTGAGCGCCAGCCGGCCGCTGCCCCGGCGGCAATCCAGTCCGAGCCGCAGGTCGTCGCTGTCTCGCAGGCCATAGGCCAGACGGGCCTCGTCACCGTCCGTATGCAGGTACCAGTCATAGCTGGCGACCGGCGCGGTAGCATAACCGGTGGCCAGCAGGGTGGGGGCGGGAACGGCCACGGGCGCGCAGGCCGCTGCCGTCAGGGCGAGGCCGCTCAGCAGCAGGGGGACAGTGAGGCGCATGGCGAAAATCCGTTTCAGCTGGCGCAAAGCTCGGTGAAACGGCGCAATTTGGCAAGGTGTGGGCGCTGAACCTCAATGTCGTGGTTTGCCTCCCCGACCATCACACCGAGATGTCCGTCGGCGGCGAAGGCGGCGAAGACCGGGTGATCGCTGCGCAGAACCAGGCGCAGGCCCTCGCCTCTGACGGGCTCCACGGCGGCGGTAGTGGCGGCCGAGCCGGCGGTGACCCGGGCGAAGCCGTGTGCCGGTGCCGCGGGATAGAGGGACAGGCGAACCACACTGGACCCGGGGTCACATTCGAAGGTCGAACGCAGACGGGCAGTGTCCGGCACCTCATTGGCCAGGACCAGGGGATCATCGTCATAGAGAGTCCAGGTCCAGGCGGACGAGGGCGGGATGGCAAGCTGGATGAGCAGCGTCAGGGCGACGCCAGTCAGGCCGGTCATGTGTCAGCTCCCCCGAGACCCAGAACCTCACAATTGGTCAGACGCGGGCCGAACCGCAATAGGCAAGAAACCGCGCGGCGACGCGCTGTTCGTCCGGCGTCGCCGTCAGATTGAAGTCACCGGCGTCACCGCGCACCCGCAGCACCCCCTGACCAGCCAGCGATTGCAGCGTCGGATCACGAAGCGAAATACGGACCTCGGTCGCGTCACCGCCGCTGAGCGGATCCAGCTCCCCGGGGCGGGCGACAGCCTGGATCAGCCGGGGGGCGAGAGGCTGGACAACGCCGTAGACCTCGACGCTGGAACGCCCAGGCGCGCAGGTCATCATCAGGGCCAGCTGGTCGGAATTCTCCACCCCGTAGGCCAATTTGGCCATCGCGCCCTCATGGCTGAGGTGCCAGCCCATGGCGACGGGGGCGGCGGAAACATCATAGGTCGGCGTGCGGGTCTGGGCGGCGAAGGCGACCAGACCCATGGCGGCGACAGCAGGGACAAGAATTTTGAACATTGGATACTCGCGTCTGATGCTCAAACGCGGGTGTCCGTTAACGGTTCACGGCTCAGCTTGCCAAAACCGCACACGACGGCCTGCTGGACCGAACACCGGCCGGAACCGCCTCCCCCGCGGCCGTGGGCGACGGGGGAGGGACCGCGATCAGAACGGGCTGAAGCGCTCGATCAGGGACTGGGCGGCGGGGGTGGCCTGGACCCGGCTGATGTCGCCGCGGCCGCCGTAGCTGATGCGGGCTTCGGCGATCTGGGTGTGGTCGATGGTGTTGGCCGAGGAGATGTCCTCGGGGCGGACGATGCCGGCCACCGTCAGTTCGCGGACCTCGCGGTTGGTGCGCACTTCCTGCCGACCCTGGATCACGAGGTTGCCGTTACCGAGCACGTCGGTGACCACGGCGGCGATGGTCAGGGAGACCTTTTCGGAGCGGCTGACCGAGCCGGAGCCGT
>CAXBHG010000150.1:0-5013 GCA_963975385.1 uncultured Brevundimonas sp.
GCAAGGACGCCCTCTACTGCGACCGCCCCGACGCCATCCGTCGCCGCGCGGCCCGTACCGTCATGCATGAGGTCTTCATGCGCCTGACCGCCTGGCTGGCCCCCCTGACCCCCTTCACCATGGAAGAGGCCTGGACCACCCGCTACCCCGACGCCGGTACCAACTGCCTGCGCGTCATCCCCGAGACCCCTGCGGCGTGGAAGAATGCCGATGAGGCCCGGCGCTGGGCGAAGGTCGAGACCGTGCTGGAAGTGGTCAACGAGGCGCTGGAAGAGTCGCGCCGCGCCAAGACCATCGGCGGGGCGCTGGACGCCTGGCCGGTCGTCACCGGCCCGGCCGACGCCTTCGCCGCCTTCGAGGGGCTGGACCCGGCCGAGGTGTTCCGCACCTCGGGAGCCGAACTGGTCCCCGGCGGCGACGCCGTGACGGTGGAGGTCAGGCTGGCCGAATACCCGAAATGCGCCCGCTCGTGGCGTCGGGTGCCGGACGTCGGCTCCGACCCCGCCTGGCCCGACCTCAGCGCCCGCGACGCCGATGCGGTGCGCTGGTGGGACAGTGTGCGGGCGGGGTAGGCCCCGCCCTGGCTACGGGCAGGGACCGGAATGGTCGGCAGTCTGCCCGCCCGGCCAGGACCGTTCGCCACACCCCAGGTGACGCGCAACAATCCTGCGGGTTTTCAGGGCCTTGCCGCACGACCTTCCCGTCTTGACCTGCGCCCCCCCCGCCTATAGGTTCCGCGCCGAATTCAGACCCTCCTCAACGCCCTCCTTTCGGTGCCAGCGTTGAGGCGCTGAGCAGGCCATGCCCCCGATTGAAGAGACCCGCGACGAGACGCTAAAACGTCTCAACGCCCAGGCCGATTCGCTGAAAGCGAGGGCCACTCCGGAACCGCCCCAGTACGGCGGGGCGGCGGTCGGATACGGCTACCGCATCATGGCCGAGATGCTCGGCGGTGTATTCGTGGGGCTGGGACTGGGCTGGGGATTCGACCTTGTGGTCGGGTCCATGCCCTGGGGCATTATCGTCGGCACCCTTCTGGGATTCGGCGTGTCGATCTGGCTGGCGGTTCATTCCGCCAGAAAACTGAGCGTGCGCGCGCTGAAGGAGTTTGGCCCCCCCCGGGACCTTCCGGACGACGCGGACGATAACGAACAGGACCGCTGACCGGATCGCCTGACGGCAATTCGGCGCTTTAACTTTGGGAGACCCGGCGGCATGGCCGATCCGATGCATCAGTTCGAGGTCCAGCCGGTGCTGGCGATCCAGCCCATCTCGGTGCCGGGCCTTGGGCTGGTCGATATTTCGATCACCAACTCGACCGTGGCCATGTTTGTGGCCGCGACCCTGATCATTCTGTTTTTCGCTATCGTCACCGCCTCTCCCAAGGTCGTGCCGGGGCGTCTTCAGGTCGTCGGCGAAGGCATGTTCAGCTTCATCGACGATCTCGCGGTCGGCATCATCGGCCCGCAGGGCCGCGCCTTTTTCCCGTTCGTCTTCACCCTCTTCATCTTCATTCTGGCAATGAACATGCTGGGCATGTTCACGGTCTTCACCGCCACGGCCCAACTGGCCGTCGGCCTTACCTTTGCCCTGATGAGCTTCCTGCTGGTTGTGGTCGTCGGCCTGGTTCGCAACGGTCTCGGCTTCTTCAAGCTGTTCCTGCCGTCCGGCGTGCCGTGGTACCTGTGGTGGCTGGTGGTGCCGATCGAGATCATTTCCTTCCTGCTGCGCCCGGTGACCCTGTCGCTCCGACTGTTCGGGAACATGCTGGGCGGCCACGTCGCCATGAAGGTGTTCGCCGGCTTCATCGTTTCGCTGAGCGCAGTCGCCTCGGCCGGCGGCGTCGCCTACCTGGCCTACCTGGCTGCAGTCCTCGCATTCGGCGGCGTGCTCGCCCTGACCGCGCTGGAGTTTCTGGTTGCCTTCCTGCAAGCCTTCGTGTTCGCGGTCCTGACCTGCGTCTATCTGAACGACGCCGTTCACGCCGGTGACCACTAAACCTACCACCCACCCTTCAATCGCTTCATTCAAAGGATAAAATCATGGAAGCTGAAGCTGCAAAATACATCGGTGCTGGCCTCGCCACCCTGGGCATGATCGGTGCCGGCATCGGCGTCGGCACGATCTTCTCCGGGTTCCTGCAAGGTGCCCTGCGGAACCCTTCGGCCGCTGCCGGTCAGTTCACCAACCTGGTCCTGGGCTTCGCCCTGACCGAAGCACTGGGCATTCTGGCCTTCGTGCTCGGCCTGCTGATCCTCTTCAGCTAAGTCGAACCACCCTTGCGGGCGGCGGTCGGTCCCAGCGGGACCGCTGCCGCCCGTCGCTCTTTCTGAACCGGACTGACCATGGCTCTGCAATCCAGCGACGCTCCTCCGATACATGACGTATCCGCCGGCACTTCGGTGGCCGCGCCTGTCGACGCCCACACCACAGGCACGGAAGCCGCGCACGAGTCCGGGGGCGGTCTTCCGCAATTCGAATTCCAGTGGTGGGCCGGCCAGATTTTCTGGCTGCTGATCACCTTCGCCGTCCTCTACCTGCTGCTGTCCAGGGTGTTCCTGCCGCGCCTGCGTAGCGTCAAGGACGAGCGCGCCGATACCATAACCGCGGCGGTCGAGTCCGCCCGGCAGGTCCAGGCAGAAGCCGCCGATCAAGCCCGGATTGCCAAGGCTGAGGTCGATCAGGCCCGTGCGACGTCGCGTTCGACGGCCGCTGCCGCCAAGGCACGTGTCACCGAAAATGCCAACATCCGGGCCGCTGAAGAAGAAGCCGTCGTCAATGCCCGCATCGCCGAGGCTGAAACGGCGATCAACAAGACCCGGGACGCCGCCATGTCGCGGGTTTCGCTCATCGCCTCCGATACGGCTGTTGCCATTGTCGAGAAACTGACCGGCAAGGCCGCGACTGCTGCCGAAGCCGATGCCGCTGTAAAGGGAGCCGCCTGATGCCTGCCTTCTTCCACGGCGAGTTCTGGAGCCTCGCCAACGCCGAATTCTGGGTCGGTGCCGGCCTGGTGGTCTTCTTCGGCATCCTGATTCTGGTGAAAGTCCCCGGTGCCATCGCCGGACAGCTGGACGCCACGGCGGCCAAGATCCAGGGCGAACTGGACGAGGCTGCCCGCCTGCGCACCGAAGCTGAGGCCCTGCTGAAGCAGATCCGCGCCGAGAAGGCCGAGGCCGAGGCCCAGGCCGCCCAGATGCTGGCCGCCGCCGAGGCGGATGCCCGTATCATGGAGACTGAGGCCAAGGCGAAGCTGGAAGAGACCCTGAAGCGTCGTCAGGCCCTCGCCGAGCAGCGTATCGCCCAGGCCGAAATCCAGGCCACGGCCGAGGTCAAGGCTGCGGCTGCCGACATGGCCGCCCGGGCTGCCGAACAGATTCTCGCCGCCCGTCTGGCGGGTCAGACCAAGGATCCCCTGGTCGACGCGGCCATCGCCCAGATCGGCACCCGCCTGAACTAGAGCAGGCACACCCGATAACAGATCAGGGCCCCGCCGGGTGACCGGCGGGGCCCTTGTCGTTTCAGTGCGCGGTGGCCCCGTCGATCGTCGTCTGCGCGTGCCGCTCACGCGCGACCATCCGGGCATAGACATTGCCCAGGACCACACCGAACACCGCATGGGTCAACAGCATCCAGCCGACCACGCCAAAGCCCGTCGGGCCGGTAAAGGTGGCCGGATCACCGATCATGATGATGACCAGCATCAACAGGACCCAGGAGCCAACCGCGAAGGCGATCCCCCTGGTTTCGGGCGTCGAGGTGGGCAACCGGCTGTAAAGGATTCCGAACAGGGGTCCCAGGATCACCGTCCCGGTCAGCAAGTGAACCGCCCAGCCGACGGACAGATTGCCGTCCATACCGATCAGGTGGGCCAGCACGGCCGGAAATGGATCAAACCATTTGAGAAACAGGACATTGACCAGCTCGAGACCCGAGACCGCCACCGTGGCCAACAGGCCAGCGATCATGCCTTTTTGTACGCGTGACATCATGACATCTAGCGCCTCCCAACGCTGTGTTTCGCTGATTTCCGCATGGAGGAGCATACGCCTGTCAGGCGCGATGCCGTTCACATTCGCGTGCGTAGGGGCGGAAGGAGGCTAGCGGGACAGCTTGCGGAACTGACGGCGCGCTAATTTGCGCGTCCGCGACAGCACGCGATTGGTGCGCCTCAGCACCAGCTTCTCGGCCCGCAGGGCCTGTTGCCAGAACACCGGGGCGAACTCCGGGTTTTTGCGCAGCAGGCGCCGGAACGGATAGACGAATTTCGGGCGCTTGCGCTGGGCCCTGATGAATTGACGCTTGGCCCAGTAGGAGTTCTTCAGCACCATCGCCAGCCCCAGCATCGAGACCGGCACGCCCAGCGGACCCGGCAGAGGGGCGATGGCGATCCCGGCCAGAAACAGACCGACGCCAGCCGCGATCTGGCCCCAGCGCAGCGCCCGGTCAAAGACCGGCACCGACCGCCGGAAGCGGACATAGGGCTCGGAAAAGGACATGGCGAGGGTCACGATGGGTCGGTCTCAGGCGGGATATTTGGCAACGCCCCGGATCGCTCCGGGTTCATCCTGACCGACGACGACTCGCCGACCGTGATGACCTTGCCACAACGATGTTTACAGAGCGTTCCAAGGCCGAACCGTGGCGGCCGGATGAACCTTCTGTAAGACGCCCCCGGCCGCGTCCGTCCCGTGGCTGATCGGCCACAGGACGGACGGTCCCCCGAGCCCTAGACGGCGGCGATGTTGGAGCCCTCGGGGGCGGTCCAGCGCAGACGCGGCGAGCGCGCGGCGCGGGTCTCGTCCAGCCGCTTCAGCGGTGCATGGAACGGGGCCCCCTTGAACCGGTCGACATCCCCGGCCTTCGCCGCCTCTGCCAGGGCCCGCATCGCCTCGATGAAGCGATCCAGCTCCTGCTTCGACTCGGTCTCGGTCGGCTCGATCAGCATGGCCCCGTGAACGACCAGCGGGAAATACATGGTCATCGGGTGGAAGCCCTCGTCGATCATCGCCT
>CAXBHG010000151.1:0-5013 GCA_963975385.1 uncultured Brevundimonas sp.
CCGCGGGACCGGGCCAGGGTGAAATAGATCACGAAGGCGATGACCGAGCCGAAGATCGACAGATAGAGCAGCGACCCGACATAGGCGGCCGTCAGCTCGAAACGCCACGGCACCCCGGTGGCCAGGCCGTACAGAATCAGGATGCCGGTGCCATAGGCCATGGCCCAGGCCGTGGCCGGGATCACCGCCGCCCCGGCGATCTGGCCGCGCCAGGCGAAATAGTTGCCGACCGTCGAGCTGGTGACGGCGATGATGGCGAAACCGATCCCGACAAGGGCCGCGCCGCCCATATGGGCCCCGATGATTTCGCTGGCCGACAGGACAGCGACCCCCAGTAAGCCCAGACAGGCCCCGGCCCAGGCGACCGGGGCGGCCTTCTGCCCGGCCGCGACGCGAAACAGCACCAGGTTGAGAAAGGCCAGGGCCGCGAAAATCACGGCGACGATCGCCGAGGCGACCCGCTGCTCGCTGGCATAGACGAAGGCGTAGCTGATCGCGAAGACGAAGGCCCCCTGCCCCAGGGCTGCCAGATGCTGGGCCCGGCTCAGGCGAATCCGGCGGCCTGTGGCCAGACAGCCGACGAACAGGACGATGGCGGCCAGGCCGAAACGCCAGACAACCGAGGCCACCGGATCGACGGTGCCCAGCTGCAGGGTGATGGCGAACCAGGTGGTGCCCCAGATGAAGGCACAGGTGCCGACGCCAAGCAGGGCCAGCATTCCGGCAGAAGGTCGACGAAAGCCGGTAAGGGTCAAGGCAGGTTGAACCGTGGTCGGGGGAGGAAGTCGGACAGTTGGGCCGAATCACCGAAGATTGCGAGCCTTCGGCGGCCCGGACCGGTCACATACGGTTCCAGCCGGTTTCAGCCATCTGCAGTTCGCTGCAACGCTTCGCCCACTGAACCATTGGTGTGACGAAGCCTATCCGTGACAGTGGGGGATGATGGAACATCAGGGACTGGTCCTCGCGGCTATCGGCGTGCTGGGTATCGGCGCGCAATGGATCGCCTGGCGCACGGGCTGGCCGGCGATCGCCCTGATGCTTCTGGCCGGGATCATCGGCGGCCCGCTGACCGGCTTCATCCAGCCCGAACGCGATTTCGGACATCTGCTGGAGCCGATCATTTCCCTGGCCGTCGCCGTCATCCTGTTCGAGGGCGGACTGAACCTCAATTTCCGCGAGCTGCGTCACGCCGAGGGTGCCGTGCACCGGCTGATGTTCCTGGGGGTACCGATCGCCTGGGTGTTGGGCACCCTGGCCTGCTACTATGTCGCCGGCCTGATCTGGCCCGTGGCCATCCTGTTCGCCGGCATTCTGGTGGTGACGGGCCCGACCGTCGTCCTGCCCCTGTTGCGCCAGACCAATCTGGCCCAGCGCCCGCGCGCGATCCTGAAATGGGAAGCCATCGTCAACGACCCCCTGGGGGCCCTGTGCGCGGTGCTGACCTATGAGGTGCTGCATCGGGCCGGTCAGGGTGACACCGTGGTCGGCGTCATTGTCTCGCTGTTGCTGGCGGCGACCGTGGCCGGACTGATCGGCTGGGGCGCGGCGCGGGCCATCGCCTGGGCCTTCCCGCGCGGCTATGTGCCCGAATTCCTCAAATCGCCCGTTCTGCTGATCGTCGTCATCGGCGTCTTCGTCGCCGGCAATATGATCCAGGACGAGGCCGGCCTGCTGACCGTGACCGTCATGGGGGTGGCGCTGGCCAATATGAACCTGGCCAGTTTCCGGGACTTCCGCCATTTCAAGGAAAACATCACCGTCCTGCTGGTTTCGGGCGTGTTCGTGATGCTGTCGGCGTCGCTGAATCTCGAGGTCCTGCGCCAGTTCGAATGGCGGTTCATCGCCTTCCTGGTCGTGCTGCTGTTCATCGTGCGTCCCGCTACGGTCCTGCTCAGCCTGGCCTTCAGCCGGGTCCCGATGCGCGAGCAGCTGTTCATCGGCTGGATCGCGCCGCGCGGCATCGTCGCCGTCGCCATCAGCGGCCTGTTCGCGCTGCGACTCGGAGAGCTGGGCTATGCCGACGGCAGCACGCTGGTGTCCCTGTCCTTCGCCGTGGTCATCGCCACCATCGTCGCCCACAGCTTCACCGCCAAACTGGCGGCGCGCTGGCTGGGGGTGACGGGGTCGTCGGATCAGGGCGTTCTGATCGTCGGTACGACCCCCTGGAGCCTGTCCCTGGCCCAGTTGCTGAAATCGCTGAAGATCCCCGTCCTGATCGCCGACACCAGCTGGCAGCGCCTTGCCGCCGCACGGCAGTTGAGCATGCCCGTCTTCCACGGTGAGATCCTGTCGGAAGCCACCGAGGACGCGGTCGACATGGGTCAGTTCCAGGCCCTGGTCGCAACGACCGACAACGAGGCCTACAACGCCCTGGTTTGCAACGAACTGGCACCGGAAATGGGTCGCCATGCCGTCTTCCAGCTGGGTGACACCTCCGAAAAGAACCCGCACGCTCTGCCCCCGGCCCTGCGCGGCCGCACCCTGTTCGCCTCGGGCCTCGGGGTCGAGGAGATCGCCCGGCGCGAGCGCGAGGGCTGGGGCTTCCGCAAGACCCGGCTGAGCGAGAAATTCAGCATGGACGACGCCCGCAGCGAACTGCCGCCCGGTGCCGATCTGCTGATGCTGGTCCGGGATGACGGCAAGCTGCATTTCTTCAGCCATGCCTCACGCCCCAAGCCCCAGCCCGGCGATACCGTGGTGTCCTATGTTCCGCCGCGCGAGCCGGCAAAGGCGCGGTCCCGCAAATCCCCGGCCCCGAAAGGAGACGAAGGCATGACCCCACTTCCTTCGCCGTCAGGCGCATGACCCGAACGCTGCATGCGATCACTGTCGGCCTCGCCCTCGCCGGTCTGACCGCCGCCTGCGACGTGCGGCCCGTCCCGGACGCCGCCCCGGACGCCGCCCCTGAAACCGCCGTCACCGCGGAGGCACCGCCTGCGGTGTCCATCATCCGCCCCTCGGTCCGCGCCGAGGTCGAACCGAAGGCAGAGCCCGCCCCGGAGCCGGTCGAGGCACGGGTGCTGTTCGACTATGGCAGCGCAGCGCTGTCCGATGTCGCGCGGGTCAATCTGGATGGTCTGCTGGCGAGACCGGGCCTGATCGACAACCGATGGACCCTGACCCTGACCGGTCGCACCGACAGCCGCGGGGGAAGGCAGGCCAACCAGCGTATGGCCCGGGAACGCGCAGAGGCGGTTCGCGACTATCTGGTCGCGGGCGGAGTGACGGCTGAACAGATTACGATCGTCGCCGCCGGAGCGGTCGAGCCCGCTCCGGATCGGACCGTGACGGATGCGGCCGAGGCGCGACGGGTGGATGTGCTGGCGAGCCCCCCGCCCGGACCTGAAAGCCGGTAACGGGCCGGATCAGGCCGACCGCAGCTTCAGGCCCTGACGTGCGGCCACCGGCACGGCGTCATAGACGGTCGGGGGCTTGATGCCGAGGGTCCGCCGCGCCTCATCCAGCGGCCGCTCGAACAGGGCCTCATAATCCAGCGCCGGCAGCCAGCGCGCGGCGCGGCCGTTGCGCCAGGCCTGGAACACGGCCTTGCGGGCGGGGATGGCGGGGTTTTCGCGCTGAACCTCGCGCGCCGCGCCCCAGCCGATAAAGGCGAAGCCCAGATTGCGGGTCTGGCCGTAGGAGAAGGACACCACACAGGCCTCGCCCAGGGCGTCGGTCTCATAGCCGGTCAGGACGTGCCAGATGTCGTGCACATCGCGCAGCCGGCGCGAATACCAGATCAGCGGATGGGGGGCGTCGATGAAGGGCACCACCTCGCGCTCGACCTGGGCCAGGCCGTCAGCCGTGAAGCCGCGCGCCTCGCGAAACGCCCGATAGGCCCCGCCGACGCTGCCCTCGGGAAACCGGGCCAGCCACACCGGATCGTCGAGCTTGTGCGCCAGTTCGTCGCGCAGGAAGGCCTGGCGACCGCCCTCGCCCGTCCTCAACATCTTCTGGTAACCGCGTGACACGGACCGGCCGCTGAGGGCCTTCATGATCTCGAACACCTGGGCGGTGTCTTCCTTGTCCCGGATCAGCCGCCCGAAGGCCTGGATCGCCCGCACCGGGCGCAGGCGCTCCGAGCGGTAGCGCATGAAGTCATCTGAACCGGTCGCGGTCGTCATGGTCATCGCAGCGCCCTTACTGATCAATGACAACATAGCCGGTTTCACCGCCCACGGGAACCGCAATGCCGGCCTTCGCATCGGACTCGCCCGGCGACCGTCGAACGCGCTAGGGAGAGGCCTGAACGACCGAGCCGTCCGGCCCGGTCACGCCGTCAGGACGTCGGGAATGCTCAGAAAGCGGTCGGTCATACTGTCGGGTCACGCCACCTCGGTGGCGCTGGAGCCGGAGTTCTGGGCCATCCTCGACCGGATCGCCGAGGCCCGCGGCCTGAGTCATGCGGGCCTGCTGGCCTCAGTCGATGCCGGTCGCGGCCGCCGGCCGCTGGCCTCGGCCTGTCGGCTGCTGGCGCTGGAGTGGGCCGCCCAACCCGGAACCTGAGGGCATGGAAATCCCGCCCGCGTCAGTCAACCGCCACATCGGACGACGGTGCGACCTGCGGATCGACCGGCGGCACGATCGGCCGCTCCGGCAGGCGTGGCGTATCAGGCAGCCTCGGCTCGGGCAGGTTGATGTCGACCTCGACCGGACTCCGGTACGGTAACGGCGGTTCGCCGCCCAGGATCAACGCAACAACCGCCACCGTCAGCGCGACCAGCAGGCCTGCGATCACCAGGACCGGCCAACCCGGGCCGGACGGCTGGCCGGACGGCGTATTGCGGGAACCTGTCACCCCTGCCCTCAGCCGCCCGGAGCGGGGGCGGCCGGTTCAGGCAGGGCCGGGGCCGAGACTTCGGGCAGGTTGACGTCGACATCGACCTGTTTGGTCTGGGGCGCGGCACCGGAAAAGACGAAATAGGCGACGATAGCCAGGACCACGACCACACCGCCGACGATGAAGGCCAGACCGGCATTGCCGCCGCCGTTGTTGCTGTTCTCGGTCAT
>CAXBHG010000152.1:0-4982 GCA_963975385.1 uncultured Brevundimonas sp.
TGGCCGAGGTGGTCGAGGCGCTGAACCGCAACAACGCCAATGTCGGTGCCGGCTACGTCGAGCGCTACGGCGAGCAGTATCTGGTGCGGGTGCCGGGGCAGGCCGAGAGCCTTGAAGACCTGGGGGCCATCATCGTCGCCAACCGCAATGGCGTGCCGGTGCGGGTCGCCGACGTGGCCGATCTGGTCATGGGCGAGGAACTGAGGACGGGTGCCGCCACCGAGGACGGGCGCGAGGTGGTGCTCGGCACGGTGTTCATGCTGGTCGGCGAGAACAGCCGCACCGTCGCCCGGGCGGTCGCCGCCCGGCTCGACGAAGCCGCCAGGGCTTTGCCAGCCGGGGTTCGGGCCGTGCCGGTCTATGACCGGACCGACCTCGTCGACCGCGCGATCCACACGGTCGAGAAGAACCTGCTCGAAGGCGCGCTTCTGGTCATCGTCGTGCTGTTCCTGCTGCTCGGGAACATCCGGGCCGCGCTGATCACCGCCGCCGTCATTCCGATCACCATGCTGATGACCATCACCGGCATGGTGCGCACGGGGGTGTCCGGCAATCTGATGAGCCTGGGCGCGCTCGACTTCGGCCTGATTGTCGACGGGGCCGTGATCATCGTCGAAAACTGCCTGCGCCGGTATGGCGAGGCGCAACACCGGTTGGGCCGTCTGCTGAATCGCGAGGAACGGTTCGCCCTGGCGGCTTCGGCCTCGGGCGAAGTGATCCGGCCGTCGCTGTTCGGGGTGCTGATCATCACCCTGGTCTATGTGCCGATCTTCGCCCTGACCGGAGTCGAGGGGAAGATGTTCCACCCGATGGCGATCACCGTCGTCATGGCCCTGACCTTCGCCCTGGTTCTGTCGCTGGCCTTCGTGCCTGCCGCCGTCGCCATGTTCGTCACCGGCAAGGTCGAGGAGAAGGACAGTTTCGTCATGCGCGGGGCGCGGCGCTTCTATCAGCCGGCGCTGGAAATGGCGCTGAGGCTGCGCGTGGCCTTCGTCGCCGTGGCGGTTGCGCTGGTGGCTGTCGCGGCGCTCGGTGCCGGCCGCATGGGCTCGGAATTCATTCCGAACCTCGACGAGGGCGACATCGCCCTGCACGCCCTGCGCATCCCCGGCACCTCGCTCAGCCAGGCCGTGCAGATGCAGACGGCGCTGGAGCGGCGCATCGCGCAATTCCCCGAGGTCGAGCGGGTCGTCGCCAAGATCGGCACGGCCGAGGTGGCCACCGATCCGATGCCCCCCTCGGTCGCCGATACCTTCATCATGCTGAAGGACCGCAAGGACTGGCCCAACCCGCGCAAGCCCCGGGACGAACTGTTGGCGGAAATGCAGGCGGCCGTCGCCGAGATACCCGGCAACAATTACGAGTTCACCCAGCCGATCCAGATGCGATTCAACGAACTCCTCTCGGGTGTTCGGGCGGACGTGGCGATCAAGGTGTTCGGTGACGATCTCGACGACCTGCTGGAGGTCGGCAACGCCGTCGAGGGCGTGATCGGCGGTATCGAGGGTGCCGAGGACGTCTCGGTCGAGCAGGTCACCGGCCTGCCCGTGCTCCAGATCCGGCCCGACCGCGCCGCCCTGTCGCGACTCGGCATCAGCATGGACGATGTCCAGCAGGTCGTCTCGACCTCGATCGGCGGCGTCGTCGCCGGTCAGGTGTTCGAGGGCGACCGGCGCTTCGATGTGGTCGTGCGCCTGCCCGAGACGCTGCGGGAAGACACCGAAGCCATCGGCCGGCTGCGCATCCCCGTGCCCGACTCGGGCGGCCCGGCCTTCGTGCCGCTGGAGGAGATCGCGACGGTCGCCGTCGAAAAGGGGCCGAACCAGATCAGCCGCGAGGACGGCAAGCGCCGGGTCGTCGTCACAGCCAATGTGCGCGGCCGCGACCTGGGCTCCTTCATCGCCGAGGTACAGGAGAAGGTCGGCACCGAGGTCGAGGTCCCCGCCGGATACTGGATCAGCTACGGCGGCACGTTCGAGCAGCTGATCTCGGCGGCCAAACGCCTTCAACTGGTGGTGCCGGTCGTGCTGCTGCTGATCTTCGGCCTGTTGTTCGCCCTGTTCCGGTCGGTGAAGGACTCCGCCATCGTCTTCTCGGGCGTGCCGCTGGCCCTGACCGGCGGCGTCGCGGCCCTGGCGATGCGAGGGCTGCCCCTGTCGATCTCGGCGGCGGTCGGCTTTATCGCCCTGTCCGGGGTGGCGGTGCTGAACGGCGTCGTCATGGTCAGCTTCATCCGCACCCTGATCGCCGATGGCAAACCGCTCGGCGAGGCCATCCGCGAGGGGGCCCTGACCCGGCTGCGGCCCGTGCTGATGACCGCCCTGGTCGCCAGCCTGGGCTTCGTGCCCATGGCGCTGAACGTGGGCGCAGGGGCCGAGGTCCAGCGTCCGCTGGCGACGGTCGTGATCGGCGGGATCATTTCCTCGACGATCCTGACCCTGCTCGTTCTTCCCGCCCTCTACAGCCTGGTCCATGGCCGTCCGCCACGCCCTGCCGGCGCGCGGCCCGGCTGGCTGTCCCGTCTTCCCTTCAACCGGAGTAACGCATGACCGCCGCGACCCATCGATGGGCCGCCTGGCTCAGGACGCCTGCGGGCATTCTGGTGCTGGGACTATTCATCCTGTTTCTGAACGGCCTGGTCACGGTGACGTGACCCCCTGAAACTCCTCCAGGAATAGCTAGAGTCCGCCCCTCGAAAGGACGGACAGAATGAAGCGATCACGGTTCACTGAAGAGCAGATCACCGGGATCCTGCGCGAACAGGAGGCCGGCGTTGCGACGGCGGAGGTCTGCCGGCGTCACGGTGTCAGCACCATCCAGGAAGTGTGTGGCGGTGGGGGCAGTTCACCGATAGATCGTCTCCGGTCAGCGCCTGACAGCCCCGCGTCAATCGACCGGTGCGCCGAAACGCTGCGCGACGGGGGCATAGGTGTCCCAGACGGCCCGGTCGGCCAGCGACCGCAGCAGTTTGACGTATTCGGCGTGGGTCCAGGCGAGGGGGGTGGCGGAGTTGGTTCCCTGGCCGATCCGGTAGTCGTGCGCCGTGTCGTCGCCGACCCCGTCCCACGCCTGTTCGGGCAGAAGCAGGCCGGCGTTGGCAAAGGATTCCATGCCGCGGACATAGATCTGGCGGATCGCCGAAACATCACCCTCGCCGCGCGCCAGCAGGGCCGCCAGTTCGTAGTGGCCGCGTTCACCGGTGAAGAAGGGCCACAGCCGGCCGCGCTGGCCGGCATGCATCTGTCCGCCGACGCCGTAGTTCTCTCCGGTGTCGGTTTGCTCGCCATAGCCGTCGTTGCCGTAGCGCCGGAAGCCGGGCACGCCGTTGACATCATAGCGGACGCGGAAGCGGTCCTCGCGGGTCTGGTCGTCGTATTCGGGCAGGGTGTCGGTGACGGAAGGGGCGTCCGGGGCGCGCACGCCGTAGCGGACCAGTTCGAGGAATCCGCCGTCGATGATGCGGTCCTCGGCATGGGCGGGCTGGCCGTTGTTCTCGCCGATCGGGGCCTTGTCGTTGGGGTTTTCGTTGCGGGTGATGCGGACGAAATAGCGGCCATCGCCCCATTCGCCATTGGTGGTGAACATGCGCGCCTCGACCTTTGACGCATAGTCGTCGGCGGCGGCCTGGTAGCGGGCGGCCGAGGCGGGGTCGCCCGCGGCGCGGGCGATATCGGCGGCGACGGTCAGGCCGGTGATGACGGCGGCAATGGTCGACGGAGAATAGCCCTCCTGTTCCTCCCAGCGCTCCTGCTGGGTCCAGGGCGGGGTGATGGTCCGGTCGTTCCACAACAGGCCGACCTGGCCGCCGTCGACGAGGAAGTCGGCGGCCGGCTTGATCATGCCGCCGTACATGGTCGTTATCTCGGCGTCGGAGACGAGGCCGGCCTTCCACAGTTTCCAGCCCAGCATGATCGGCATGGCGGTCTGGTCGAGCTGGACCCCGACCCATTCGATCTCGCCGTCGACGTGGGTCTTCTGCAGGAACCAGCCGGTCACACCGGTATTGCCAGGGGTATCGGCGCGGACCTGGACCTGGGGCAGATAGTTGAAGGCCGCGACCGGCGTCTCCGTGTCGCCGAGCGCCAGCAGGGCCATGGCCACCTGGTAGAAGTCGCGCGGCCAGACGGCCTTGTAGCCGGTCGAGGGGTTGGTCGCGTCGACGGTGTCGCCCCACGGGTTGGACAGGGAGGCGATCAGGGCGCCGGCGTGGGTGCGGTCCTCCTGCACCTTGAGCATCAGGGCGGAGGCGTACGCCAGTCGGCCGCCGTCGGTGGACTGTTCGGCGAGGCGGGGCAGCTGGTCGAGGGAGGCGATGTAGTCCTCCCAGCCGACATGGTCGCCCACGCCGTTGAAGCGGGCGAGGACCTCGTCGAGGCCGGCGGCGAAGGTGGCGTCGGCAGCACCGATGGCCGTAGCGGCGCTGTTTCCAAAGCCGATGACGAAGTCTCGAGACTCCTGCCCGCCAGCCCGAAGGGGTCGGAGGCCGGCGGTCAACATGATGTTGCCCGTCGCATCGCCGGTCGTGAGATATCGATGATCCAGAGCGCCGTCGGCAAGATCGGTCAGTCCGTCGGAAACCCCAATGAAGCCAACGCTTCGATTGAGAAGGGGAACGTCTGCGACCAAGGCCAGATGGACGTCGCCCTCGCTCGCTTGGAGAACCCCACGTCGATCCGAGGCATTGGGCATCTCGCCTGCACTGACGTAACGCGCTGATCCGCTATCGCCGACGCCTGTGTTGGCCATATGGGGTTCCAACAGGAGGTAGGGGGTGATCTCACCCCTGAGGGCGCGGATGATGGTGCGGATCACCAGCGCCTGACCATCGGGGTCGGTGAAGATGCGCTTTTCGATCTCGTAACGGCCCTGCCTGTCCGTGGTGATCACACGGTAGGCCGGGGAGAGCGGGTGCCCGGCGGCGTCGACGTGCAGGTATTCGGTGCGATGGGTGGTGTCGGTTCCCTCGACCGACAGGCCGGTGT
>CAXBHG010000153.1:0-4974 GCA_963975385.1 uncultured Brevundimonas sp.
CCCTGGGTCAAGCGCGAGGCTCCGGCCACGGGCGAGAAACAAGCCTGGGCCGGTCGCGTCGACATGGGCGCGGGCGACAAGAAGCCCTGGGTCAAGAAGACCGACGGCGGCAAGCCGACCCCGTCCGGCGAGAAGAAGCCCTGGGCTCCGAAATCCGACGCCGAACCCGTCGCCGCCGGAGACAAGCCCTGGAAGGGCAAGCCCAAGGGCGGCGACCGTCCCTGGGCCCCCAAGGACGCGCGCGGCAAGCCGCCGGCAAAGCCCTACAAGGCCAAGACCCCGCGCAGCTGATGATATCGGCCCGGCCCCGGTGATCCGGGGTCGGCCCCGTCAGACCGGATAGCGTTCGCGCATTGTCTCGACGGCCCAGACGCACAGGTCGCGCAGGGCCGCGGCATCCACCGCCTCCAGCCGCGGAATGTAGAGGCAGGACACACTGGTCTTTAGCTTGCCCAGCCGCGCCATCAGGTCCGGGCGGTCGGTGAATCCGGGCATGATGTACAGGGTCAGGGCCGCCTTGCGCGGCGAAAAGCCGATGATCGGCCAGTCGCCCTCGCGCCCGCTGGCATAGACGTAGCGATAGCTGCCGAAGCCGACGATCGACGGCCCCCACATCACCGGCGGCTCGCCGCTGACCTCTTCCAGCAACCGGCAGACCGTGTCCGCCTCGGCCCGGCGACGCGCATCGGGCACGGCGGCGATGAAGTCGGCGACGCTGGCGTCGGTCGGAAGGGTCTTGGGGGCGTCGGCCATACGGGCTCCGGTCGGGCTGTGCCCGTCCATCCTGACACCGACCGGGGCCAGGGAAAACCGCTCAGGCCGGGGACCAGTCCTCAGGGGCCAGTTCGAACCCGCCACCGAGGTTCAACCCCGGCGCGACCGTGGTCCCGATCAGGGTCCAGGGTCCCATCGTCCGGGCGGTGCGCCAGGCCCCGGTGGGCACGGCCAGCTGCGGCTGCTGGTCCCCGGTCAGGCCGGGCCCGACGGTGGCCGTGACCGTGACCGCCCCGGCGATCTGCAGCTCCAGCGGCGCGCCGTCGTAATACTGCCAGAGCTCGGTCGCCTCGACCCGGTGCCAGGCCGAGATCTCGCCCGCCTCCAGCAACAGATAGGCCGTCACCCCCATGGACCGCCCGTCGACCTCGCGCGGGTCGCGGAAGATCTCGCGATGATGCCCCCCGCCCTCCAGCGGCTGGAGCTCAAGCAGGGCGATGATTTCGGCGGCGGTCATCATGGGGCGAATCGGGTCCGGGGCAGGTGCGGCACCCTAGCGCGGGCGGGGCCCGGGCACAGCCGGTCCCAGGGGGCCGATGTCAGGCTGCCTCGCCCTGATCGGCACGGCGCGCCCGTTTTGTCGAGCGGTGGCGACGGATGTATACTGCCGAACTGATGGAGACCTGGGCACGCGCGGAACGCGGCGAGAGCGGCTCGCTGGGGCGCATACCCGGTCTGGATAAGAAGTGATGCGAGAAGTCGTCCACATCCGCCGTTACAGGATCGTCGGCCCCTACCGGCTGTGGCTGCAATTCACCGACGGCCTCGCCGGAGAATGGAATTTTTCCGGCCTGCTGAAGGATGATCGGCCGGTCGCCCGGCCGCTTCACGACCAGAGTTTCTTCGAGCAGGTCTTCCTCGATTTCGGGGCCCTGACCTGGCCCAATGGCTTCGACTGGAGCCCCGAGGCGCTGCACGCCGACATGGCGGCGGCGGGGGTGCTGAAATTCGAGACGGCGGCGGCGTGAGGCTCGCCCATGCGCTCTCGCCCAGGTTTTCTGGACCAGCAGGACGATGAACCGTCCTGACGGTCAGGGACGCGTCGGCACCACGGTGAACTCGTCCGGGTGCAGTTCTGATCGGTGAACTTCGAACAGGGGCTGCAAGTCGCTCCTCTGAATGGACAGGCTTTCGGCCAGCCGACCGGCACATCCCGGCGATCCGATCAGACTACCATCTGGCTTTCGGGCCGGTGCCCGGACGGCGTCGACGGCCCTGGCCTGGCGGTCGGTGAGACGCACGATTTCCAATGGGCTTGCAGTCTCGCCGCGTGGACGCGTGCCCGACCCTGTCCATACGTCGATCGAATAGCCACTGGCGAACACGACGATGTAGGTCGGATTGTTCTGGAACGACGACGATCCCCTTCGCCTCCCCGATGAGCACGCGGTCTCTACCCGGCGAATATCCGTAAACCGCTCGACCCGGAGCTGCTCAGCGAAGCCGGACTCTCGATGCACAATGCGATCGGAATAGACCGCCATCCCGGCTCCAGCTTCCCAGGCCACGCCCCCCGCGAACGCGACGACACCGACTCCAATCAGGGCCGCGCCAGCCAACCTTGAATATCCTTTCAGGGGCATCAGCCACAGGGCCAGCCCGCCGAAAACGAGTGGGCTCATGAACAGGATTAGTCCGACCGAACTCATTTCCGGTCGCCACATCAGGGCTCCGGACGGTAGGGCCGAGTAAAATGGCGATAGCTCGGCGACATTCACGCCGAGGGCCACAAGCAGGCCCACCACCATCCACCCGTAGATCAGGATAGCGGCCGGCCAGTTGAACGGCTTGCGCCCCGGAAGACTGCTCACAGCGCCTTCACAATCCCCTCGACCATCTTCTTCGCGTCACTGAACAGCATCATCGTATTGTCGCGGAAGAACAGTTCGTTCTCGACCCCGGCATAGCCGCTGCTCATGCCGCGCTTGATGAACAGGACGGTGCCGGCCTTGTCGACGTCCAGCACCGGCATGCCGTAGATCGGGCTCTGCGGGTCGGTCTTGGCGGCGGGGTTGGTGACGTCATTGGCCCCGATGACGAAGGCCACGTCGCCGGAGGAGAACTCGCTGTTGATGTCCTCGAGCTCGAACACCTCGTCATAGGGGACATTGGCCTCGGCCAGCAGGACGTTCATGTGGCCGGGCATGCGGCCGGCGACGGGGTGGATGGCGTATTTCACCTCGACCCCCTCCTCCTTCAGCTTGTCGGCCATCTCGCGCAGGGCGTGCTGGGCCTGGGCCACGGCCATGCCGTAGCCGGGCACGATGATGACCTTGGAGGCGTTCTTCATGATGAAGGCGGCGTCCTCGGCGCTGCCCTGTTTGACCGGCCGGGTCTCGGCCGCGCCGTCGGCACCCGCCGGACCGGCGTCACCGCCGAATCCGCCGAGGATCACCGAGATGAAGCTGCGGTTCATGCCCTTGCACATGATGTAGCTGAGGATCGCGCCCGAGCTGCCGACCAGCGCCCCGGTGATGATCAGGGCGATGTTCTCCAGGGTGAAGCCCAGGGCCGCCGCGGCCCAGCCGGAATAGGAGTTGAGCATCGACACCACCACCGGCATGTCGGCCCCGCCGATGGGGATGATCAGGGTCGCCCCCATGATCAGGGCGATGGCGAACACGCCCCAGAAGGCCCAGACCGCCGACCCGCCGGTGCCTATAAGAATGCCGATCAGCAGCACCAGGGCCAGGGCCAGGCCGATGTTGATCAGATGCCGGGCGGGCAGGATGATCGGCGCGCCGCTCATATTGCCGTTCAGCTTGGCGAAGGCGATGACCGAGCCGGTGAAGGTGACGGCCCCGATGGCCACGCCCAGCGACAGTTCGATGATCGACAGGGTCTTGATACCGCCCAGACCGTTGGAGATGCCGAAGGCTTCGGGCGCATAGACCGCCCCGATGGCCACCAGACAGGCGGCCATGCCGACCAGCGAATGGAAGGCCGCGACCAGCTGCGGCATCTGGGTCATGGCGACCTTGCGCGCGATCAGGGCCCCGGCCCCGCCGCCCACGACCACGCCCCCGGCCAGCAGGGCCAGGGTCATCGGATCCAGCGCCCCGGTGGTGCCCAGCGTCAGCAGGGTGACGCCGATCGCCAGCCCCATGCCGACCATGCCGAAGGTATTGCCCCGCCGGCTGGTCTCGGGACTGGACAGCCCGCGCAGGCTGAGGATGAACAGTACGCCGGCGGCCAGATAGGCCAGAGCCGCGATGGATGCATTCATGGCGTCCCCCTCATCATTCCGACCCTCTGGAATCGCACCGCGGTCGCGGCGACCCGGGGCCTCATCGCTTGCCCGATCCCGGCAGGTCACTGGTGCGGTCCAGCCGCCACAGGGCCGCGGCGATGAACATCGGCGACAGCACCACCCAGGCCCAGTCGAACACCGTCATAGGCCGGGTCTGGGCGACGACGCGCAACAGCACCGAGCCGAACATCAGCACCACGCCGAAATCCTGCAGGCGCAGGCGGCGGAGGGCGTCCTTCTCGCGGACGAAGCTCCAGATGAACAGGCTCAGCCCGGCCCCCGTGGCCGTCCAGGAAACGATGATCGCGAACTGCTGAAGATCGAAGATCATGACGGCACCGGCAGGCGCGAGGCGATGACCCGTCCACGCCTGAAGGCCTTGACGCCCTCGACCGCGAAGATCCCGGCCACCACCGCCATCAGACAGGCCATCAGCAGATTGTCCTGGCCCAGATAGGTCAGCGACCGCCAGATCCAGAAGGCCACGAACAGCGGAAAGGCGACCCCGGTCACGGCGCGCTCGACCCGCGTGCGCAGCACCGGCGCCAGCCGGGCCCCGAACAGCACGGTGGCAAGCACCAGTCCCAGGGCGACCGGCATCAATACGGTAAAGAGCGTCGCCACCGTCATGCCCTGGGCTTTTCCTTCTTGCGGTACATGGCCAGCATGCGCCGGGTCACCATGAAGCCGCCGAAGATGTTGACGCTGGCCAGGGTCACGGCCGCGACGCCGGCCCCCTTGGCTATGATGGCATTGGGTCCGGACACATCACCGGACACCGAGGCTGCGGCGATCAGGCCGCCGACGATGATGACGCTGGAGATGGCATTGGTCACCGCCATCAGCGGCGTGTGCAGGGCCGGCGTCACCGACCAGACCACATAGTAGCCGACGAAGATGGCCAGCACGAAGATGGCCAGACGAAAGACGGTGGGGTCGACGTGTTCCAT
>CAXBHG010000154.1:0-4967 GCA_963975385.1 uncultured Brevundimonas sp.
CCTTGGCCTTGGCCACCGAGACGGCCAGACCGGCATCCTCGCGGCCCGCATCGAGACGTTGCAGCGCCCCCATCACCGCCGCCCGCGCCAATTCGATCTCGGTGAACAGATGCGCCGCCCGGTGTTGCAGGGCCTGGAATTCGCCGATCGCCTTGCCGAACTGTTTGCGCGTTTTCAGATAGTCCAGCGTCGACTGGAACGCCTGGTCCCCCGCCCCGGTCAGCGACGCCGCGGCACAGGCCCGGCCCAGGTTCATCGCCCCTTCCAGCAGGGCCTCGCCGCCGTCGACGGCCCCGATCACCGCATCGGCATCGACCGCCACATCGGTCAGGGTCACGCGCGCCGCATTGTGAGCGTCGACCATGACGGTGCGTTCGATCTCGACGCCACTGGTCGTCGGATCAACCAGAAACAGGGTCAGGCCGTTCTCCGTCAGGGCGGCGACAATCAGGGCGTCGGCGACATGGCCGTCCAGCACAAAGCCCTTGGCTCCGTTCAGCTTGAAGCCATTGCCCGAGCGCTGCGCCGTCGTCGTCCATTTCGACGGGGCGTGTTTGGCCCCTTCGTCGATCGCCAGCGCCAGCATCGCCTCGCCCGCGGCAATCCTCGGCAGCCAGGCCGCCTGTTGCTCAGCCGAACCGCCGTCGACCAGCACCTTCGCCGACAGCACGCCCGACCCCATGAAGGGCGACGGCGTCAGGGTCCGCCCCAAAGCCTCGGCCACCACCCCGGCCTCGACCGCGCCGAGGCCCGAGCCGCCGTGTTCCTCGGGGATGATCACCCCGGCGAACCCCATCTCGCCAAAGGCCCGCCACAGGTCGCGCGAGACGCCGTCGGCATCCTTGGAGTCCCGCAGTTTCCGCAGGTGGGCGATGGGCGCGTTTTCGTTGAGGAAGCCGTCGGCGGCGTCCTTCAGCATGGTCTGCTCTTCGGTCAGGATCAGCGGCATGGGCTCAGGCTCCCGGCAGTTGCAGCAGGTGTTTGGCGATGATGTTGAGCTGCACCTCGCTGGTGCCGCCCTCGATGGAATTGGCCTTGGTACGCAGCCAGTCGCGGGCGGCCTTGCCGTCCCTGGACCGCTCGCCTTCCCATTCCAGCGCGTCCGAACCCCCGGCGGCCATGGCCAGTTCGTGGCGGCGCTTGTTCAGCTCCGAGCCGTAGTATTTAAGCATCGAGGCGATGGCCGGGCTGACCTGCCGCGCCTTCACCTGGTCCCCGACCCGTTCCATCGACAGATGGAAGGCGGCCAGGTCGACCTCCAGCTCGGCGATGCGCGCGCGCAGCATCGGATCGTCCAGCCGGCCCTCGTCGTCGACCCCGATCGAGTCCGCGGCCAGCTGGCCCATCGGCCGGCCGCCGCCGATCGAGCCCATGGCCCCGATCATCGTCCGCTCATGCGCCAGCAGGTGTTTGGCCACGTCCCAGCCGCGGTTCAACGTGCCGACGAGGTTGTCCTTCTCGACCCGCACGTCGTCGAGGAAGGTCTCGCAGAACGGACTCTTGCCGCTGATCAATGTGATCGGCCTGGTCGAGACGCCCTTGGTGGCCATGTCGAACAGGACGAAGGAAATGCCCAGGTGTTTGGGGGCCTCGGCATCGGTCCGCACCAGACAGAAGATCCAGTCGGCCTTGTCGGCATAGGAGGTCCAGACCTTCTGGCCGTTGACGATCCAGTGGTCACCCTGATCCACGGCCCGGGTCTGCAGCCCGGCCAGGTCCGAGCCCGCGCCCGGCTCGGAATAGCCCTGGCACCAGCGGATCTCGCCGCGCGCGATCCCGGGCAGGAATCGCTTCTTCTGGGCCTCGGTCCCGAACTGCAGCAGGGCCGGGCCCAGCATCCAGATACCGAAGCTGGACAGGGGCATCTGGGCGTCGATGCGGCGCATCTCCGAGCCCAGCACCTTGGCCTGTTCGCGCGACAGCCCGCCGCCACCGTATTCCGCCGGCCATTCCGGCGCGGTCCAGCCCTTCGCCCCCATCCGCTCCATCCAGAGCTTGTGCGCCGGGGTGCGGAACATGGCGTTGCGCCCGCCCCAGACCCGGTCCTCGTCGCTCTCGACCGGCCCGCGGCATTCGGCCGGGCAGTTCGCCTCCAGCCAGGCCCGCGTCTCGGCGCGGAAGGTTTCAAGATCGGTCATGGGCGCTCTCCTGTCCGTCAGGGACGTTAGCAGCGATTCACGGGTGACGCTGCGTCAGCCGACACGCCCTTCCCCCGTGAAGGGGGCAGGATCACTTCGTCGGCAGAAACGGCGAAAAGGTGATCACGGTGAAGGTGTCGCGGATATGGGGCCGGGTCTGCACCACCTTGGTGACAAAGGTGCCGATGTCCTCGTCCTTGTGCAGGTTGAACTTGGCCAGCAGGTCATACTGGCCCGAGGTCGAATAGCATTCCGAGACCTTGTCGACATTGTCGACGATGTCGGCCGCCACGTCATTGGCGTGGCCCAGCTCGCATTTGATGAAGACGAAGATGGCGGTCATCATGGCGGTAGCTCCGGAGGGGTAGGGCGCAGGGCTTAGGTCTTAGGTCTTAGGGCTTAGGTCAGCGACGGGCCAGTCGCTACCGACACCGCTCTTCTTCTCCCTAAGACCTAAGCCCTACTCCCTACGCCCTTCACACCAGCCCCGAAGCCCCACGATGTCTCTCGAAGCCCAGTACAACAACCGCGCCCTGGTCCCGGACCATCCGGCGGTGATGGCGCGCTGGCGCGAGGCCGCAGAGGCCGCGCGCGCCGCGAGCCCGCCGCAGCAGATCGCCTACGGCCCCGGCCCGCGCGAGGTGATGGACCTGTTCGAGGCCGGGCCGGACGCCCCGGTCGCCGTCTTCCTGCACGGCGGCTACTGGCAGGCGCTGGACAAGGGCTGGTTCAGCGGCCTGGCCCCGGCCCTGGCGGTCCACGGCGTCAGCCTGGCGATACCGTCCTATGACCTGTGCCCGGACGTGCGGCTGGGCGTGATCCTGCGGCAGGTCCGCGCGGCGGTCGAGGCCGTGCGCGCCCGCACCGGCACCCGCCCCGTCGTCTTCGGCCATTCCGCCGGCGGGCATATGGCCGCCTGTATGCTCAGCGAGGGCCGCGCGTCAGCCGCCGTGGCCATTTCCGGCGTGTTCGACCTCGCCCCCCTGATTCCGACCTCGCTGAACACGGCCCTGCGACTGGACGCGGCCGAGGCTGCGGCCCTGTCGCCGATACACTGGCCGATCCCGGACGGTTCGACCCCCGGGGGGACGGTGCTGGACTGTGTGGTCGGCGGGGACGAGAGCGCGGAATTCCTGCGCCAGTCGCAGATGATGGCCGATCTTTGGGGCGGCAAGGGCGTCGAGACCCACTATCAACCCCTGCCCGACCTCAACCATTTTACCGTGCTGGACCCGCTGTTCGACGCGGACAGCGATCTGGTGAAACGGCTGGTCGCGCTGGCGCGGCAGGTCTAGTCCCGTCCCGCCCCCGGGTGCGGCTCAGGCGGCCAGGGTCTGCGGTCCACCGGACGGCGGACGCCGGATCAGCCGGGCCATCCGGGCCAACAGGTCCTTGTCGGCAAACGGCTTGGCCAGATAGTCCTTGGCCCCCAGGGCGATGCAGCGCTGGATGTCCTCACCGGCGCACCGGGCCGACAGCATCAGCACCGCCGGGGGGCGGGGAAGGCGCAGCCTGGCCATGGCCGTCAGCACACCGAAACCGTCCAGGTCGGGCATGTTGATGTCCAGCACGACGACTTCCGGCTGCACCGACCGGATCAGTTCCACGGCCGCCAGGCCATTGCGTGCATGGGACACGGCATAGCCGGCCAGGCCGAGTCGCACGCGCACCAGTTCCAGCACGGCCGGATCATCCTCGGCGACCACCACGCGGATCGGCGGGGGAACGTGTCTCTGGGTCATGTGATCTCCCCCATGAGGATGGCCGGGTTCGCCCAGCGACTGACCGCCGCCGACAACGCCTCGGCAAAGACCGGCTTGGCGACCCGGTCGTTGAACAGGGCGGCCCAACCCAGCTTGCCGCCGGCGTCTTCGGCTTCAGCCGTGAAGGCGAGAATCGGAATCATGTCGTTCGGCCCGCCGCCGTCCCGGATCGCCCGTGTCGCCGCCGGCCCGTCAACGCCAGGCATCCGGATGTCCATCAGGATCAGATCGAAGGGCATGCGTGCCGCCAGGTCGACCGCTTCCTGACCCGAGGCGGCATCGGTAATCAGAACCCCGTAGGGCTCCAGCATCAGGGTAACGATCTCGCGATTCATGGCGCTGTCGTCCACGACCAGCAGGCGAACCCCCTTCAGGTCGGCAACCTCGCCGGCCTTGCGGCTGGCCACCGGCCCCGCGCTGCCCCGGGCGCACGGCAGTTCAAACCAGAAGGTGCTGCCCGGACCGTCCCGACTGATCGCACCGATCTCGCCGCCCATGGCCTCGACCAGTCCCTTGGAGATCGCCAGACCCAGTCCCGTGCCGCCATGGTTGCGGGTATTGGATCCGTCGACCTGTGAGAAGCGCTGGAACAACAGGGCCAGCCGGTCAGGGGGAATGCCCGGCCCGGTGTCGACCACCTCGCAACGCAGGCGCGCAGTTGCAGGGTCATAGCTTGCCGTCAGCGTGACTCCGCCCTCGGCGGTGAATTTCACGGCATTGCCGATCAGGTTCAGCAGCACCTGGCGGACCCGTTCGGAATCAACCAGCAGCACCCCGGGCAGGGGTGCCCCCTCGACAAACTGCAGCGTCAGGGCCTTTTGGGCGGCCTGGGGTTCGAACAGGCTCAGCGTGCCTTCGAGCAGACCGCACATGTCGGCCGGGCGAACCTCGATCTCGACATGGCCGGCCTCCAATTTGGTGAAGTCCAGGATGTCATTGACGATGGTCAGCAGGGCCTGGCTCGATCCGGCGATCCGGTCGACCGACCGGCGGGCCTGGGGCGACAACCCCGCCTCCTCGTCCAGCAGGGACGAAAACCCGAGGATACTGGTCAGCGGCGTTCGAA
>CAXBHG010000155.1:0-4950 GCA_963975385.1 uncultured Brevundimonas sp.
CGCATGAACCCGCTCCCCGATGGACGCTTCAGAGACCACGGTCATGTGACGGGGTCGAGTTACGTCTGGTTCATCTGGTGCCTGCGGGCGTCCGCAGCTACGGCCCTGCTCCGGCCTCAGGCCAGCAGCGTCTGCGCCCGGTCTGACAGACCGTCCCGGCCGAACGGATTGACGATCTCCAGGCCCATGACGGTGGCCCCGTCCTGCATGTCCTCGGAGATCAGCGCCGAACAGCCTGCCGCCCGTGCGCTGCTGATCAGCAGCGCGTCCCAATAGCTGAGGCGGCCGGCCGCCAACTGGCCCAGCGCCGAGTCGGCGTCGCTGACGGCGGCCCCGAACACATCGAATCCGGTCAGGATGTTGCGCGCCGCCTGGGCGGCGACGAAGGGCGGCAGCCGCAGCTTGCGAATGGATGCGTTCTGGAACTCGCCGACGACCTGCAGGGCGACCGGCGCACGCAGGGCCGCCGCGCGGGCGATGACCTGCGCGGCGATCGCCTGTTTGGCCGGATCGCGGTCATCGACCAGATAGACGAAGATGTTGGTGTCGAGGGTGATCATCGCTCGTGCAGATCGGACCGGTCGAAGCCGTCACCGTCCGAACGCCAGCCCTGACCGGCGAGGGCCAGCAGGGCGTCGAGCGCCGCCCGGCGTTCCTCGTCTGTCCTGCCGAGTGCGGGCAGGATAACGGTCGCGCGCTGGGCGGCCCCGGGGGTGGCTTCAATCAGGTTCACCGAGACCACGTCGCCCCGGCGCGAGCGGTACAGATCCCGCCAGAATTCCTGGGCCGACCCCAGCGGCCGGATCCCGGGGGTGGGGCGACCGTCCTTGCCCTGATCCATCTTGCGCCACGACCCGCGCATGCCGTCGACTTCCAGATCGATCACATCGCCGGGGCTGAGCGCCTCGATCCGCGCCGGCAGGCCCGGGTCGCCATGCAGATGCTTGCTCCAGATCACATAGTCGCGGACTTCGGTGCGGGCGGTCATGGCGGGCCTCCTTCGAGGGGCGATTATAGCCCGGACGGGGGGTTATTTCAATAACCCCATATGACCCCATATGACCCATTGGGTTTCTACCGCGCCCCGTCACGTGGCCGGAAGACCTCGGCCCCACGCCAGGCGTCCAGCGTCTTCAGGTCCTCGGCGGCCCGGATCAGGGCCCGGGCCTCGACCGCCCGCCCCTCGCTGACCAGCCAGGCGGCGCGGCGCACCGCGCGTGTCACCGCCACATCGGGATCGATCCACGGCGGGTCCTCCGCATCGGCGGGTGAGGTCGAAACGGGCAGGGGGGCCAGCCCGGGGCCCGGATCGTCGACCGCGCCGCGCACCGGCTTCAGGTCCAGGGTCTCGGCGATCCGGTTGCGGGTCCAGCCCTCGGCCATGGCCCGTCGCCGCAGATTGGACAGGCCGACGTCGAAACGCCGGGCCACGGACGGGGCCGGCTCGCCCGCCACATAGGCGGCCCTGACCCGGGCCCAGGTCTCCGGGCCGCGATATTTGCGCAGACGGTGGTGGTCCATGCCGGCAGGATGAACCCCGCCTGTGTCAGATCCGGACGCAGGCGGCGCCGGCCGGCCCACGGGAGGCGTCCTGGCTTGTCCCGCCTGTCCCGGTTGTCCCGGTCAGGACTGGCCGGTTTGTCCCGGTTTTGTCCCGGTTCCGTCCCTGTCGTCCGGCCACAACCACGACAGAATTGTCCCGGTTTGTAGAGGGATGTCCCTGACCGGACGGGCCGGACTGTCCGGATCCCGCCCCATGTGACTGGTCGAAATGGTCACGAACTGACCGGTCCCGGTGGCTCAGTGCGCATAGTCCTGGATCGGCCGCACATCCAGCTCGCCGGCCTTGATCGCCCCGATCGCCTGGGCGGCCGCCAGCGCCCCCGCGGCCGTGGTGTAATAGGGGATCTTCATCATCAGGGCGGTGCGGCGCAGGCTGAAACTGTCCTGCAGCGACTGCTTGCCCTCGGTGGTGTTGAACACCAGCTGGACCTCGCCGTTCTTCATCGCATCGACGATGTGTGGGCGGCCTTCCAGCACCTTCTTGACGTGCCCGACCGCCAGCCCCTGCTCGACCAGATAGCTGTGGGTGCCGCCGGTGGCGACGATGGAAAAACCCTCGGCCATCAAGGTCTTCACCGCCTCGATGATGAAGGGTTTGTCGGCGTCCTTGACCGAGACGAAGGCACAGCCGGCGACCGGCAATGTGGTGCCGCCGCCGATCTGGCTCTTGGCGAAGGCGCGGGCGAAGGCGGGGGCCATGTCGGCCTCGCCGTCGCGTTTCCAGTCCAGCCCCATGACCTCGCCGGTCGAGCGCATCTCGGGGCCCAGGATGGTGTCGACCCCGGCGAAACGGGCGAACGGGAAGACCGCCTCCTTGACCGCGATATGGTCATAGGGCCGGTCGGTCAGGCCGAAGCGCTTCAGCGGCACCCCGGCCATGACCTTGGCGGCGATGGCGGCGACCGGATGGCCGATGGTCTTGGCCACGAAGGGCACGGTGCGGCTGGCGCGCGGATTGACCTCCAGCACGAAGATGCGCGGGCTGTCGCTGTGCGGCTCCTCGATGGCGAACTGCACATTCATCAGGCCGCGCACCTTCAGGGCCCGGGCCATGGCCTCGGTCTGGCGCTTCAGCTCGGCGATGATGGCCGGCGACAGCGAGAAGGGCGGCATCGAACAGGCGCTGTCGCCCGAATGCACCCCGGCCTCCTCGATATGCTCCAGCACCCCCGCCACAAAGACGTCGTCGGCGTCGCACAGGGCGTCGACGTCGACCTCGGTGGCGCGGTTCAGATAGTGGTCGATCAGCACCGGATCGTCGCCCGAGACCCGCATCGCCTCGCCGACATAGCGGTCCAGCTGCTCACGGTCGTGGACGATGACCATGCCGCGCCCGCCCAGCACATAGGAGGGGCGCAGCACGACCGGATAGCCGACCTCATCGGCCTTCTGCGCGGCCTCCTCGGCGCTGCGGGCCAGGCCGTTCGGCGGCTGCATCAGGCCGATGTCATTGAGCATCCTCTGGAAGCGCTCGCGGTCCTCGGCCAGGTCGATGGAGTCGACGCTGGTGCCCAGGATCGGCACCCCGTCCGCCTGCAGGGCATGGGCCAGTTTCAGCGGCGTCTGGCCACCGAACTGCACGACCACCCCGATCAGATTGCCGGTCGAGCGCTCGACCTCGATCAACTCCAGCACGTCCTCGGCCGTCAACGGCTCGAAATACAGCCGGTCCGAGGTGTCATAGTCGGTCGACACCGTCTCGGGGTTGCAGTTGACCATGATGCTTTCGACATCGATGTCGGCAAAGGCAAAGGCCGCGTGGCAGCAGCAGTAATCGAACTCGATCCCTTGCCCGATCCGGTTCGGCCCCCCACCCAGAATAATCGCCTTTTTTCTGTCGGTTGGCGCGGATTCGCACGCCGGAACCTGGCCCAGGGCCCCGGTCTCATAGGTCGAATACATATAGGCCGTAGCCGAGGCGAATTCGGCGGCGCAGGTGTCGATCCGCTTGAACACCGGGCGGACGTTCAGGCCGCGACGCGCCTTGCGGACCCCGGCCTCGCTCGTGCCGGTCAGCTGGGCCAGGCGGGCGTCGGAGAAGCCCTTGGCCTTCAGGCGACGGAAGTCGGTGTCGACCGTCGGCAGGCCCGTCACGCGCACATGCCCCTCGGTGCGCACGATGTCGGCGATCTGGCGCAGGAACCACGGCTCGTACGAACAGGCGGCATTGATCTCCTCGACCGACAGGCCGTGGCGGAAGGCCTGGGCGATGACCAGGATGCGATCCGGCGTCGGCTGGCCCAGGGCGCGCAGCACGGCGGCGCGGGCCCCGGCGTCGTCCTCGGCCCCGGCGACGCCCTCGATCTCGATCTCGTTGAAGCCGTTGAGGCCGGTCTCCAGCCCGCGCAGGGCCTTCTGCATCGACTCCTGGAAGGTCCGGCCGATGGCCATGACCTCGCCGACCGACTTCATCGAGGTCGACAGCGTCGCCTCGGCCCCCGGATATTTCTCGAAGGCGAAGCGCGGGATCTTGGTCACCACATAGTCGATGCTCGGCTCGAACGAGGCCGGCGTCACCCTGGTGATGTCATTGGTCAGCTCATCCAGCGTGTAGCCGACGGCCAGACGCGCCGCGACCTTGGCGATCGGGAAGCCGGTGGCCTTGGAGGCGAGGGCCGAGGACCGCGACACGCGCGGGTTCATCTCGATCACCACCATCCGCCCGTCGGCCGGATTGATGGCCCACTGCACGTTCGATCCGCCGGTCTCGACGCCGATCTCGCGCAGCACATTGATCGAGCCCGTGCGCATCCGCTGATATTCCTTGTCGGTCAGCGTCAGGGCCGGGGCCACGGTGATGGAGTCGCCGGTGTGGACCCCCATCGGGTCGATATTCTCGATCGAACAGATGATGATGCAGTTGTCCGCCGTGTCGCGGACCACCTCCATCTCGTATTCCTTCCAGCCCAGCACCGACTCCTCGACCAGCACCTCGGTGGTCGGCGACAGGTCCAGGCCGCGTTCGACGATCTCGCGGTATTCCTCGATATTGTAGGCAATGCCCCCGCCGGTGCCGGCCAGGGTGAAGCTCGGGCGCACGATGGCCGGCAGGCCGACGAACTCCAGCGCCTCATCGGACTCATCGATATGGTGGATCGCCCGCGAGCGGGGGCTTTCCAGACCCAGCTTGTCCATGGCGTCGCGGAATTTCTGCCGGTCCTCGGCCTTGTCGATGACCTCGGCCTTGGCCCCGATCATCTCCACGCCCCATGTCTTCAGCGCGCCCGACGCATCCAGCGCCAGGGCCGTGTTCAGCGCCGTCTGACCGCCCATGGTCGGCAGCAGGGCGTCGGGCCGCTCTTTCGCGATGATGCGCTCGACGAACTCCGGCGTGATCGGCTCGATATAGGTGGCGTCGGCCACCTCCGGGTCGGTCATGATGGTGGC
>CAXBHG010000156.1:0-4939 GCA_963975385.1 uncultured Brevundimonas sp.
AGCCGCCAAGGCCGCAGCCAAGCCTGCGACCCCGGCCAAGGCACCGGTCGCCCGGACCGCCGCCAAACCGGCAGTGAAGCCCGCGGCCAAGCCGGCCGCCAAGCCTGTTGCGAAGCCTGCCGCCAAGGCCGCGGCCAAGCCTGCTGCGAAGTCGGTCGCCAAGCCTGCGGCCAAGGCCGTTGCCAAGCCGGCTGCGGCCAAGGCCAAGCCCGCGACCAAGGCCGTCGCCAAAAAGCCGACAGCCAGGCCCGCTGCCCGCAAGCCCGCCGCCAAGGCTGCGCCGAAGGTTGCGGCGAAGCCCGCCGCCGCTCGCCCCGCGCCGGTCGCGGCCAAGCCGGCCGCTGCACCGGCTCCGCGCCCGGCTGCTGCCCCCGCGGCCCCCGCGGCCGCTGCGCCCCGGCCGGCGGCCAGGCCCCAGAACAAGGGCTTCATCAGCAGCCTGCTGGACGCGATCTTCGGCAAGCGCTGATTTTCGCAAGACCGGAATCGAAAAGCGCCGGAGGGGCTGTCCCCTCCGGCGCTTTTTTTCGTCGGCTACCCGTTCCGGAAACCGGAGGCGGTGGCCTCAGTCCTCGGGCAGGTCCTCGGCCAGGATGGCCATTTCGAACATGAAGGAGCCGTCGCCGTCCTCGTCCGCAAAGACGATGCCGATGAACTCGTCACCGACATAGACCTCGGCGGAATCGTTCGGCTTGGGGCGGGCCTTCAGCTTGATGCCACCGGCGTTGAAGGTGCGCTTCAGATGGGTCTCGATGCGCTTGATGTCGGATTCGTTCACGGCGGGCCTCGGCAGTCAGTTCAGTGATGGCAGACGCGCCGGACCCTAGAGACTGGCGCGGGTGAGGGAAAGCCTCAGATCACGAAGTCATGGGCGATGTCGGCCAGGGTATGGTCCATGGTCCGGGCCGGCGTGGCGTCGGTCGGGCAGTTGACCAGACGCGCAGGCACCCCGGCCACCGTGCAGCCCGCCGGGACCGGCTTCAGCACCACCGAGCCCGAGGCGACCTTGGCATAGTCGCCGACGACGATATTGCCCAGGACCTTGGCCCCTGCCCCCAGCAGCACGCCCTTGCCGATCTTGGGGTGGCGATCACCGCGCTCGGCCCCCGTGCCGCCCAGGGTCACCCCGTGCAGCATCGACACCTCGTCCCCGACCACGGCCGTCTCACCGATGACGATGCCCGTGCCGTGGTCCAGAAACAGGCCGGAACCCAGGGTGGCGGCCGGGTGGATATCGACCTGAAACAGTTCGGAGATGCGGCTCTGGAAATGGAAGGCCAGGGTCTCACGTCCCTCGACCCAAAGCCAGTGGGCCACCCGCCACGCCTGCAGGGCCTGGAAGCCCTTGAAATAGAGGAAGGGCTGCAGCAGCGAATGGATGGCGGGATCGCGCTCGGCCACCGCCTTGAGATCGGCCTCGGCGGCGGTGACCATGCCGGGCTCCGCGGCATAGGCCGCCAGGCAGACCTCACGCACGGTCATGGCGCTCAGTTCCTCGTCCCCCAGTTTGCGCGCAATCTGGAAGCTGAGCGCGCCCGCCAGGTCGGTGTGGGACAGGATGACCGCATTCAGCTGCGAACCCAACTGCGGCTCGTCGCGCGCCGCCGCCTCGGCCGCCGTGCGCAGCTGCATCCAGATTTCGGGCTGTTTGGCGACGACTTCGAGTACGGGCATCAGACTTCCTTGCGACGCGCGATCATACCCGCCCGAGCATGGCCTGCGCCAGTCGCACCGGCAGATCGCCTTCCCGCGCCATATGGTAGGCCCGCAGCGTGGTCGCCACCGTGAAGGCGTCGCGCACCGATCCGCGCCCGATCTCGGCCAGCAGGTCGGTGAAGGGCACCCGTACCGAACGGATGATCTCGGTGGGATCCGGAGCGACCGGCACCGGCGTCAGCGCCCAGGCCAGCCAGGCGATGGCGCGTTCGTCGGTGACGGAATTGCTCATCTCCATCCTGAGAGCCTCACGCCATTCCCCCGCCGCCAGACCCGCCTCCTCGGCCAGTTCGCGCTGCACCCCGACCAGCGGGTCCTCGGCATAGGGGGCCCCGCCTTCCGGCATCTCCCAGGAATAGTTCATCAGGGCGAACCGCTGCTGTCCGACCAGGGTCACCGTCCCGTCGTCGTGCAGCGGCAGAACCCCGACCGACAGATTGTGCGGCCGCATGACCACATAGTCAGCCTTCATCCCGGTCGGGGCCGTCGCGTCGTGGCGGGTCAGGCGCAGCCACGGTGTATCGAAAAAGGTGGTCGACCCGGCGTCGCGCCAGGGCGGCGGACGATCACTGCCGTCGTCCCACGCGGGCAGCGGCCGGTCGGCGTCGAAGGTATCTCGGGAGTCGGTCATGCTCCGGGTATGGCGCCGGAGCGGTGTCACGACTAGCTAGACGCCATGACCCTGCCCCCGCCCGCCGATCTCGGCACGCCCCTGCCCGCGCCGACACCCTCGCCCGAAATGCTGACGCGGTTCGCCACCCGTCGCTCGGCCCCCGCCCAGGCCCTGTCCGCCCCGGGGCCCGGCGCCGACCAGATCAGCGACATCGTGACCCTGGCCGCCCGCTCCCCCGATCACGGCAAACTGACCCCCTGGCGGTTCGTCGTCCTGGGTCCGGTCAGCCGGGCCGATATCGCCGGACAGCTCGCCGCCATGGCCACACAGAAGGGCCTGCCGCCCAAGGCCGTCGGGGTCCTGGCCAAGCTGACCGCCGCCCCGGTCACGGTGCTGGTCGTCTCGACGGCCGCGCCCGGTGCAAAGCCGGTCTGGGAACAGGAGCTGTCCGCCGGGGCCGTCTGCATGAACCTCGAACACGCCGCCGCAGCCTTCGGCTTTTCCTCCAGCTGGATCACTGACTGGTACAGCTATGACCCCGACGCCGTGGCCCTGTTCGGCCTGACCGACGGCGAGAAGGTGGCCGGCTTCATCCATATCGGCACCGCCACCGAACCGCTGCTGGAACGCGACCGGCCGGATGTGCCGGTGCTGACGACGACGCGGCCCTAGGGCTTCGCCCACTCCATCATCATGAACCACGGCGCGCGTCGGTAGTGCGCGCGACGAACCGGGTCGCCTCCATGCGCATCCGGCTCGGCGAAATGGGTCAGGGTCAGCCCCTGCTCCAGCAACAGGGTCATGTAGGCGCTCAGCGGCCGGTGCCAGTTCTGGATGCGGATACCGCGCCAGGCGATCCAGGCGGCCTTTTCCTCCAGATAGTGGTCCATCGCATGGGCCCGCCGCCCGTCCGGCAGCGTCACCCACCCCAGGTCATTGGCATCGGCAGCGGAATTATATCCGGCAAGGTTGGCGATCAGCAGTCGCCCGCCCGGTGCCAGCACCCGCGCCATCTCGGCGATGGCGGTGCGGACATCCGGAATGTCGATCAGCGACAGATAGCTGACGACCAGGTCGAACGTCCCGTCCCGGAACCCCAGCGCCTCGGCCGCCTCGACGCGATAGTCGCCGCCGGGATCCAGCCGCTGCGCGTGATCGATCAGGGGCGCGGTCGGGTCGATGCCCACCGCGTCGATCCCCCGCGCCTTCAGCATCCGGCAGAACCGCCCCTCGCCGCAGCCGACATCCAGCGCCCGCCGCACAGGTGACCGCCCCACCCGCTCCAGCATCGGCGCGTCCATCACCCAGCGTCGCCCGAAGTCGCCCTCGTCGCCCTGGGATGCGACCCAGGCGTCGGCCGACTCCGCCCATCCGTCACTCATCGCGATTCCTCCTCCGGCCGCTCCACCCTCCGCGAACCCGACACATGGCGCCACAGGGAAATTTCCAGGCCACACCCCCGTCAGCGCCCGCAGCCCCGACAAACCGTGCACCTGCACCGAAGCTGCACCGTTCCTGCGCCGATATTCCCTGACCGGCGCAAACCGGCTGGACACCGCGCGCCGACAACCGCTCCCGAAAGGGAGGCTCGCATGCTTCAACCTCGCAGACCGTTCCGGTCGTCCTTCTGGCTGAAATTCGGCCTCGACCTGGGACTGGTCGCCGTCGCTGACGTCCTGCTCTTTCTCCACGTTCCCGGCAGCAGCCTGGGCTTGTTGGCCCTCAGCGTGGTCGCGGCCCTGCTGGTGGCGCGCCGCGACATCTTCCGTGACCGGCGCGCCCGGATCGCCGTCATCGCCAGCCTGGCGTTCGGCCTGGTTCTGATCGACCGGCCCGGGCTTCTGGCTCTGGTATTGTTCGCCCTGGCCGGCGGCATCGCCATCCTGTCGGCCCGGGTCCGGTCCGGTGAGAGCGCCTGGAACTGGTCCCAGCGCCTGATCGTCCACACGGCCGTCGCCCTGGTCGGACCGCTGCTGGACCTGATCAGGCTGGGCCGGCTGAAACGCCGTCGCGGCAGGCGGTCGACCCTGGCGCTGCTGGGTCTGCTGATCATGCCGGTGATCGGCGGGGGTATCTTCCTGGCCCTGTTCTCGGCGGCCAATCCGCTGATCTCCGACGCCCTCGCCCGACTGGCCCTGCCCCCGCTTTCGGTCGAGACCATCCTGCGCGGCCTGTTCTGGCTGATGGTGGCGACCACGACATGGGGGGTGCTGCGTCCCCGCTGGAAACGCCCGCTCGTGCCCCTGCCGACGCGCGCCACCGGCAGACCCTCCCCCGCCCTGACCACCTCTATCACCTGGTCGCTGATCGTCTTCAACGCCGTCTTCGCGCTGCAGAACGGACTGGACCTCGCCTTCCTGTGGAGTGGCGCGCCCCTGCCCGGCGACATGGGGCTGGCCGAATACGCCCATCGCGGGGCCTATCCGCTGATCGTCACCACCCTGCTGGCCGGTCTGTTCGTCCTGGTCGCCCTGCAGCCGGGATCGGACACCGCGCGCCGGCCGGTGGTGCGCGGACTGGTCGTGGTCTGGATCGCCCAGAACATGCTGCTGGTCGCCTCCAGCCTGCTGCGCACCGCCGACTATATCGAGGCCTATGCCCTGACCCGGT
>CAXBHG010000157.1:0-4866 GCA_963975385.1 uncultured Brevundimonas sp.
GGCCACGGCCTCGATCGCCGCCTCGTCCGGCAGGCACAGGATCACCGCATCGGCGGCGTTCAGGGCCTCACGCCGGGCGGCGACATCGCGCCGCCGGTCGCCCAGCAGGATCAGTTCCAGATCGGCACGACTTTCCAGACGCCGCAGCACATCCAGCCCCGTCGTGCCCGCTTCCCCGTCAACAAAAACCGTATGGGTCATTTCATCTCCACCCCTCTCCCGTTGGGAGAGGGCTTGAGCGCACGACGGCGAGGCCGCCGTCCTAGCGCGAAAGGGTGAGGGTCGCCTTGGTCGTTCGGCGTCAGCCGCCGCTCCGACCGCGCCACGGCTTGCGCCGAGGGAACCATCCGACCCTCATCCGGTCCTTCGGACCACCTTCTCCCAATGGGAGAAGGATCACGCTGATGGATCTCCAGCCCTGTCGTTCCGGCCTCGCCGTCGATGAAGATGGTGTGGGTCATTCGACGCCCTCCTGGAGCGCGGGTCTTCAGACCCGCATCCTGCGGACCTGAAGGTCCGCGCTCCATCAAAAGAAAAAGGGCGCTCCGGTTTCCCGGAGCGCCCCTGATCCATAACCGATGAAACGGTTTAGCGCTTCGAGAACTGGAAGGATTTGCGAGCCTTGGCCCGGCCGTACTTCTTGCGCTCGACGACGCGGCTGTCGCGGGTCAGGAAGCCGTGCGGCTTCAGGACCTTGCGCAGTTCCGGTTCGAAATGCGTCAGGGCGTGCGACAGGCCGTGGCGGATGGCACCGGCCTGGCCCGACAGGCCCGAACCCTCGACGGTGCAGACCACGTCATACTGGGTCTCACGATCGGCGACGGTCAGCGGCTGGGCGATCATCATGCGCAGGATTTCGCGGGCGAAATACTGCATCTGATCCTTGCCGTTGATGGTGATCTTGCCGGTGCCGCGCTGCACCCAGACGCGGGCGATGGCGTTCTTGCGCTTGCCGGTCGAATAGGCGCGACCCTGGGCGTCCAGCTTCTGGACATAGACGGGGGCGTCGTTCGAGCCGTCGTTGGTGCCGAGACCCTGCAGGGCGTCGAAACCGGTGGCGGCCGTCGCTTCGTTGGTGACGTCGGTCATTCTCAGACGCTCCGGGTGTTTTTGGCGGACTTCGACGCGAAGTCGATGACTTCCGGCGACTGGGCTTCATGCGTGTGGTTCGGGCCGGAGAACAGGCGCAGATGGGTCATCTGGGCGCGAGCCAGCGGGCTTTCCTTCGGCAGCATGCGTTCGACGGCCTTTTCGAGCACGCGCTCGGGGAAGCGGCCGTTCAGCACCTTCTCGGGGGTGGTCTGCTTGATGCCGCCCGGGTGGCCGGTGTGACGGTAGTAGATCTTGTCGGTCAGCTTCTTGCCGGTGAACACCACCTTGTCGGCGTTGACGACGATGACATGGTCACCGCTGTCGACGTGGGGGGTGTAGTCCGGGCGGTGCTTGCCGCGCAGACGCATGGCGATGAACGTTGCGAGACGACCGACCACGACGCCTTCGGCGTCGATGACGATCCACTTCTTCACAACGTCGGCCGGCTTCAAGGCAGCCGTAGTGCTCTTCAGCATGACGTGGGGTTCCTGGGAGACGAACGGTGTGGCCCGGACCGAAGGTGGAACGAGCGGAAGGCGCGCTGATAGAGGATGGATCGGTCCCGGTCAATGCGTGTTACGGGGTCTCATTTGACAAAGTGCGTTGAAAATAAACGAGAAACTTGTAACGGTATTAAAATACCGCATGAATTACGGAGCGGATGCGACCTTTTGCGGCCTGCAGCGTCACAGAACCATGATGACGCCCCCGGATGCCGGAGGCATAAGCCGGTGCCAGCTTTCCGGAGTCTCCCATGCGTCTGCACCGCCGCGGCCTGCTCACCACCGGGGCCGCCGTCCTCGCCTTCACCGGCCTGGCGCGTCAGGCCCGCGCCGCCGCCGATCCGGCCGCCGAGACCTATGTCAATGAGGTCGAGGGCTATGGCCCGCTGATCGCCGACCCCAACAAATTGCTCGATCTGCCGGAAAGGTTTTCCTACCGCGTCATCTCCCAGGGCGGCGAGACGATGGACGACGGCCTGCTGGTGCCCGGCCAGTTCGACGGCATGGGCTGTTTCGCGCTGGAGGGCAGTCGGGTCGCCCTGGTTCGCAACCATGAACTCAAGGGCTCGTCGGCCCTGCACCGCAACTGGGGCCCCGGCGGCTATCACCAGGAGCGGATCGGCCGGCTGGACGTCAGCAAGGCCTATGACACCTACAAGGACGGTCGTCCCCTGCCCGGCGGCACCACCACCCTGGTCTATGACATGGCGACCGGCGAGACGGTCAGCCAGCACCTCAGCCTGGCCGGGACCAGTACCAACTGCGCCGGAGGCATCACCCCCTGGGGGTCGTGGCTGTCGTGCGAGGAGACCGAGGAAAAGCCGTCCAACGCCAATGTCCTCAAGCCGCACGGCTATGTGTTCGAAGTCCCGGCCACGGCCACCGGCCTGGTCGACCCCGTGCCGCTGAAGGCCATGGGCCGGTTCGACCATGAGGCGGTCTGTGTCGATCCCCGCACCGGCATCCTGTACCAGACCGAGGACAAGGTTGACGGCCTGTTCTACCGCTTCATCCCCACCACCCGTGGCAGGCTGGTCGACGGCGGTCGGCTGCAGGCCATGGCCTTCCGCGACGCGCGCGGCTCGGACTCCTCCAATCATGACGAGCGTCTGTGGTCGGTCGGCGACTGGCGCGAGGTGGTCTGGATCGACATGGAAGACGTCGACAGCCCCGATGACGACCTGCGCAAGCGCGGCCATGCGGCCGGGGCCACCCTGGTGTCGCGCGGCGAGGGCCTGCACTGGGGCGACGGCGAGATGTATCTGACCGCCACCTCGGGCGGGCCGATCCAGCGCGGCCAGATCCTGCGCTATGTGCCGTCGCGCTTCGAGGGCAATCTGGGGGAACGGCTGCGCCCGGGCCGTATCCAGCTGTTCGTGGAGTCGACGGACGAGAAGGCGATCAACATGGCCGACAATCTCACGGTCGCGCCCTGGGGCCATCTGATCGTCTGCGAGGACAACTATTCCAGCGAGATCCGCAACCATCTGCGCGGCGTCACCCCCGACGGCAAACTCTATACGATCGGCCGCAACGTCTTCCTGGGCAATTCGGAGTTCGCAGGGGCCGTCTTCTCGCCGGACGGCGGGACCCTGTTCGTCAATATCCAGTATCCGGGCATCACCGTGGCGATCACAGGCCCTTGGGACGCCATCCGGACGTAAAGATCCGCGCCTGCGACCGCCGGACCAGCCACAGGTTGACGGTCGCGGCGCACAGCACCACCACGGCCCCCGCCTGGTGCAGGGCCCCCAACCACAGCGGCACCGCGTGGATCAGGGTGGCGATGCCCAGGGCCGCCTGCAGCCACAGGGTGGCGGCCACGACATAGGCCGAGGCCCCCAGGCCCTCGACCAGCCGCCCGCGCCAGACGAGGACGGCATAGGCCGTGCCGAAGATCAGCAGCCCGTAGGCCCAGATGCGGTGATTGAACTGGGTCAGGGCCTGGTCATGCAGCAAGGCCAGAACCCCCTTCGACCAGTCGACCGGGGCCAGGATCGCGCCGTTCATCAGCGGCCAGTCCGTATAGATGAAGCCCGCCTTGCCCCCGGCCACCAGTCCGCCGAGCAGGCACTGAATGAAGACCGCCGCCAGCAGCAGGGCCGCGGCCCGGCTCCAGCCGACCGGCGCGCGCGACGCGTGGAAGCCCGACCGGGCCTCGAGCCCGGTCCAGACCAGGCCCATGAACAGCAGCAGGGCCAGGCCCAGATGGACGGTCAGCCGCTCGGGCGCGACATCGACCCGGTCGACCAGGCCGCTGGACACCATCCACCAGCCGATCAGGCCCTGCAGGCCGCCGAGCGCCAGCAATACGGCGCAGCGCCAGATCAGCCGTTTGGGGATCCGGCCCAGCGCAAGGAAGATGGCGAAGGGCACGGCGAAGGCGACCCCGACCAGCCGCCCCAGCAGCCGGTGCGACCATTCCCACCAGAAGATGCCCTGGAATTCGGCCAGGCTCATGCCGGCATTGACCTGGCTGTATTGCGGGATGGCCTTGTAGCGGGCGAAGGCCTCGGCCCAGTCGGCGGCGTTCAGCGGCGGGATTGCCCCCAGAAGCGGTGCCCATTCGGTAATCGACAGGCCCGAGCCGCTCAGCCGGGTGACGCCCCCGACCACCACCATGACGAAGACCAGGGCGGCGCAGGCGAAAAGCCAGATCGCCACCGCCGGGCTCCGGTCAATGTCAAAACGCTTCATTCGACGCCCGCTGTTCCGCCCGATACAATGTCCGGCGCGCCATCCAGTGCGCCGGGACACGGGCGGTATGCCCGCCTCTCGTGGCCAGATCGAGTCGCAATCGACGGACGTGTCGTCGCAAGCAGGAGTGCCCCCGGGTGGAATACGCCGATATCATCGTCGCGGTCGTCGGGGCCTTTGCCCTGGCCTGGATCGCCGATCAGCTGACCGGTCGCCGCGGCCTGTTCGCCACCCTGCTGGTGTCCGGCGTCGGGGCCCTGTGTGGCTGGTTCCTGGCCGTGCGGGTTTTTGCCGTCGGCACGATGGACGACTGGCTCTGGGTCGGCGCGGCCATGGCCGGCTCGGCCCTGGCCCTGTTCGGCTTCTTCCTGTTCCGGAACAAGCGCTGATGCCGCCGCGCCTGCGCCGCTTCGTCGCCGCGGTCGGGGTGCTGGCCTTCCTGACCTTCTATATCTGGGCCGCGATCAGCATCGGCGAGCGCCTGCCCGACGGCTGGTGGATCGATCTGCTGTTCTATGCCGTCGCCGGCACCGCCTGGGGCCTGCCCCTGATCCCGCTGCTGCGCTGGGCCGAA
>CAXBHG010000158.1:0-4865 GCA_963975385.1 uncultured Brevundimonas sp.
AGGAGGTCACCGATGCGGTGATCGACGGCCCGCAGTCGCTGGTCTGGGACGAGGCGGAAAACCGCATCCATGCCCAGAAGGCCGTTCTGGCCTGGTGTCTGGCGGGCGGCTGACCCCGGCCGGAGGCGGTTCGGGTCAGTAGGGCCGTTGCGGCACGCCCAGCAGGGTGCCGACATGGATCGCCAGAATGAAGATGGCTGTCGCCGACAGCAGCATGATAACGCGCCACGGCACCATCCGGACGCCGCGGTGCGGGTCCCACGGGCGGGCTCCGCGCCAGCCGGCGAAGACGGTCAGGGCCACGGCGGCGGCCAGCAGGGTCAGGGTAAGGGTCAGGCTCACGCGCCAGCAGATGGCGGGCGCGATGACGTGGCGCAAGGGCCGATTTTCTTACCCGAAGGTTAATCTTCACCTCTGGTTAACCATGATCAGGCGAGAAATCGGCCGGTCGGGAGCGCTGTCCACAGGAAGATGGGGAGCCCCCTACATCTTGGGGTTAACCATCCGTTTACACCCCTGATCTGGGCGTCTAGCGTCCAGACTAGAGGTCGGGAGTCGAATCAGTGAGCGCAGCCGCGCCTTGGAGCGTGAAGGGTATCGAGCCCAAGGCGCGTGAGATCGCCAAGGATCTCGCGCGGCGTTCGGGCATGACGCTCGGCGAGTGGCTGAACACGATGATCCTTGAGGACGACGATGACGAGGGGATCGTGCCCCTGTCGCGCCGCGATCATGCCGCTGACGCCATTGATCGCCGTGGCCGCTCCCGCCGCGTGGATGACGCCTATTCCAGCCAGGATCCGCCGTGGGACCGGTTGAGCGCTTCCGTTGACGCCATCGCCGCCCGGCTGGAAGCGTCAGAGCGCCGTTCGACCATTGCCATCCAGGGGGTTGACCAGGCCGTGACCGGGCTGGTCCGGCGGCTGGAAAATCAGGACCAGAAGGGTGACGCCTACGGTCGCCGTATCGACGATATCGCCGAGGAACTGCGCGAGGGTCACAAACGGCTGCGCCGGTTCGAGCAGGAGGTCGGCCCGCGCACGGTCGAGACCTTCAGCAAGGTCGAGACCACCCTCGGGAATCTGGCCGGCCGCCTGTACGACATCGAGGAGCGCCAGCGCTCGGGCGTGAACGAGTTGCGCCAGCGTATGGATGCGGTCGAAAAGGTCGCGGGTCCCGGTGCCGGAACCGACATGATGGCGGCCGTCGCGGCCCGTCTGGACGCGGCCCAGGCCTCGACCGGCGAGGCCTTGCGCGGTCTGGAGCGGGCCTTTGCCGGCCTCGACCAGCGTCTGCGTACGGCCGAGACGCGGGGTGGTCCCGAGGCCTCCCAGGACGCGGCCCGGTTCGAGAAACTGGCCGAGACCCTGTCGCGTCAGGTCGAGAGCAATCGCACCGAGATGATGCGTCGGCTGGATACGGCCGAGTCCGAGAACCGCATGGCGCGGATTGAGCAGACGGTCCTGTCGATCGGCGAGCAGGCCAAGACCGCCGAACAGCGCTCGGCCCAGGCGGTCGAGGCCATGGGGCGTGAGGTCCTGCGCATCGCCCAGAACCTGAACGGCCGGGTCGGCGCGATCGAGACGGACGTCCCGGCGCGGCTGGAGCGCCTGGCCACGACCCTGAACCAGAAGGTCGAACAGGATATCGGTCGTCATACCCAGGCGGTCGACCACAAGCTGGTGGCCGCCGAGGACCGTCACGTGCTGGCGCTGGAGAAGCTGGGTGGCGAGATCACCCGCATCTCCGACCGGCTCAGCGACCGTATCGCCCAGTCAGAGCGCCGCTCGTCCCAGGCGCTGGACGATATCGCCAAACGGCTGAGCGACAGTACGGCGACCGTCGAGCAGCGGTTCGAGCGGACTTCCGGTGAACTGGCCGAACGCGTTCGGTTGAGCGAGCAGCGCACCGCCCAGCTCCTGACCGAGGCCCGCGACAGCCTGGAACAGCGCACCGCCGCCGCCGCCGACAAGGCTCCGGTGGTTCGCCCCGACTGGCGCGCCACGGCCTTCCAGGACGATGATTTCACCGGTGGCCTTGAGGATGACGCCGCCTGGACCGACGCCGCCATCACCGGCGAGCCGGATCCGGTCCCCTTCCCGGCACCGTTCATGACGGCCACTGAGTCCGACGCAGCGCCTGAACCGGACGGCCTTCCCGCTCCGACCGCCGCAGCCCTGGCGGCCGAGGTGGTGCGCGACGCCGTGCTGCGGGCACCCGAGCCCGAGCCCCAGCCCGAGCCGGTCGTTTCGGCCGAGCCCGAGCCCGTCAATGTTCCGTTCGGCCGGTCCGGCCCCGCGGCCCCGCCGATGGCCGGCTTCGGCGGTGCCGATGTGTCCGACGTCCTGGCGGCGACCGCCGCCGCCTCGGCGGGACCCGAGGTCGAGACGGATGATTTCGCCGCCGAGACGGATTTCGTCGATCCGCGCGCCCTGCGCGCCGCCGCCGCTGCCGGACGGGCCAGTACGACCCGCCAGGCGATTGAGGCCGCCCGTGCCGCCATGGCTCCGGCGGAGGCCGAGGCTCCGGCCCGTTCGGGCTTCGGTCTGAAGCGCGGTGGCAAGTCGCGTCTGCAGGAACGGCTCGACAAACAGGCCGCCCGTGATGGCGGCACGGTTCGCAAGGCGCTGGGCGCGTCGGCCGCCGCTGTCTGTCTGATGGTCGGCGGCACCTATGCCTATGACCAGCTGACCGGCGAGGATGGCCTGCCGCAGTTCTCGTTCGGCGGGGTCGGGGGTGGCTTTGGCGTCAACACCGGGGCCACGGAGGGGCCTCTGCTGTCCATGGCGACCAGTCCGACGACGGACCTGCCGCCCCCGCCCGCCGGACCGGCGACCGAGGAAGAGGCCCTGTACGCCAGCGCCCGCGAACAGCTGGAGGCCGGCGACGTGCTGGGCCTCGAGACCCTGACCCGTGCGGCCAGCCTGGGCTATGCCCCGGCCCAGTTGCATCTGGCCGGCCTGTTCCAGACCGGGGACAACGGCGTGGCCGTCAACCTCGAGGAAAGCCGGCTGTGGGCCCGACGCGCGGCTGAAAGCGGCGACCCCAGGGGCATGCACGCCTATGGCATGTATCTGTTCGACGGCGTCGGTGGCCCCCGCAACCGCGCCGAGGCCCTGAACTGGCTGCTGAAGGCCGCTCGCCGAGGCCTGGTCGACAGTCAGTACAACGTCGCCCGCATCTACGAGAACGGCGATGAGGGCGTGGCCGTCAATGTCGGCGAGGCCTACAAATGGTACATGATTGCCGCGCGCGCCGGAGATGATGATGCCCGAGCCGCCGCCGACCGGCTGGGCGTTTCCGTTCCGGTCTCGGCCCGTCGCGTGGCCCGCGCCGCTGCGGAAAATTTCGAGGCCGCCCCCCTGGCCTAGAGCGACATCGGCTGAGGTGGAGGCAGTCCAAATCCGCTCAGATTTCACTCCAGTTTGAATCCGGACCATTTTTGTTTCGGGTCGAATCGACCTGAAACGAAAATGGTCTAGGTTTCGACCGAATATTGATCGATGACACCAGCCTGTGGCGTGCATCGGGTGGCGAGCTGCCTCCCGGCCCGCTAAGAGGTTTTCACCGTCGCCTTTCCGGCGCCTAGCGTTCGTTCCAGCCGAAGGCGCGTCCTTTGGATATCTATCTTCCGATCGCCGAGGTTTCGGTGAACTGGCCGTTCCTGGTGATCCTGGGCGCGATGGTGGGATTCGTGTCCGGTCTGTTCGGGATCGGGGGCGGCTTCCTGATGGCTCCGATCCTGGTGTTCATGGGCATCCCGCCGACCGTGGCGGTGGCCAGCCAGGCCAGCCACGTCGTGGCCTCCTCGACCTCGGGCGTGATCAGCTATTCCGGCCAGGGCCTGGTCGACTACCGCATCGGCGGCATCATGGCGGGCGGTGGCTTCCTCGGTGCGCTGCTGGGTGTCGAGATGTTCCGCTACATGCGCCTGCTCGGCCAGGCCGACCTGGTGGTGGCCGTCTCCTATCTGCTGTTCCTCGGCGTCATCGGCTCGCTGATGCTCAACGAGAGCCTGACGGTGATCCTGCGCCGGCGTCGCGGCGAGACCGCCCCGCGCAAGGTGCGCCGCCGCCCGATGTGGCTGTATGGCCTGCCGTTCCGCATGCGATTCCCGCGCTCGGGCCTGTACATCAGCGTCATCCCCCTGGTGGGGCTGGGCATGTTTGTCGGCATACTGTCGGCCATCATGGGGGTCGGCGGCGGCTTCATCCTGATTCCGGTCATGCTGTATGTGCTGCGGATGCGGGCCAGCGTCGTCGTCGGTACCAGCCTGTTCCAGATCATCATCACCACCGCCATCACCACTGTGCTGCAGGCGGGCCGGAACCAGACGGTCGACATTGTCCTGTCCAGCCTGCTGCTGTTCGGCGGTGTGGTCGGGGCCCAGTACGGGGCGCGCCTGTCCGGCCGGTTCCGCGCTGAATCCCTGCGTGCGGCCCTCGGTCTGATCGTGCTCGCCGTCGGCGTCTATATGGGGCTGGAGCTGTTCGTGCGGCCCGGTGACCTGTTCAGCCTCGCCCCCGGGGTGGCGGGATGATGATGCAACTGCCCCCGCCGCCGCCGGCCTATGAGGCCCCGGCCCCCGAACGGTCGGTCGCGACCCAGGGGGATCTGCGTGTTGCCGCGGCCCTGACCGACGCCCGGGTCCGGGTCGACTCGGGCTTTCGCGGGGCGTCGATCGTCCTCTACGGGGCGGTGTTCAATCCCACTGACCGGCCCGCCGATGTCGTGGTGGTCGTGCGCGGGCCCGACGCCCCGGTGCGTCTGGTCAAGAAGTCTCGCAATCTCGGCGTCTGGCTCAACAGCCGGCCGGTGCTGTTCGAGGGCGCGCCCGGCTTCTACATGACCGCCTCGACCCGGCCGCT